>NZ_JASJOU010000005.1:300000-575942 GCF_030068605.1 Xanthocytophaga agilis
CTTCCAGCAACTGGCCTTTAGTAATATTGGTTGCTTCATAATACGCAAACAACAAACGTTGATGTATCGGGTTATCCGATATAATTTCGTGTGAGGTTATCTCTGTTGTACTAAAAGACATTCGTTTTTGTTTTTTATAATTTGCAGTGTATAACTACCTGATAAAAGTCCTCTCTTCAAAAAACAACTGCCAGATATAAATCTAGAACTTCACGCCTGCCCTTTTCAATTGGCCTTTGATAAAGTTTTTAAGCGTTTCTTTTGTATTGGTGCCTACTTTCTTCAATGTACTATCTCCCGGTTTAGGCTTAAAGATAGTATCATGGTATTTATTCAGGATTGTAGGATCTGTGATAGGAGTATAGAAATAAGTATAGAACGATTTTCTTGTTTCTCCTGGAGGCAATGTAATTTTTGAATATCCATGATAAGAAATCTCACTGGTTTCAAAAATCAATACCCGATTCAGTATAGGCATTACAACCTTTTCCATCTTGGTCATATCTGCATTCCACATTTCCATTCCTCCACCATATTCATCTTTCCAGTTTTTATTTAGATAGACCAGAAAATTCAAACGGCGATATACATTCTTTACATGGTGTATGTTAAAGTCAACATGTATATCCAGAAAGCTTCCATCGCTACCCTGATGTAAACCAGTACCCAGACTATCGTCAGTTACAAATACACCTTTGATTCCTGTTACTTTCTCCATCCATTGAGCGAATTCCGGGGACATGATCTCGTTGCGAACCTGAGTAAAGATGGGATCAAAATCAGAAAAGTTAGATCCTTCAGACTTATTTTCATTCATTCCTTTCCAGTGCTTGGTCAATTTCTCTACTGAAGGAAAATTTTCATATAGCTTATCAGCTACTTCTTGGCGAAAGAAATTATCAAGAACCAGATGTTTATATGGCTTACTAGTCTGAAATTCAGCAGCTAGTTGTTCTACTTTAGCTGCATCTGTATAAATTGGATTAATCAGTTCCATAAGTGAAAATAGGCCCGTCGATAAATGGTTAATTGAACTAACTATAGTAGAAATCAAGAACGATGGTATCACAAAAATAAACTAATGCTTAATTTCGTTTTTAACAAGGTATTATTTTTGCGAATGTTTATCAATGTGTTTGTGAAAACTCATTACTTTTAGAATATACTTTTACAAAAGTAATCATTTTTATACAACACTGAGATTTTCAGTTTGAAAAGATACTATTTTGATTGCAGCCTGTTCTGTCTATAAATTACATATACAATTACAATGAAACTATATTATTTTTTTCTTGGTGCAGCACTATTAGTAGCTGGTTGTTCACGGCCTCCTGCATCCAAGCCTGTCAGTAATCCTAATAAACCCATTGTAACAGAAGAAATTTCACTTATACCAAAAACCAAAACATTGGTTCAGGATACTGCTATCAGGGTGTTTGTCGAAGCACAAATATTGGGTAACTACCAGTCTATGACACCTCAACGGTTTGTCAGTGATTTTATTTTCAATTATGCTATTCTACCAGATTATAGTAGTCGGGACATATTACAACGCAAAAATGTTCGTCTGACAGTTGATGATCTTACCAAGTTAGAAGACAACCGTTTTTTGTTTTCATTTACGGTTCCCAAGTTGCAAGTACCTACAGCACTTCTTCTACTGGAAATCAATAATCTGACAGCATCCAAAAAGGTACTACATGATGTTCCGTTAAAATTTACTTCCACCCGTTTGAGTGATACCTATGGCATATTCGATCAATATGGTGAATATCCGATGATTCGCAACTTTGCTACACAAACAGATACACTTCAGATTGCAGATCTGAACCATACTAAACGTTCAATGGTGGTAACACATTATAGTCATGATTTTGAACCTGCGCCTTCTCCTATGGGAAGTGCGGCCAAGAATGTTCCTAAAACGTTAGAACCTGATACTTTATTTACTGTCTCTACCAATCAATCCTTTACCCTCCCAAAACCTGGCTTATACTTCTTTCAGGAAGACACCAGCCAAAATTCAGGAGTTAGTATCTGGATAGGTGACAAGCGTTATCCAAGATACACCCATCCCCAGGATTTGGTAGAACCACTTATTTATATCAGTACTAAGAACGAACTGAAAGAATTACAAACAACAACTATACCTAAGAAAACACTTGATACTTATTGGTTGCGTCTGACAAGTAATAGTGAAACTCGTGCCAAGCGAAGTATTAGAGCTTACTATCGTCGTGTAGCAACAGCAAATAGATTATTCTCCAGTTACAAAGAAGGCTGGAAAACAGATATGGGTATGATATACATTGTGTTAGGCCAGCCAGACCAGGTGACCCGACTAAAAGACAAAGAAGTATGGACGTATACTCAGAATGCCAATTTCTCAGAGATAAACTTTACATTCATGCGTCGTCCAAATGCATTTACAGAAGAAGCATATGAGTTAGTACGTTATGTAGAATATGAGCCTATCTGGTATCCGGTTGTTGAAGAATGGAGAAAAGGTGTTGTAGAATAAGAGGATGTCAGATATAAAAATAAAAAGGGTGTGTATATGATACACACCCTTTTTATTTTTATCTACTATCATTATTAAAGTCGGCTTAACACCTCAATACGATGAGAATCTAGTTTTAAGAAGATCCAGAGTAAAATTGTAAAAGACCACAAAGATGATCCACCATAGCTAAAGAACGGAAGAGGAATCCCAATTACAGGAAGCAATCCAATAGCCATTCCAAGATTTACAGCAAAGTGGAAAAAGATGATACAGGCAACACAATACCCGTAAATACGGGAAAAACGATCACGTTGACGTTCTGCAAGTGCAATAATACGACAAAGCAGCCCTATCATTAAAATAAAAACGATCAACCCACCAATCCATCCCTGCTCTTCACCAATAGTAGCAAAAATAAAGTCGGTACTTTGCTCTGGCACAAAGTCAAATTTTGTTTGTGTACCATTTAAAAACCCTTTTCCCCAGAAGCCTCCCGAACCAATAGCAATCTTGGATTGAAGTACCTGCCAGCCAATTTTTTTCTGGTCAACTGTCTCAGGTTTTAATAAAACCATAATTCTATCTCGCTGGTGAGCTTGCAATACGTTAAACATAAAGAAACCAACCAACTCAATCATTGCACTTACAAAAGCTCCCCCTCCAATAGACATAAGTATGTTTCGGGGGCTCTTCCAACGCAGATTAAGAATTACCAATCCTATAATAACCCAGACTGCAATGTGAAGATATACGTGTTCTATTATTAATGATAAGATAACAATGACCGCAGCAATGATAGGAAGTATCAATACCCAGGGAGTAAGGCCTTCTCTATATAGAACCAGGATAAAAGCTCCAAAGACAAGAGCAGACCCTGTATCATTTTGCTTTAATATTAATATTGCCGGAATGCCTATGATAGCGCCACAGACGAGTTGAGTCCGAGTATCATCAAATTTTATTTCATTATCACCCAGATATTTTGCCAGAGTAAGTGCTGTAACAAATTTGGCAAACTCTGAAGGTTGTATCCGAATACTCCCTATTTCAAACCAGGCTTTTGCGCCATGCACATCATGAGCCAAAAAGATTACACCAACCAATGCAACTAAAATTATCCCATACAGAATAAAGGCAAAAGCTTCAAAGAACTTGAAGTCCACAATCATGATCAGGAGTATCAAAACAAAGGAGGAGCCAATCCAGATAAGTTGCTTTCCAGAATTTATCCCAAAGTCAAAAATACTTTGGTGAAGTTCGGGATCATAAACAGCAGCAAAAATGTTGAACCAACCCGCTATTACACAAGCTGCATACAAGGCAACTGTAAGCCAGTCGAGCTTACCTGTTGATAGTTCCTGTCCAGGCCTGGGCTGAGCATAAAGCATAATTTTTTTCTGAATAGTAAATTGTTGATGAAATAAATTAGTTCTTCTCTGTGGCTGACTTAGTGCGATTACTTACAATAATAGGCTTGTTTTGTTTACTGGTATCTGGTTTTGGGAAACCAGGAAGTGTAGGTTTAGGCTTGGAGCCTGTACTATCCTTTTTAATAGCTTTAGGATCAATTTTAGGCTTAGGCATATAATTACGCAACTTGAAATCTTTTTCCAGTAAAGTTCTGTCTACATGCCCTTTCAAATATTTTTCTACAATTAAACTGGCGATAGGTGCAGCAGCAAATCCACCGAAGCCTGCATTCTCAACATAAACAGCCAATGCTATTTTAGGATTTTCTTTTGGAGCAAAGGCCACAAACACGGAATGGTCCTTCTCGCCTTTTTTATTCTGTGAAGTTCCGGTCTTTCCACACATAACAATATCTGGAATACGTGCTTTAGACCACACAGTTCCCCGTTTTACTGCATCTTCCATCCCATCAATCACTGTTTGAAAATGCTCCGGTTTGATACTTGTATGGTGTTTTTCCTGATATTGAGGAAGAGGCGCTCCATTCTTACCTATACGTTTGATCAGGTGTGGTGTATAATAATAACCCCGATTAGCCATGATAGCAGCAAGATTAGCCATCTGAATTGGTACCACGTTTAGCTCTCCTTCCCCAATACTTACTGAATAAAAGTTTGAGAACTGCCAGCGAGATTTTCCATAGGAGCGGTTGTATATAGCAGTATCAGGTATGAATCCTCGTTTTACGTTCGGCATATCTACCTCTAGCTTTGTCCCAAATCCAAACGTTTTTACATGTTTATTCCACTCCATCAAACCAATCGGAGCATCTCTCCAATTATTACCACTACTTTGTGCGTAGATAATACGTCGGTACACATTGTAAAAATAAGGGTTACAGGACCACTCAATAGCATTGTGTAAGTCATTATGTCCACTTGGATGGCTATGGCATTTCATTGGTACTTTGATACAGGCAAACTGAGACTGAGGATCGATTACACCTTCTTCAAGGGCAACTAGTGATTGCACTAGCTTAAAGATAGATCCAGGCCGATATACAGCCTGGATAGGCCTGTTGTACATTGGTAAGTAGGGGTTCTTTTGCAACTCACTGAAGTTCTTTCCAAACAAACGTCCTACTAATAGATTTGGATCATAGCTAGGAGCTGATACCATAGTGAGAATCTCTCCTGTAGAAGGTTCTATAGCAACAATACTCCCAATCTTATTAGTCATTAAGCTATCGGCATACCGCTGAAGATCCAAATCAATAGATGAAATCAAATTTTCGCCAGCAACAGCAGATGTATCAAATGTGCCTTCTTTAAAAGACCCTTTCTCAACTCCATTCACATTCACCATTACATAACGAACACCTCGTTGCCCACGTAATTGTTCTTCATAATACGACTCTACACCTGAAATACCGATGTAGTCACCTTGTCTGTAGTAATTCTGATTTTCGAGGCGTTTCTCACTAATCTCTCCTATATAGCCAAGTGCATTGGCGAGGGTAGGTTGAGGATACTTTCGGACAGCACGTGAAGTATAAAAGAATCCAGGATAATTAATCAGACGATCCTGAATATGAGCAAACTCATTTACAGATAATTGTTTCAAAAAAACAGTAGGTCGCCCTCTAGCATATTTAGATCGTGTTGCAATAGTCATTACCGAATCAAAATACTGCCGTGTAACTCCCATTGTATTACAAAAGCTCACTGTGTCATCAATCCTGGCTTTTTTGGGAATTACAGAAATATCATATACCGATTCATTGATTACAATCAGTTTTCCATTCCTATCCAGAATCTGGCCTCTATGTGGATAGACAATTACCCTCCGAATGGCATTATCATCGGCTTGTGCTTTATAATTATCATCAACAACCTGTAAATAAAAAAGTCGTACTAAATAAACAATACCAACAAGTATAAAAATACCTTGTATTACAAATCTTCTGGAATCTTTCATGAATGTAATTTACTACATCGCTCAGTTTGAGGAACTATTATAAAAACGAATCCAAGCCTACAGAAGTGCCAGACTCTGAGTTTATATTTTTAAGGACGCCAAATTTAGGATTCTTGTAAGGGCTTAACTGCAAAATTAGAAAATTACAACGTAGTAGTAACACAATTTGTTGCACAAATGATAAATTTCTGCTCAAATTATTTGAAAATTTTTATTAAACTCTATTTATCTAACTATGTACCTTCTTTTATCTCTTAGAATAGGTATCCCGATTCCTCCTTCTTATCAAAATAGGATTACTGAAACTATAAGAATGCAAACAAAAGATGTAACCATATATGACTGTGATAATCATTCTGAAAGTATTATAGTTGGTTATGCAGCAGAGCTACTTGAACAATCACTTAAAACTGCTATAGTTATTGAAGTGGAAGATGAAAAAGATGTCGCCTTATCGTTAGGGCAACTACGCGTGTTATTTAATAAGTTTATACAATATACGACAAAGATACAACTGTTTATTATAGGAAATTCTTCCATAGTAAGCCAGATGTTGCAGATACTACCTGCCAATATCCAATTTCATAATCTGGATGACCAAAAACAAACAGAACAAATCCTTTCTTTTCTAACAAAAACGGATAACAATTAATTTATCCTAATACGATCAGATAATTTTTACGAAGTCAAAGACTTATTGAGGAACATGCTTGCTTTCTTGATTAGAGATAGAATCAGATTGTTTAACATCTTTGGCTTTATATGTAGATGCTTCATATTTTGGTGGAGCATATAAAAAACCAAAAGCCTCTGCTCCCTCTTTTGTTGTACATTTATGGTGAACCTTATGAGCCCGGATCATTCGGCGAAGGTATTTATTCTCTGGGCGTAATCCATGTTTGATGCGTTGATGAACTAATATATCATGAAATAATACATAAAAAATACCATATGCTGTAATTCCTATACCTACCCATAATAAAAAACGTAGAGCCGCAAACTCAATACCTATCATTATACTTGCAGCTGCTGGCACACTAAATACCAATCCAAACAAATCATTTTTTTCGAATGCTCCAGCATAAGGAGTATGATGCGATTTATGCCAGTTCCATAATATCCCATGCATGATATACTTATGAGTGGCCCATGCCACACCTTCCATCAGAAAAAAAGTAGAGATGGCAATCAGAATATTTATCCAAAGGGGAAACATATATAATAGGTTTTGTAGGGTTTGTAATTGTTAAGGTTAATTTGAGGATTTCCAGATGTTTCTCCGCTCTAAGTAGGGATACAAAATTAAAAACATTGCTCTCATAAATACAAGACCTTAAAGTGTATTTTATTGAATAGCAACTGATTATAGCTTGCAGATTGTATTTCGGACCTCTTCCATCAACCACATAGGAGTAGATGTAGCACCACAAATGCCCACCGTTTCATTAGTAGCAAACCATTCAAGGTTAATGTCTGTCACCTTAGATACAAAGAAAGTATTAGGGTTGGTTTCTTTGCAAACATTGAAGAGTACTTTTCCATTTGAAGATTTAGAGCCAGAAACAAAAATAATCTTGTCAAAACGCTTTGCAAAGAGACGTAATTCTTTATCACGATTCGACACTTGACGGCATATAGTGTCATTGGATTCCACTTCGATGCCTTCTTCTTTTAGTTTCTTGGTAATATCATAAAACTTATCTGTGCTTTTAGTAGTCTGACTATATAAAGTAATACGTCTGGGCATATCTTTTGGATTTAATTCAGATAAATCCTGAAATACAACTGCTTCATTATTGGTTTGTCCAAGTAGTCCTACAACTTCCGCATGTCCATGTTTCCCATAAATAAATATCCTATCATCTCTATCATAGGAATTTTTGATACGATTTTGCAGCTTTAACACTACCGGACAAGATGCATCAATTAATTCAATATTATTTTTTAGAGCAAGTTCATAGGTAGAAGGAGGCTCTCCATGTGCCCTGATCAATACTTTTTCATTTTGCAAACCAGCCAGCTGATCATGGTTAATGATTCTCAGCCCTTTATTCTCCAGACGATTAACTTCTTCATCATTGTGCACAATATCTCCCAGACAATACAGATACCCCTGTTCATCAAGAATGTCCTCTGCCATCTCAATTGCATAAACAACACCAAAACAAAAGCCCGAATTTGTATCTATGGTCACCTGAAGGTTCAGCATAAAGAAAAGTTTCAGTTCAAACAAATACCTGTAAATTTGTCATTTAAACAGATAAACTAATTTTAGCGAAATGTGTTTGAAACAAAGTGAGGTTTTTACAATCTGTTGTTAAATAAAGAGGAGTACATGCTGTATACTATATGTGCTCTAGAGTTACTTATTCTGAGTAATAAATTAACAGGCACTGCCTTTAAACTTTTAATGAATATACTAACAGTCAAAGATTTAAACAAAACTTATTCTGGACAATTTGCTCCGGCTATTAAAAATATAACACTAGCAATAAAGAAAGGAGAAATATTTGGGTTAGTGGGAGAAAGTGGAAGTGGTAAAACTACTCTATTACGAATCATTGCCGGACTGGAAGATGCAGATAGTGGTAGTGTTCGCTTGTTAAAAGAATCTATAACAGGCCCTTCACAAAATCTAGTACCAGGACATACACATATACGGTTAGTACATCAGAACTTCAATTTACAACCAAATATATCCATTCGCCAAAATATCCTGTATTCTCTCAAAGGCTATGATCTACAATATCAACTAGATAGGCTGGATAAAATGATAGATCTATGTGATTTATCCGCATTACAACACAAATTACCTCGTCAATTATCCGGAGGAGAAATGCAACGGGTGGCCTTGGCTCGTGCACTGGCAGATGAGCCTATGCTGTTGTTGCTGGACGAACCATTCAGTAATGTTGATATTATTCGCCGACAGGAATTGAAACATGAGGTGAGTGATATTATCCGGAAAAGTGGTACTACTGCCATATTTGTCACCCATGATACAACAGAGGCATTAACACTTTCTGATACAATAGGTGTTATGCGGGATGGCTCTCTTATTCAGATTGGAACACCACATCATATTTATAATCACCCTGCCACATCCTATGTTGCCAGATTCTTTGGTAATGCCAATATTATATCTATAATTAAGCTGCAACCCTATCTAAGAATAAAACAACAAGCTTCTCTATTTAACAAGCAGGATGTGGTATGTATAAGAGCAGAGTCCATACAAATCTGTCAGGAGGCAGAAGCCGACCTGACAGGAAAACTCAAAAAAGTTTATTATCTGGGCATGTATGAACTATGGGATGTACAAATAGCCAGAAATATATCACTTCAACTTCTTCATTTCCAGAAGACACCTCCACCGGAAAAATTATTTCTGAAGATTGTATGGGAACAGGTACATGTTTTCCAGTAATTGTTTATAAGTCAATTATAATCGGATCGTTCACAGGCTTATAGTTCAGGTTCATGATACTGGCATTGATAAACTGCATATTATCTACTTCTATCTGACCATAGGCCTCATGAATGTGTCCAAACAAATGAAGTTTTGGCTTTACCTTCCATACAGCTTCCAATAAGTCATCACAACCAACAGTATCTCCCCGGTCTGTCTTATCTAAGATACCCCGAGGAGGACCATGTGTTACAAGTATATCTGTATTAATGGGTATCCTGTCCCAATATCTCCGTATATCAGCACCACGCTGACGATTAAAAGCCCAGTCAAAGAACCAGGGCGTAATTGGTGATCCCCATATAGTAAGACCTTCTATCTTAACGTCTGTGTTACGTAAATAGACTGCATGTGTAAGCAGGGACTCTGCCCGTTTAGCATTTCGCTCAAATAGAAAATCGTGGTTCCCTGCAACGATCACTTTATGACGATGTGGCAATGTAGAAAGCCAATCATTAAAGTCGATAATTTCAGGTTCCTTACCCCTTTTGGAAATATCTCCTGCATGAATAAGCAAATCCCCATCCGGAATTGCTATTTCACTATGAGCACCATGTGTATCAGAAATGCAAACAATACGCATAGACACCAGAAAAATTCATTAAAATGTTTTAGCTTCTTCTATCTATATAAACCAGTCCTACTTACTTCTTTTGCCATGGCCATCTGAATTCTTTTTTATCTTTTCCTTTATTTTTCTTCTTCCATTTGAACGTATTATCAATAGGGAAGAAATATCTCAACGATACATAGAACTGATTGTATTCTTTAAATTCTTCATCTCCATTGAAGAAAGCATTATATCCTGTAGTCAAATGAAATCCTAACAGCCTGAAACCAACAACAGGTGCAACCCCCAACTTCCCTTGTTTAAAGTTAGTAGCATAGACCAGGTTTGCTCCATATGTCAACGCTATTCTTCCTGCTTTGTACCATACACCCACTTTATATTCAGCTGTATTATCCCAGAAATTATATCCGAAAGAACCTCCCACTGAGAACATACGTGGTTTAAACAAACTGATAGTTCTCCAGTGATGCTCAAACCCCATTTCTAAAAAGTTATATGCACCACGCTGAAACCCTAATTGAGCTCCATAATTCCGTTGACGCAATTTACCCAGCAACGAATTACCATCTTTTGGACTGAAAGTAGAATATGAATAGTTGTAAGCTGACAGTAGCTGACTAGTATCTATTGATGAACCAGAAAATGTGTCTGTATAAGCAAGAGAATAATGTGCCAGATGGTCAGATAAAGAAGTGTATTGAGCCTGGACATAAAGAACAGGCAGAAAGAGAAACGCCAATAATAACCGCATGCAGGATGAGTGAGTTTTATAAATTTAGACCCGATTGATGGTTGTAACAGGTTAGGGTAGTTCAATGCAAATTGGTAGAAAAGTATGTAATTGTGTAAACGTATCACATAGAATAAGATGCTCTGCGGTTGGGAAGTGAGATTTTATTGAAGTAAACGCCCATTTTCAAAATGTAGTATATTTCCAAATGATTCGTATTCATACACCTGATTGGAACATAAAATTACTAAGCGGTTCTGTACCGTTTCTGAAATTAATTTCTGATACCAGGCAATTCCTGTTGTATCAAGGTTAGAAGTAGGTTCATCCAATAACAGAATGGGTGTATCAGAATAACAAGCTAATCCTAACTTTAGCCGTGTTTTCATTCCAGACGAAAAATTGCTGATAAACTTATCTTTTGATTTCTGCAATCCAATTCTTTCTATAAAAGAATTTACATTCAGATTATCCCTTAATTGCTTAAATCTCAAATGAAATTCTATTACTTCAGTTAATGTCAATTCCTCAATCAATTCCAGGTATGGCGATGCTACGGAAATGTGCCGGAAAATGTTGTCTTCAGAAACAATTTTTGTTTGTAAGGAATAAGAGATCTTTCCTTCTGTAAGTGGCAAATTCCCTGCCAGTATCTGGAGAAAGGTTGATTTTCCACTTCCATTCGGTCCGGTAATGACATAAACATTACCAGATTCAAGCGTAAGATGTATATTTCGGAATATCCAGTCCCGATTAAATTTTCTTCCTACATTATCAAGCGTAATACGCATTACAACAATTAAAGAGTTAAAAATAAAGATAGACAGGTAATTTTATTGCTGCATCTGGCCATTGCGCACAAAATTACGAATATGATCAATAACAACTTCCATAAGACGTTCCCGAGTTTCTACTGCAGCCCAGGCAATATGAGGAGTTAGAATTAACTTATGTTTCTTTTGAACAGATAATAAAGGATTTTGAATAGTCAGAGGCTCTTGTTCAAACACATCCAGTCCTGCACCTGCAATCTGGTCTTCATCTATAGCCTTTGCCAAATCTGTTTCATTAATTATGCCACCCCTACCAAGATTAAGAAGAATGGCAGTAGACTTCATTTGACGTAATGTCTCGGCATTAATCAAGTTTCGTGTTTGCTCTGTTAATGGAGAATGCACAGAAATTACGTCTGATAATTGTAAAAGATCCTCCCAACTGACATGTTTATATTTCTCGGGACGTTGCTTACCTGATATGGAATGGTATACTACCTCCATACCAAATGCTTCTGCAATATGTGCAACCCCTCTCCCGATATCTCCTAATCCAATAATACCTAAACGTTTTCCTTTCAATAATCTAAATTCCCGCTCCAGATGTGTAAAAGTGCGACTTTGTGTATAGCCTCCTGACTTTACATACTGATCATAATAGAGAATCTGTTCCTGCAAAGCCAGCAATAATGTAAATGTATGTTGTGCTACACTATCAACCGCATATCCAACAGCATTCTTAACAAGTATATCTCGTTGCTGAGCAAATGTAACATCTACATTATTTATACCTGTAGCCGTTACACAAATAAGCTTTAAGTGAGTCGATTTTTCAAGTACAGCACGATCTAATACCACTTTGTTTGTAAGAACAATATCCGCATCATGTATTCTCGATAGCGTTTGGTCAGGAGTAGTTACAGGATAAATTACAAGATCACCTAATTCCTTCAGGGAAGACAGCAAAGGAACTTCTCCAAATGTTTCTGCGTCTAAAAAGATAATCTTCATAGTGTATATATTCTTGTTTGGCGCAAAATACTACCTTTTCGGATTATATAGTGTAGCGACTGGAAGGAAAAGCAGAAAACCTTTAGATATGGAAAGGTTACATTTTAGTCAGTAAGGTTAATTTAGTAGAGACAATTATAGATAAAATAAGTAAGTAGTTTTGCTTACTGAAAAATATGCAATACATGCTTTGTTAGATGCAAAATCTACGCAGTTATAAAAGTTTTTACCAGATATTTATTTGTATTTAAGACCTAATCCATTAAATTGCTAATTATATCCAAACTTAAAAGCCAATCTACCTGTTAGTTTAGAAAAACTGATCGCTTGTTTAATCAAAACCGCATATTAGTAATCCAGTAATATACAATGTCAAAACAAAAACTAACGTTCAATCCTCTGTCAGCTTGGATCAATAAGGATGAGAAGAAGCCTTTGATCATTTCAGGTCCATGTAGTGCTGAGACTGAAGAGCAATTGGTAAATACCGGTTTGGCTCTTAAAAAACTTAATGTAAGTGCTATTCGTGCGGGTATTTGGAAGCCTCGTACCAAACCTGGTACTTTTGAAGGCAATGGAGCAGCAGCTTTACCTTGGATCAAATCTGTAAAAGAAGCTACAGGACTACCGTTTGCTACTGAAGTTGCCACTCCTCAACATATTGAAGAAGCGCTTAAGTATGGTGCAGACATTCTATGGATTGGAGCCCGTTCTACTGTAAATCCTTTTACAGTTCAGGATATGGCAGACGCATTGAAAGGTGTAGATATCCCGGTTTTGATCAAAAACCCAATCAACCCTGAGCTTGCTCTTTGGATTGGTGCTATTGAACGTATCTATAATGCTGGTATTCGTAATATTGCAGCTATTCACCGTGGATTCTCTACTCATCGGAAAACGAAATACCGGAATGAGCCACTTTGGGGGATTGCTATTGAATTAAAGACATTATTCCCCGATCTTCCAATTATCGGAGATCCAAGCCATATCACAGGAAAAAGAACTGCTATATACGAAGCATCTCAGAAAGCACTCGATCTGAACTATGATGGTTTAATGATCGAATCTCACCTGGATCCTGACAATGCATGGAGTGATGCGGCACAACAGGTGACTCCTGCTGCGTTGGAACAAATCCTGGCAGCATTAAAAACCCGCCAGACTACATCAGATGATGCTATGTTTATCAATCATCTGGAAGATATGCGTCATCAGATTGATGATGTTGATCGCGAACTACTGGAAATCCTGGCTCAGCGTATGAACATTGTAGAGAAAGCCGGAGAATACAAACGCGAGCATAATGTAACTGTATTTCAGCAGGATCGTTGGTCTGAAATCTTCAAAACACGTCCTGAATGGGCAGAGAAGATGAAAATCAATAAAGATTTTGTAGCAGAGATGTTTAAACTTATTCATACAGAATCTATCCGTCTCCAGACTGAAGTTTCTGAACGCGAGAAAATTAAAGCTTAATTTAATTGAACAAACAGAAAAAACTCCATTCATTCTTGAGTGGAGTTTTTTTATGTCTGTCAATTACCTTTTAATGATTATACAAAAGTTGTGAATGTATTTTTATCTGTCGTTGATAAATCCACATCCATCCAATAGCAATCAGAGCATATATAGTTAGCACAGATACAGGTAAAGGAGTTACAGTTCCTTCCGCATGGCCAATTCGCATACATAGTGCTAATATAGATAGTCCTAATCCTGCTCCCATAAAATATGCAGTGGTAGATACACTAGAACCTACACCTTGTTTCTCATTTGGAATTTTCTGAATGGCCATGGCTGTCAGGCTGGGAAAACAGATTGCCATACCACTTCCTGTAACACATGCTACAGAGGATAAAATGACAAACAGGTTATAATCCAGCCAGAATACTGTTAGTAATAATGAAGCTCCTGTTAGCATTAAGGTCATACCAAGTATTCCAATCTGAACTATATTCATCTTCTTTAAGAATACAGGTAACAAAAACTTAGAAATCAGAGAAGATAATATACTGAATGGAACCAATAATAAACCTGACTTTGCCGCACTGAAATGCATATTTTGTTGCAGTATCAGAGATAAAAGAAATAGATAACCAGAAAAGAAAGCTCCTAATAGCAAACAGGTCCCATTGCCCAAAATGGTAATTGGATGTTGAAATAAAAAGAATTCAATTAGTGGAGTATTTTGACGTTTGCTTCTATAAACAAACAACCAGAGACCTCCTAAAATTAACAGAAGCATAACTCCTGTACTGATAAACTTGTCTTGTATATCTGCAAGGTCATGTACAACATAAGATAATGCAACAATTATTACTGTTAGCAAAACTCCTGACAAGATATCAGGTTTATTTTTGTCATCAGTAGTCTGATCGTTATCTATATATTGGTAAGCCATGTATAGAGCTACGGCGATAACTGGTACATTAATGAAAAAAATCCACTGCCAGCCAAAATAGGTGGCAATCAACCCTCCCAGAGAAAGACCACATCCAGAGCCTATAGCTGCAAATGAACTAAAGATGCCCAATGCCTTATTGCGTTCATGACTTGCTGTAAATGTATTGGTAATGATTGACATAGCAGAGGGCATTGCCATAGCTGCAGCTAACCCCTGTAATGCCCGGAATCCCATTAACCAAGAAAATGAGGGAGCTAAACCGGCTCCTAATGAAGTAATCAGAAACAAAGCACTTCCAGCCAGAAATATTCTTTTTCTCCCCATTACATCCGACAATGTTCCTCCTACAACCAGAAAACCGCCATAGAACAACAGATATACAGTTTGTAGCCATTGGATGGTTTCATTAGCTACCCCAAATTCTGTTTTAATCAATGGCATTGCCAGATTTAAGATGGCAATATCTAATGCTTCAAAGAATATGGCAGTTGAAGCTACTATAAGGATAATATTTTTTCTATTAATCACAATACATACATTTGTTCTACACAAAATTACATATTGCCCATATAAGTGCTATATAAAGTATCAAATACAGAATATTTATACATTTATTATATATTAAACAGAACAGATACACATGTCAAGTACATATAATACTACCTTAGCAGAACATATGTCTAATCCGGCTTTGGTATTGGATTCCAAAGACTATGAAATTTTGCGTTTACTGCAGGAGAACGCGAAAAGTACAGTAAGAGAAATAGCCGCTAAAGTACACCTGAGTACAACACCTGTGCATGATCGGATCAAGCGGATGGAAAACAATGGAGTGATTAAGCAATATGCTGCTCTGGTTGATCGTCGTTTGGTACGTAAAGGGATTATGGTTATCTGTTATGTATCCTTAAAGGAGCATACCAAAAAAGTAGGAGGAAGATTTATTGAAGCTATTCTTCAAATGAGATCTGTCATTGAATGTTATACTATCTCAGGGGAATTTGACTTTATGCTTAAGATCATTGCAGAGAGTATGGATGACTATCATACCTTTTATATCAATGAACTCAGTGAAATCAAAGGTATCCGATACATGCAGAGTATTTTTGTGATGAATGTAATCAAGGATACTCATCAGATTATTTGAGAATGTATTAAGAAGTTGGATTCTGTAATAGCGAGGACAGTGAGTTATCAGGATTCTGGTTATATCTCAAGATTATCAGAGTCCTGATACTTAAATAAAGTAATCAGATTTCTGATAGTGTGAAATTATAATCAGTAGCTTGATATTTTTCCAAAGTGACTGGAATTCCAGTCATTGGCAGAAGCGACCGAAACTCCAGTTAAACAAACTTTTGAACTAAAGTCCAGTCATCTATGAAAGTGAACAGAGTTTAGGTCAATGAAGAAAGTGACCATTATTCGAATATTTCTTGAAAGTGATCGGTATTCCAGTCAAACGCAAAAATGATTTGAATAATGGTCAAAAATATTTTTAATTAGAAATCCATTTGCTTTTGCTGACATCAAGGCCATGAACAGATTTCTGATCATCATTTAGATTGTGCATGATTCGTTGCACACTATTATATATCTTGAGTTATTGTGCAATTGTGTTTCCTCGCAGAAATTCATCTATCTTCATTCGTTTTTTTCCTTCTATCTGCAATTCCTTTATTTCAATCCATCCATCTGTAGTCTTGAATCGCAGATACGTTTTATTATCAGAAGAAACAGATCCAGGCTGTAGAGTTTCTCCATTTGTAGTATAGAATTTCTCTGCCTGAAAAATTTTACACGTTTTTCCATTTACTCTAGTCCACGCACCTGGATAAGGAGAAAGTCCCCTTATAAAATTGTATATCTTCTCAACTGACTGTTCAAAATTGATTTCACATGTTTCTGTAAAAATCTTGGGTGCCATCTTAGCAGGCTTAGACAGATCCTGAGGTATCTGAGGATAATTACCTGTATCTACAGCTGTAACAGTTTTAAGGACAAGTTTCGCCCCTTTATGCATCAAACGTTCATAGACAGTTCCCACATTATCTGTTTCAGAGATAGGTTCATGGTCCTGAAAGATAATATTACCTGTATCTATCTCATGTTGCAGAAAAAAAGTTGAGGCACCAGTTTCTTTTTCCCCGTTAATAATAGCCCAGTTAATAGGCGCAGCTCCACGATAATCAGGTAATAAAGAAGCATGCAGATTAAAAGTACCCTTGGGAGGCATATTCCAAACAACTTCCGGAAGCATTCGAAAAGCAACCACTACCTGCAAATCTGCTTTATAGCTTTTCAATTCTTCTAAAAACTCAGGATTTTTCAGTTTTTCAGGCTGCAGTACAGGAATACTATGTTTAAGCGCAGCTTCTTTTACGGGTGAAGCCACAAGCTTTAATCCTCTTCCTGCGGGTTTATCAGGAGCTGTAATTACAGCAACTACATTGTAATTATTCTCTACCAATATTTCCAGGCTAGGTACTGCAAATTCAGGCGTACCCATAAATATGATTCGCATAACAAAAAATGTTAGATATGTAAATAACTTGTCCAACTCTTCACCAAAAGTAGTATCCTTCAACTGGCTTCCCAAACTTCTTTTATTAGGAATCTACATTCCATATGTGTAACACAAAATAAGAATTCTCCTTTTTGAATAAACCCAATAACAAATAATAACTTTCGAAGAAGTCACTTGCTCTATTCAACGAAAATTCGTATTTTAGCGCTTATCTTACAGACTTCCGCAAGAGTAGTTGGCTCTTGCGGTTTGTTTTTGTCTATACTAATGCAAGAGATAACGTTCAATTTGATTTCTCCGGATCAGTTTTACTCGTCCGGTTCAGGATTTGGTTAACAGGTTCTGCAAGGCTATTGGTATACGTTTTGTAGGACGGCTTGTAGTTACAGCCGTTTTTTTTATTGTCATATATACACTGAATTCAATTAAAAATAAACAACTTAAACATATAAAAAGATGAGTAAGATCTCGTATTACACGCAAGAAGGATTAACTAGGCTTCGGGATGAATTGATAGAGCTACGGACTAAAGGCCGTGCGGATATTGCCAGACAGATTGCTGAAGCCCGTGATAAAGGTGATCTAAGTGAAAATGCAGAGTATGATGCAGCCAAAGATGCACAGGGCCTTCTGGAACTGAAGATATCTAAGCTGGAGGATCTGGTTGCAAATGCACGTTTAATTGATGAGTCTTCTATCGACACATCTCAAGTATCTATCTTGTCGAAAGTGAAGATTAAAAATAAGAAAAATGGAACAACTGTTACCTATACACTGGTATCAGAAGAAGAAGCAGACCTTAAAACCGGAAAAATTTCAGTGCAATCTCCTATTGGAAAAGGATTGTTAGGAAAGAAAGTAGGAGAAGTTGCCTCCATTACAGTTCCTGCCGGGCAAATGGAATTTGAAGTCGTTGATATCACCCGCTAAGAATTTTTCGTTTACTGATTATTAGTATAATACAGATATTGTGTTCAAAAAGATACTATTTTTGGAGAACTCATTTATCCTGATAATCAGTAAACATACTTAAGCATGCCTACCATATTCTCCCGAATCATTGCTGGTGAAATCCCTTGTCACAAAATAGCAGAAAACGAACATTGCTTTGCCTTCCTTGATATTAGTCCGGTAGCAGAAGGACATGTATTGGTAGTACCAAAACAGGAGACTGACTATCTTTTTGATTTAGACAATACAATTTATACGGAATTAATGCTATTCTGTAAAAATCTGGCACCAGCTATTCAGCAAGCAATCCCCTGTCTGCGTATTGGGGTAACTGTTATAGGCCTTGAAGTTCCTCATGCCCATGTACATCTAATTCCGTTAAATTCCATGAATGACATGAATTTCAGCAAGCCAAAGTTACAGATGAGCCAAGAAGCGTTGGCAGAGACAGCCAAACGGATACATAGCTTTGTAAAATAGACAAAATATTCAGCAGATTACCTTAAAATGACAAACCATAGACCACACTCTCACGTAAGAGTCCTCTGTGGCCATTGCTGCAATACATATACTTCATCTTCTGAGTCAGACTAAAAAGACATCTACTTCCATGAAAGACAGTTTTCTTGGGCTCCGAACCACTATCTATAAAGTTAATGATATTATCAAAGCAAAAGAATGGTACTCACAGGTTTTAGGGATCTCTCCTTATTTTGATGAATCCTATTATGTTGGGTTTAATGTAGGTGGCTACGAATTAGGACTACAACCAGAAGAACAATCTTCCGCCTTTAAATCGGATAATGTTGTTACCTATTGGGGTGTCTCTGATATTGAGCTGTCTTTTTACAAACTTATTGCGGCAGGGGCAGTGGCTTATGAACAACCAGAAGAAGTTGGAGAAGGAATAAAAACTGCCTCTGTAAAGGATTTGTGGGGAAATGTTGTTGGCATTATTGAGAACCCTCACTTTGTAGTACAGCCACATATTAGCTGATAGTGTAATATAAGCATAAAATAGAAACTCCCGAAAGTCAGGAACTTTCGGGAGTCTGATCACAAAACTCCTCTTCACTTCAATCTAATGAAGTTGATTTTGTATACATGACCCAGAAAACAGATAGATGGTTGCATGCACTATAAATTTTTTTTACTTTTTATTCAGTAATTATCAGCGATGCATTAGTGTGCCTTTTAGTTAAGCTCTTATCTCGCATATTTGATAAGTTAGAAGTAGCCCCTTAACATAAATTGCTATCTTGCAATAAAAACGCATTTTATGCTGAAAGTTGAAGCATTTCAAGTTGCCGAACAAATCAATATTAAGTCATTTCGTGCTGAGTTTACAGGCGAACCTTACCTGGCTACTAACTATGAAGTGTTTTATGTTCTGGAACATGGAAAGTACTTATATGTACTCAACTATGGAGTAGTTGTATTTGTAGATCACTCAGAGATTGAAAAAAGCGATTTAATCCGGTTTTTAAAAAACTTCTGTGAACGCCCTGTTCGTGAAGACTTTAAAGAAGATTTATTAGTAGAGGTAAATTCACAAAAAAAACTCACATTTAATTATACCTCTCTCATAGTTCCCGAAATAAATGAGCATGCTGTACGAGTTATCATGTTAAATACAGCTCAATCTGTTGCTCTGGAAACATATGAATCTTTGGGGGATGATATTTTGGAAGGGACCAAAAGATTTGCAGAAGAATTGGAAAAGGCTGGCAAAGTAAAGATTTCTCCCAAGAACTTATTGCGTTTCATTGGCCGTACTATCAATGTAAAGAATAGTATTATAGACAATCTATATGTATTCAACTCACCAGATGTGGTCTGGGAAAGTGAATATTTATCCAAACTAGATCATGGATTACGGGAAATGTTTGATATCAACACGCGATTTCGGGCATTAGATTATGAACTTAGAGTAGTACAGGATAACCTGGAACTGTTTACAGACCTATTGCAAAACAGAGAAAGTACTCGATTGGAATGGATTGTAATTGGGTTGATCTTTGTAGAGGTATTAAACCTTATCTTTGGCAAGATCTTCGGAAGTGGGCACTAAAAGGTAAAAATTAATGAATCCGGAAATTTTTATCAACTTTCCGGATTCAGTCTTCATTTACACTCTTAAATGATCCAGTCCAAGGGCTCTTTTTCCAGACGTACGCAATCTGCAAGTGTTGTGCTGTCCAGAATATCAGCAGTGGCATCACGCACCTTACGCATTGTAATCCGAATAGAACAAGTTTCCACATCATTACATTCATCACAAGGCTGGTATCCATTCTGTCTGGCACAAGGAACCCAGGCAAGTGGTCCATCTATGATACGTACTACCTGACCCATTGTAATCTGATCTGGACTTTTTAATAATCCATATCCTCCCGTCTTTCCTCTACGACTAAATAAAATACCATGATTCTTTAGATCTAATAGAATTGCTTCCAGAAACTTTTTAGGAATTCGTTCTTGCTCAGCAATCTCAGCAATCAAGGTTGCATCATTTCCAAAGTCACGTGCAAGAACAAAAAGCGCCTTAAGGGCGTATTTAGCTTTCTTTGATAACATGTCTATGTATATTTTTACAAATATATTAAAAGTCTACAAAATAAGTATAGATTATCTACAAATAGTTAATTTATTACAATGGAGAATATATTTGTTTCTTACATGTTTCCAAAAGTCAACTTTGTGCGCGTTTTTGGGGCTGGCATGCTGTTTTCTATAAAAATATTTACATAGTAATGAACTATCTATCAGTATTTTGCAGTTTTGATTTTCGATTTACATACACACACATTTACTTTCTGGAGGAAACTATTAAATTTGCACCCCTGCAACAAATTACACACACATGCTGTTGGACTTTGAGAAACCTATAGCAGAACTTGAAGCAAAATTAGCTGATATGAAGCAGCTCGCAGAAGGTTCTGATCCTGAGATGCAATCAGCCGTTAAAACGCTGGAACAAAACATCTTGAAATTAAAAAGAGAAACCTATCAAAATCTGACGCGCTGGCAACGGGTACAGCTTTCTCGTCACCCTGATCGGCCTTATACCCTTGATTATATTTACTCTGTTACCGATCAGTTCATAGAATTGCATGGAGATCGTACTGTTTCGGATGATCCGGCAATGGTGGGCGGATTTGGTACTATAGAAGGGCAGACAGTAATGTTTATTGGTCAGCAGAAGGGACGTAATACCAAGCAGCGTCAACAACGTAATTTTGGTATGGCGAATCCGGAAGGCTATCGGAAGGCATTGCGTCTGATGAAAATGGCAGAAAAATTTGGTAAACCGATCATTACTTTTATAGATACTCCAGGCGCATTTCCAGGTATTGAGGCAGAAGAAAGAGGACAGGGTGAAGCTATTGCCCGTAATCTTCGTGAAATGTTTATGCTGAAAGTACCTGTAATCTGTATTATCATTGGAGAAGGTGCTTCGGGAGGAGCCTTGGGAATCGGTATAGGAGATCGGGTATTAATGCTGGAAAATACTTGGTACTCTGTTATCTCTCCAGAATCCTGTTCGTCAA
This sequence comes from Xanthocytophaga agilis, assembly GCF_030068605.1. NCBI lineage: Bacteria > Pseudomonadati > Bacteroidota > Cytophagia > Cytophagales > Rhodocytophagaceae > Xanthocytophaga > Xanthocytophaga agilis. The sequence goes on from NZ_JASJOU010000005.1 coordinate 321,878, forward strand.
TTCTCTGGCGTAGCTGGAATTACAAAGAGCAAGCCGCTGAAGCCCTGAAGTTGACTGCAGAAGATATGAAGCAATTTGGTCTTGTAGATGGCATTATTCCAGAACCTCTCGGTGGTGCGCATACAGATACTACAGGTATGGCACAAACAATCAAGCAGGTTATTACTGATACACTGAAAGAGCTTGGTGCTTTAAGTCCACAACAGAGAATTAATCAGCGCATTGAAAAATTCGGTTCAATGGGTGTATTCAAAGATTAATAGAAGTTCATTTACTGAAAATATCTCCATTGGAAAGTCGTTAATAGAGAATGGTAGGTTATATGTGAAAAACTAATAACTTGCTTGTAACTCTTTAACGACTTTTTCTTTTATGCAGGTTCATGTAATTGATACTGGCTTCTTTAAACTAGATGGAGGAGCAATGTATGGAGTTGTACCCAAAAGTATCTGGCAAAAACTTAATCCTTCTGATGAAAATAATTTGTGCAGTTGGGCAATGCGGTGTTTGTTAATTGAAGACGGCAAGCGTCTGATACTAGTTGATACTGGTTTGGGTAATAAACAGGATGCAAAATTTTTCAGCTATTATTATCTGCATGGTACTGCCAGCCTATTACAGTCTATACAGAATGCCGGATTTTCTCCAGATGAAATTACAGATGTTATTCTGACTCACTTGCACTTTGACCATGTAGGTGGAGCCGTAAGCTGTGATACAGATAAAACGAAATACTTTCCAACTTTTAAAAACGCCCGTTACTGGTCTACACCCAGACATTGGCAATGGGCAATACAACCTAATCCTAGGGAAAAAGCAAGTTTCTTGAAAGAGAATATTCTACCCTTACAGGAAAGTGGCCAATTGCATTGGATTGAAGAAGGGCAAGCTTCACCTTTTGCCAATATAGACTTTCTGTTTGTAGAAGGCCATACAGAAGCGATGTTATTACCTAAAATACAAATTGGTAATCAAACAATTGTGTATATGGCTGATCTCATTCCTTCCACAGGCCATATTGCGTTACCCTATGTAATGAGTTATGATGTAAGGCCCCTACTTACAATGGATGAAAAAGCAACAATTCTAGATCAGGCCGTGGAAAAGGACTGGATTTTATTCTTTGAACATGACCCTATCACAGAGTGTGCTGTTGTACAACATACAGAAAAAGGTATTCGGATAGAGAAACAAGGAGCACTTATAGAATGGCTTGCACTAACAAATCAGTAATAAACTATCTTATAAACATCAGGACTAGAATATGGAAATAGGTTTGGCATTGTCTGGAGGAGGTGCAAGAGGATTTGCACATGTTGGTGTACTTCAGGCGTTATTGGAAGAAGGCTTTGTTCCAACAAAGCTGTCGGGAGCAAGTGCAGGGAGTATTGTATGTGCTTTATATGCTAATGGCTACCTGCCCAAAGATATTATGGATATTTTTCAGAGAGCAAAGATTCGTTCAGTATTTAGTCTCTCAACACAATTAACCGGTTTTCTGAAACTAGGGAAAATAGAAAAATTTCTGGAAACATATCTCCCCCATAATTCATTTGAACAACTCAACATTCCACTAACGATTAATGCTACCGAGATACAGACCGGCGAAATTGTTTACTTCAATTCCGGACCTCTGATCCAACCTATTCTGGCTTCCAGTTGTATACCCGTTTTATTTGAGCCACTTCGTGTTGGCAATAAGTTGCTGGTAGACGGGGGTATACTCAATAATCTGCCCGTAGAACCTCTGCTCAATCAATGCGATTTTATAGTGGGTGTACATAGTAACCCATGTGGAAACACCTTACCAATAATTAACATGCGTACAGTTATGGAACGCAGCTTATTATTAGCTATCCAAAATAATATCCAAGATAGAATCCTGCGCTGTGACTATTTCATCGAACCACCAGAACTTTGTCGGTTTACAACACTAGATGCCAGCAAAGCCCAAGAACTCTTTTCGATTGGATATAAATACACAAAAGAAATAGCCCCGCAATTGAAAAACCTGTATGAAGAAAAACAAAAGGGAAAGGAAATAGGGCACTTGAAACAATAAGTATTTTTTGTATTTGTGAGTCAGGGTCATATATAACTCTTTTTCTCATAAATAAGGATGTAACAAAACAAAAGGATAGAATATGTGTTTTGTTTAAACAGATACAACACATATTTTCGCAGGAAAAATATCAGCTAGCTGATTGTTGATTTATCCTTATTGTATGATGCGTTTTATAGCCCGGCTGTATTTCTGGCTTATAGGCTGGAAAGTGAAGAATGAAGTTCCATCAACATTGAAGAAATATGTAATGATAGGTTTGCCACATACCAGCAACTGGGACTTTCCTATTGCTATGGCAGCATTACTTATTCTTCGTCTCAAGACAAACTATCTTGCCAAAAAAGAACTGTTTCGGTTTCCTCTTGGTATTATTATGCGCGCCTTTGGTGGAATTCCTGTAGATCGTTCCAAACATGGAGGTTTAGTAGATGCCATGATTGACGAGCTTAACAAGCATGATGAAATGATTTTATTAATACCGCCAGAAGGAACCAGAAAATATGTCAAAGACTGGAAAACAGGCTTTTACAGAGTAGCAATGGGGGCTAATGTACCTATAGTACTGGCTTATCTTGATTATGGTCGAAAAACAACCGGACTAAAGGCTGTTTTTTATCCAACCGGTGACTATGAAAAAGATGTAGAAGCAATGAAGTCTTACTATAAAGGCATGAAAGGAAAATATCCTAAGTATCAGAATGTATGATTTAAATATAAATATATCACAGTCTGGATTTATAGAGAATTTTCAAAAGAATCACTTGGGTGCGAACTATAGGACTTCTATCAACGTCTATTTTCTGATAATTATAGATATGCTGATTTTAAAAGCAATATATTGATTATCAACTTAATATTCATATAAATTATACAAAACCATCTTATCAGATTAGAAGGTTTACAAGTTATACCCTATTATTTATCCAATAAAATGTAAGAACTAAACAACTATTACGTATCTATATTCCCGAATATTAAATACATTTGTGCATATACTCCATAATTACGCATGATAGAGGTCAAAAATATCTCAAAGTCTTATAACACGTTACAAGTGTTGAAAGGAATAGACTTGGTTATTCGTCGCAAAGAAGTTGTTTCTATCGTAGGAGCTTCCGGAGCAGGTAAAAGTACTCTTCTGCATATTATGGGCACTCTTGATAAGCCTGATACAGGTCTTGTTCGTATTAATGGCCAGGATGTTGTAAATCTTCGCAGTTCAGCACTGGCAGATTTTAGAAATCAGAATATAGGTTTCATTTTTCAGTTCCACAATCTTCTTCCTGAATTTACAGCACTTGAAAATGTCTGTATACCAGGCTATTTAAGTAATAAGGACGCTAAAAAAGTACAGGCTCGGGCCACAGAATTATTGCTTATGCTGGGCCTTAAAAATCGTCTTGATCATACTCCGTCCCGTATGTCTGGTGGTGAACAACAACGTACAGCTGTTGCAAGAGCTCTTATTAATTCGCCTCTGGTAGTTTTTGCAGATGAACCAAGCGGCAATCTTGACTCCAAAAATGCACAGGAACTTCATCAACTCTTCTTCAGACTCAGAGATGAGATTGGTCAGACATTTGTGATTGTCACACACAATGAAGATCTAGCTAATATGGCCGATCGGAAACTAGAAATGAAAGACGGAAAAATCCTTATTCCTGAAGTATCAAACTAGTGTTTTATTCTACATTCCAGACTTATATTCTGCCCTCTATTAACCCCATATATTCCCCATTGATACTGGAAAGTAGCTAGTCAGTTATTTTTCTTCCATGTATATAGTATATCTTTCCTTGTAAGAAAAATATCTTTTTTACAGAAATATCCCTTTTTCATACCTTTTTACTCTACTCCTCTGACAATCTATGTTTTTCCAGAAAAAAGAAGCCGTTTAAGGTTTACCTTTTTTTAGCTCAATTATTAATAAGAGAATCAGTAAGTTACATGATGCATATGAGCAAATAAACTTAAAAAGGAGTTTTACTATTACGATAACCACCAAAAAACTTACGAATTCATACTCAGGCACACTTTTTTAACTAATACCTGCTCTGTGTAATTTTTAGCCATTCTTGAATTGAATACCTGTCTCAAAAAGGCCACCTTTGATACATAAAATAAATAAATATATGGAATCTTCATATCTATCTGTAGGTTACAATCGTGAACTGAATGCAGTTATAGCTTCCTGGTCTGGTTACATATCCGCAGATGAGGCTAAAAGTGGATTTGAGAGAATATGGGAAGTATTCCGTTATTATGAAGCTAACTATGTTATTGCAGATCTGAGAGAATACGAAGGTGGGTTCGGCGCTATTACTCAATGGCTGGATGAAGAATATATGCCTAAAATGATCAAAATAGGTTATCAGGCCTGCGCAAACGTAATGCCTGAAGATTTCTTTATGTCTGTTTCATTAAACGATTTTCAGAATAAACAATCCGGAATAGTACCTTTAAGAGTATTTGCAGACTTAAATACAGCTCAAACTTGGATCAGCCAATTACAAACTAGTAAGAATGAACCAACACCTGATGCTCTTCGGGCAGTAGCCTAATATTTTATACTATCAATAAAAAAGGAGATACTCTTAAGTATCTCCTTTTTTATTGATAAGGTATCTAAGTCATCGTGAATCTTAGGAAAAGATAGTGACCGTTTTTAGAGAAAATTTCCAATTTGTGTATAGTTCACCGCAAACAGTTTTTTGGTAATCGCAAAGCAGTCCTATCTATCGGCTAATGAATTACGTTTTAATTACGGCAATTTTGCTTTTGACTAGAACTCCGATCATTTCCAGCGGTGCACATAACTAATTGCAGATTTCATTTTGACCGGAACTCTAGTCGTTTTTTCTCTTGCACATAATTCACAACAATTTTTATTTTGATCGGAATTCACCGCAAACAATTGCTTGTATAGAATTGTGCGCAATAAAACTTTTGATGTGAATTCCGATCAGGTACTTAGTGAGACTAGAAAATTCTAAAATTTAGTAAAATATATTAACGACTTGGAACACCGTTATTTCCACCTGCGGAAGAACGGTTCCCCCCAAACATCCAATGCAACCCTAACTGTACACCAACAAGTAAATTAGCTCTACGTCCAAACAAATCATTAATAGCTTGTTTAGCTGTTTTATCCTTCAATTCATTTACCAGATCTTCATTTCTCATATCTACAAAGCCATAGTTTGCCCGAACCTGTGTAGATAGATATAGATTATTCCCAAGATCAATATCAGCACCTATCCCAAATGCAATCTGGACATCTGTTTTCTTAAATCTTTCTATCGCATTCTTAGCTTCTGTACTAAATATAGTTTGCTTGGTAGCTGGGTATTCATATGTCCCATCTGAATTTACTTTTACCGGTTCACCCGTATTTGGATCGGTAGGAGCATCTGCGCCTGGAGGTAACTGTAACGTTCCGGCTCTGTACTGATCATAGATCTCTTTACCGTTTGTAAGTAATGATAATTGAGGACCAAACATAAAGTTGAAACGTGTACGGGCAGTGCCAGTACCAAAGGAACGTAACAACAGAGGTAAATGAATGTAACTCAAATCTACATTTCGTTGTCCTATAACTTGTTTTGCCACATCTATAATTTCAAAAACCTGTCCTTGTTTTGAGAAGATAGACTCTAATTGTAAGCCAAATCCTCTTCCAAAGTCTACTCCTGCCGTAAATCCAATAGGAGCAAAATTGTAGGTAGGTTTCGCACTATAACGAGGATCTTCGGATAATCCTTTGTCCAATACAAATGTTCCGTTATATGCACTGGTGAGCCCCAAATGTAATTTTGTCTGGGCATTTGTTTGGGTGAACCATCCTAAAACAATCAGGCTGGCAGAAACAAGTACTTTTTTCATACTAAACGCTGGCTATACGATGTAAAATTCAATTCAATAGTAAACTGTTTTACTACAAAAATACATCAATGTATAGCGTGATTACCAGCAAGAAATAGGATAAACCTTACTCTCAACCGAAAAGCAGTAAACCTGTATAATCTTTATCGATCTTTTCAACTTTAAGTACAATACCAGAAATCAACAAAAGTGATAAAATCTTCAAGAAAGATGTTTCTAAATCAAAAATATATATTTACCTTTGCGGTTCTAATTTTTGGAGGGTGTCCCGTGAAAGATCTGAAAGACTTTGATATAGACATTATCGGCCTTAAAGATAAGGCCTATACATTTGATTTTAAGGGAAACAACAGTTTTTTCAAACTATTTGAAAATAGTCTGGTTGAGAATGGAGTATTTAAAGTGGAGTTGTACCTGGATAAGTCAGCAACAATGATTCAGCTGAACTTTCATATTACAGGTAGTATTGAGTTAACGTGTGATCGTTCATTAGAACAATTTGACTATCCTCTAGATATAGAGGAAAAGCATATTCTGAAGTTTGGAGAGGATGATAAGGAACTCACAGATGAGATTGAAATTATTAATCGTCATACAGCAACCATAAATGTAGCTCAATATATTTATGAGTTTATAGTTTTGGCGATCCCAATGAAAAAGATCCATCCTAAATTTGCAGATCAGCAATATGAAGAAAATGAGGAAGGCTTGTTAGTTTATAGATCTAAAGAGGAGGAGGAAACTTCAGAAGAGAAGGACGAAGAAAATATAGATCCGCGTTGGGCAGCATTGCGAAAATTGAATAATAATTAATACAATCAGGGTTTTCTCTTTATTAATTAAGAAGAAAAACTCTATAAAACAATTACCAAATCCTTTGTAAAAAACAATAAATTAAAATAGAAAATGGCACATCCTAAACGAAAGATTTCCAAAACCCGTCGGGACAAACGTCGTACGCATGACGTAGCTACACCTAAAGCTATCTCTATCTGCCAATCGACAGAAACTCCTCACATACGTCATCGTGCATACGTTGTAAACGGAGATCTATACTATAATGGCAAAGTAGTTATTGAAAACTACACTGCTATTGCTTAATACACAGAATTGTTGTATTGTTGAGCAAGCAAAATCAATAGGCAAGTAGCAATAGGCAACACGCAGTTGAGTAACTTTTATTGCTGATTGCCTATTGCTACTTGCCTGTTTTATTTTTCCACCAGCCACTAAACGCCTACATGAAAATTGCGATAGACGCAATGGGAGGTGATTTTGCCCCCGAAGCTATTGTCGAAGGTACATTATTAGCCGGTGAAGCCTTGCCCGCCGATGTTGAGTTAATTCTGGTAGGTCAGGAAGATGTAATTCAAGCTCTTTTACATGTGCCTGCCTTTTCTACTTCTGTTGTTGAAGTAATACATGCGCCTGAAATAATTGCTATGGCCGAACATCCGACCAAAGCACTTACTCAGAAAACACGATCTAGTATTGCCATTGGCTTTCATCTTTTGAAAGAAGGCAAGGTAGACGCATTTTGTAGCGCGGGTAATACAGGGGCAATGATGGTGGGATCTATGTTTAGCGTAAAGCCACTCGAAGGTATACTACGTCCTACTATAGCATCTTTTTATCCAAAACAGGATGGAGGACATGGTGTAATACTGGATGTTGGAGCCAATGCAGATTGTAAGCCTGAAGTGCTGGATCAATTTGCTGAACTGGGTAGTGTGTATGCTAAAAGTGTGTTAAACATTGCTAACCCTCGTGTAGGGCTGGTTAACATAGGAGAGGAAGAACAAAAAGGAAACCTGATCTCACAACAGGCTCATCAACTTCTTAAAGTAAATAAGAAGATTAACTTTATCGGCAATATTGAAGGACGGGATTTGTTTACAGACAAAGCAGATGTCCTAATATGTGATGGTTTTACCGGAAACATTATTCTTAAGATGTCAGAATCATTTTATGACATATTCCATCGCCGTGGAATTGAAGATTCCTTCTTAAGTGAATTCAATTATGAAGCGATTGGAGGAAGTCCGATTCTGGGAGTAAACGGAAATGTTGTTATTGGACACGGAATCTCATCCCCTCTTGCCGTGAAAAACATGATTTCACTTGCAGTTAAAATGGTGGAATCAAAAGTTCTTACAAAGATTAAACAAGCCTTGGAAAATAAATCTGTTTAAACTGGCTCAAAAAAACTGGTACTCTCCATGCTTTTGAGCCAGTTTTTCTTTTATATACATACTATTTTACTAAAAGGTTAAAAGTTAGAATAAGAGTAATAAAGGCACTAAATTCATTTTTGTGTTCTTATCTCATCTAACTTTTATCCTTTTCTCTATTCAATTTTAACTCATTCGAATGACCGCCATTAAAGCTGTAATTACAGGTATCCATGGGTACGTACCTGACTATGTGTTGACCAATGCAGAACTGGAAAAGATGGTAGACACTAATGATGAATGGATCACTAGTCGCACAGGGATCAAGGAACGGAGAATTTTAAAAGGAGAAAATCAAGGCAGTTCACATATGGGGGCTAAGGCCGTAGAAGGACTACTAAAAAAGACAAATACAGATCCTCTGGATATTGATTTAATAATCTGTTGCACCACTACCCCTGACTTTGTTTTTCCAGCTACAGCTAACCTTATCTCTGATATGGTTGGGGCAAAAAAAGCATTTAGCTATGATGTGCAGGCTGCATGTTCAGGATTTTTATTCTCAATGGTGACAGCTTCTCAGTTTATTGAGACAGGACGTTACAAGAAGATTATTGTAGTAGGAGCGGATAAGATGTCATCTATTGTTGATTATCAGGATCGTACTACCTGTATTATTTTTGGTGATGGAGCTGGCGCCGTACTAATAGAACCTTCTACAGATCCTAGTTATGGTTTGCAGGATTTTGTACTCAAAACAGATGGATCTGGAGTGGAATATCTGGTTCAAAAATCAGGTGGAAGCCGTCGTCCACCCAGCATTGAAACAGTAACGAATCGGGAGCACTTTATTCATCAGGAAGGAGCTACGGTATTTAAGTTTGCTGTAAAAAATATGGCTGATGTTGCGGCAGAAGTAATGGAGCGTAATCATTTAACATCTGACGATATTGCTTGGTTATGTCCACATCAGGCAAACTTACGAATTATCAGCGCTACATCTCAACGCATGGGAATTGGGGAAGATAAAGTAATGATCAATATCCACAAGTATGGTAATACGACAGATGCTACATTACCATTGGCTTTATGGGATTATGAGCATCTTTTAAAGAAAGGTGATAATATTATTTTTGCAGCATTTGGGGGTGGTTTTACTTGGGGTGCCGCATATATGAAATGGGCGTATGACGGAAGTAAATTCGCTTAATGTATTTGTTCAGGCTTAATTTTCTATAGAGATAATTTCCTGATGAATAACTATCTGTGCAAACTGGCACACTAACCAGATATAACACGACAAACGTAAAATAGAAACATGAAAGCAAAAGAAATCCAAGATCTTATTGACTTTATTGCCAAATCCGGACTTGACGAGGTAAATATTGAAACAGAAAGCTTTAAATTAAATGTAAAACGTAGCAGTAGTCTTGTAACCAAGGCAATTGAAACAACCTCTCAGCAAATATTTGCTCCTGTTGCAACTCCAATTGCTCCTGTTGTTCAGACTGTAGCTACTCAGCCTGTAGTATCTATACCTGCAGCGGAACCTGTAGCTGCATCAAGCAATACTGTTATTGTTCGTTCTCCTATGATCGGAACATTCTACCGTTCATCTAATCCTGAAACACCTGCTTTTGTAGAAGTTGGGGCAGAAGTCAAAAAGGGTCAGGTAGTTTGCATTATTGAAGCAATGAAGCTGTTCAATGAGATCGAGAGTGAAGTATCAGGTCGTATTGTAAAAGTATTGGTAGAAAATGCTACTCCTGTTGAATATGATCAGCCTCTATTTATTGTAGAGCCAAACTAATTTACTGAATGTGTAAATGAGCAATTGAGTAGTTGAATAAATAAGCTTTACAAGATCTGACTTCGTCAGTAGATAGCTTGTTTATTCACTCAATTATACTCTTACTTCCTTACCCATTTCTCATCTATTGTTATATGTTTAAAAAAATATTAATTGCCAATCGCGGTGAGATTGCATTACGTGTTATTCGTACGTGCCGCGAGATGGGGATCAAAACAGTTGCCGTTTACTCTACAGCAGATAAAGATAGCCTACACGTTCGCTTTGCAGATGAAGCTGTATGTATCGGTCCTCCTCCCAGCCGACAATCCTATCTGAATATACCCAATATTATTGCAGCTGCCGAAATTACAAATGCAGATGCAATTCACCCTGGATACGGTTTTTTATCTGAAAATGCAGATTTTTCCCGTATTTGTCAGGAATACAATATTAAGTTCATAGGACCATCACCAGAGATGATTGAATCAATGGGTGATAAATCATCTGCCAAAGCAACTATGAAAGCTGCCGGAGTACCTACTATTCCAGGTTCTGATGGTTTATTAGGTTCTCTTGAAGAAGGAAAAGAGCTGGCTAAGGCAATCAAATATCCGGTTATTATCAAAGCAACTGCTGGTGGCGGTGGAAAAGGGATGCGAATCATTCGTGATGAAGATGGATTTGAGAAAGCATGGAATGATGCAAAAATGGAAGCAGGAGCCTCTTTTGGAAACGATGGTCTCTATATGGAGAAATATATTGAGGAGCCTCGCCATATAGAGATTCAGGTGGTAGGAGATCAATATGGTAAGGTATGTCACCTGTCAGAAAGAGATTGTTCGATTCAGCGCCGTCATCAGAAGTTGGTGGAAGAAACGCCCTCACCAATTATTACACCTGAATTACGCCGTAAAATGGGCGAAGCAGCGATCAAAGGTGCTAGTGCCATTAACTATGAAGGTGCTGGTACTATAGAGTTTCTGGTAGACAAACATGGTGATTTCTACTTTATGGAAATGAATACCCGTATTCAGGTAGAGCATCCTATTACAGAAGAAGTAACAGATTTTGATTTGATTAAAGAGCAAATTAAGGTGGCTGCAGGTGTACCTATTTCTGGTAATAACTATGAGCCTAACTTGCATGCCATTGAGTGCCGTATCAATGCGGAAGATCCCGCTAATGGTTTCCGCCCAAGCCCAGGTAAAATTCTGAATCTACACCTGCCGGGAGGACATGGAGTACGTGTAGATAGTCATGTATATGCAGGCTATACAATACCTCCAAATTATGACTCTATGATTGCTAAATTGATCGTAAGTGCTCAGACTCGTGAAGAGGCTATTGTACGGATGAAACGTGCCTTACAGGAATTCGTTATTGAAGGTATCAAAACAACTATTCCATTCCACATCCGACTGATGGATGATGAAGGATTTAGAACTGGTAAGTTCACAACTTCTTATCTGGAGACTTTTGACTTTAAAGGATTATAATAGATAAAATTCTTTACATAAAAAGAGCCCTATTCAACAGAGTGGGGCTCTTTTTATGTAAGAGGTAAACTCTTTTAAAAACTTTTTGCAGAAAGCTTATGTAAGATTTATAGATAAAAGCATACAATACTGCTTCGCCTACTTCGTCCATACTGCGGTGATCAAAGATAAAACAGGGCACAAATCCATTTATAAATCAAAAGAATAATTGAAGTCATCTCTAAAGGCATAAAAAAAATACATTAAAGGCTCTTCTAAATGTAGTTTATATAACTTTTCCAGATATAAGTAGTCTATTTAAACTATAGTACATATTGTGCACCAATTCATTTATGACTTTTTCACTAAATGATTAAGCAGATATTATATTTAAAAATATAACTTTTTTAATATCTCACGTCCTGCACATTACTCCTGTAATATAATACTTAAGAAAATACATGCACTTGTAGTATATCAATTGCAAATCAACTATAGATACAAGTGATTCTAGCGAACTTAGCATAGGCAGAAATACAGGCTTAACGAGTAAGAAAATGTATTTTTATACATAAACCTTTAGCTAGGCTTCTACGTAAGACCCTCTATATAAGCCACATTGTCAAGCATATAAATCTGATCCAGCATGAAGATCTTTACATCAACAGTAGTAATGTTATTTTGTGTAGTATCTGTGTGGGCTCAATTGCCTAAAGTAAGATATACTGATACACTTGCCTATAATGCACGTCTGACACCCGATGCAGCGGTAACCAATGCATGGAATTGGTTTGATAATCATACTAAGCATCCTGTTGATGCACAAGAGGCAAAGATGCGTAACGAACAAGGTATCTTCAAAGGAGTTGGAGCATTTCAATATGTCAGTAAAGTTACCTCTGGTAATGAATACTCAAAAGGTACTATTTTTTATGTAGTTGCACTTCGTATTCATGAAGGAGATAAACAATATAGTTATGAAATTACCAATTTTACTCACCAGGCACGTGTTTCTTTAAACGCACTTACAACTGCTGATAAATATCCATATCGTGTAGAGGGAGATAAGATGTGGCACAATATGGTTTGGAAAGATATTAAACAGCAAGTAGATCAACATGCGAAGGAGTTGGTAGAGAGTTTGAATGCAGCCATGCTGGCACCTTCTGTAGTAACACAAGCAAAGAAAGGCCCTGTAGTAATTGTGGTTAACAACTAAGAATATACACCTCGCAAAAAAATAGCCCATATTCTGAATATGGGCTATTTTTTGTAATGCTCTTTTCTATTTCAAAGGATATTCAAATACATATTGTCCTGATCCTACTTCTATTACTGTTGTATCTTTATCCATTTTTGCTGACTTGTTAGCAGCAGTGAGAGCTTGCCCATTCTCTTTGATATCAGAAGCATTACTTCTTGGCAACCGAATAGTTGCTGTTGTATTGGCAGGGATAGTGATGGTAACTTTCAATTGTCCGTTTTTCTGTTCCCAACCTGACATAATTTCTCCGTATGGGCTGTTCACGCTGGCCTTTGCATAGGTAAGTCGGCCATCTGATGGTAATTGAGGCTGGATAAGAATATGTTTATACCCAGGCTTGCCAACTTCAATACCTGCTACAACCCGATACATCCAATCACCAATAGCACCATACGCATAGTGATTAAATGAATTCATTCCTTCATCCTGAAACGTACTGTCTGGTTTCATTCCATCCCAACGTTCCCAGATCGTAGTTGCTCCCATTTTAACAGGATAGAGCCATGACGGATAGAACTCCTGTAGTAATAAATCGTAACCTACCTCTGTATGCCCATTGTCTGAAAGCACATGACATAGATAGGGTGTACCTAAAAATCCTGTCGATAGATGATTTCTACGACTTTTGATATCATCTACAAGATGCTGAGTAGCCATTGGCTTCAGATCTGCAGGTAGTAAGTTAAACATTAAAGCTAATACATAGGCGGTTTGCGAGTCGGAAGCAATGCGTCCAGCAGGTGTTACATATTCCTTGATAAATGTCTCCCTAATCTGTTCAAACAATTTAGCATACTGACTCTCATCTTCCTGTTTGCCCAGGATATGTGCAGTTTCTTTAAGCAGGTGGGTTGAATAGGCATAAAAAGCTGTAGCTATGTAGTCATTATTTGTATATCCGTCTGGTTCTGGATGACTATTTATCCCTGGTCTGTAAAAAAGCCAGTCACCAAACACACTTCCTCCTCTCCAGATATTTGATTTGCCAGCTTTGGAATGAATATATTCCACATAGGCTTTCATACTTGGATATTGTATTTCCAGCATCTGTTTATCCCCATAAATTTGGTATAAGGTATAAGGTGTAATCAGGGCTACGTCCCCCCAACCAGCAGAGGTTCCTTTCATCACCTTCTTTAAAACATCCGGAATAACAAACGGAACACCTCCATCTGAATACTGATCTGCTGCTACATCACGCATCCATTTGGTGAAAAAAGCAGCTACATCCATATTAAATCCAGCAGTGCGACAAAATACCTGTGCATCACCTGTCCATCCAAGACGTTCATCCCGTTGAGGGCAGTCTGTAGGTACATCCACAAAATTGCCTTTTTGTCCCCATTGAATATTATGTTGTAACTGGTTGACTAATGCATTTGAGCACTCAAATGTACCGATAGGCTTCATGTCTGAATGAATGACAATGCCTGTTAGGTTCTCAGGCTTTATATCTCCAGGAAATCCTTCTATAGCAACAAAGCGGAAGCCCTGAAAGGTAAAATGTGGCTCAAAGGTCTCTTCACCCTCTCCTTTAAGGATATATTCAATGCGTTGTTTAGCCTGACGAAGATTAGCTGTATAGAAGTTTCCTTTCTTGTCCAGAATCTCACTGTGACGTAATACGACTTTTGTACCAGCAGAGCCGCTTACTTTTAATCGAATCCATCCTACCATATTTTGCCCCATATCGGCAACTAGTGTTCCTTCCGGAGTCCGAAATATATTTTTAGGCTTAATCTCTTGTATTTTTCGTACGGGTACACCAGCAGAACCTATCAAATTGGAAAAGGTATGAGTCACTAAGCGTACTTTATGCCAGCTTTTATCATTAAACCCCACAACATTCCAGCCTTTCTTTTCCATACGGGCATCATATACCTCTCCGTTGTAAATCTCAGAGCTGCGTACAGGGCTATCCTGAGTTGCCTTCCATGTTTCATCTGTTCCAACAATGGCCTGAGATCCATCCTGATAGCGGACGTGTAACTGACATAGCAATGCCAGTTGATTGCCGTAAAAATTCCAGCTATTATCAAAGCCTATCGTTCCCCTGTACCACCCATCTCCGATCATAGCACCTACTGCATTTTTTCCCTGTCTGACCTGTTCTGTCACATCATAAACCTGATACTGTAGCCTACTATTATAACTGGTCCAGCCTGGAGTCAGTAAGTCTTGTCCAACCCGCTGTCCATTCAGATAAAGTTCGTACATACCATAGGCTGTCACATATACCCTCGCAGAAGCGATAGGTTTGTTAATCGTAAATTCTTTTCGAGCCAATGAAGCAGAACTGGCTTTTAGTGTATCGCCAGGCATTCCAGGTGCTATCCATTTGGCTTTCCACTCAGTTGGCAATAGGATTCCCATTTCCCAAAAAGCTGCTTCACTCCATGCAGACTCTTTGTCATTCGTATCCCATACACGTACCTGCCAGTAATATCGCTTCCCGGATTCTGTCGCTTTTCCTTTATAAATTTGTAGTATCGATTCTGATGACTTTACTTTACCCGAACTCCAAACCAGACTCTGAACAGAAAAATCCTGTTTCGTAGCTACTCGAATTTCATAGGAATCCTGTATAGTATTTCGGGTGTCACTATTCAACTTCCAGCTCAAGCGAGGCTGTCGTACATCTATTCCAATTGGATTGACTTTGTGTTCACATGACAAGTCCTTTACTTGAAGAGTTTGTGCTGCTAACGTACCAGCAATAAAGATTAAAAACAGGTAAATAAACGGTTTCATATTATAAATGAATTAATCAAGAGGTATCAGTTCTTGGCAATTTGGTATTGTTTTACAGGCTGCTGCCTAATCCTATTAATACAGTTGAAAATACAATCAGAAATAGGCCTATGTAAACAACCATAAATGTTTTGGAGCTTGCACCCGCCCATTCTTTCAACAACAATCCCCACAATGTACTAAAGGTAATAATAAATGCCATGTGCATAGTCCAACCAGCAAACCGTAAATCACCACTTAAGTAGTTATCTCCCATGCCGTAGAAGAAAAACTGGAAATACCAGGTTGTGCCTGCAAGCATTGCCCAAAAATAATTACGGCTAAGGGGAGTCTGAGAGTTAGTATAATCACCAAAGGACTTATTACGCTGATTGAGAATCATACACCAGATGAAGTTGGTTGTAAAGCCTCCAAGGAGTAATACAGGATAGATTGCATTATTTTGCCATAAAGGATCTGTTCCAAATTCGACAGCTTTCAAGGCGATGGGTTTGCCAGCAGCTAATCCAAAGGCAAAGCAGGCACTAAGGATACCCGATATGGTAGCTACCACAATTCCTTTTTTCAGATCAAACTCAGCTATGGTTGCTTTCTTCTGTTCTCCACTCAGTTCTTTCTCTTTCATCATACCTGCACGCCCACACACTGCAATTCCCAATAGGCAGACAACTACTCCTGCCAGTGTAAATATTCCTGTACGGGTAGAAATGAGTTCATTAAATTTACCATCCCAGATAGGAGGGATCAATGTACCAAATGCAGAACAATATCCTAAAGCGATTGCCATACCCAGTGAAATACCCAGATATCGCATAGCTAATCCGAATGTAAGCCCTCCAATTCCCCACAGTACACCAAAGAAATACGTCCATCCTAAGGTATCTATCGCAGTAGTTGTGATAGAGGCCACCAACTCTTTTACTGTTAAACTTCCCATTAGCCAGGGAACAATAATCCAGGATGCTACACCTCCAACAATCCATGCACTTTCCCAGGACCATTGTTTGACTTTACGAAAAGGTAAATAAAAACTACCTGAGGCAAACCCACCTAAAGCATGAAAGAAAACACCGAGAAAAGACCCCATGAATATAAATTGGATTAGTAAGTGGAGGAAAATCCGCTTGTATAATTAAAAGAAAATCTTACACTTTATTACTAAAAAACTCTTCTGTCGGTGAACTTTCATCCTGTAGTGTCCTGCATGATTGTAAAAGGATATCATACTCAAACATTTACCCAAGATGTACTAATCTCCAGGATTTAAGACTAAATTTGATGTTAGTTACAGATTCAGATAGATAGTGTGAAACAGATGTATTTATAATGATGCGATTATTGGTTTTGACCGGGTTTTATAGTTTGACAATGCTTTGCAGTATTTCTAAACCACATGATGTAATCACTCCGTTAGTGCTGGCCAAACTCAGAGAGGGTGACTTAATTTTTCAAACTTCACTTTCGGAGCAAAGTAAGGCTATTCAGCTAGCCACAAAGTCTAAATATTCTCATTGTGGTATCATCTATAAAAACAGAGAGGATTACTATGTATTTGAGGCGGTACAACCTGTAAAGATTACACCTCTGGCCCAATGGATTTTACGGGGTAAAAATGGCCATTATGTTGTTAAACGCCTGAGAAATGTAGATTCTGTTCTGACCGAAAATACATTACAACGAATGAAACAGGCAGGAGAACAATTCAAAGGCAAAGACTATGATGTAGCCTTTAGCTGGAGCGACGACAAGGTATACTGTTCTGAACTTATCTGGAAAGTATACAAAAGTGGTGCAGGAATTGAGTTGGGTCGACTTCAAAAACTTGGAGAGTTTGACTTAACAAATGATATAGTAAAGAAAATGCTAAAAACACGTTATGGTCATAAAATACCATTGGATGAAACTGTAGTTTCTCCACAATCCATATTCTCCAGTTCACAGTTGGTTACAATACAAGAGGTTGAGTAGATAACATATCTATAAAATGATACTCTCATGAAGAATACAATCAAGTTCTCGGAAAAAATCCTTATCCATGCGTCAGCAACAAAAGTGTTTGACTATACTCAGGATTATACAAACAGACTTAAATGGGATACATTTCTGACAAAAGCAGATTTAATAGAAGGTGCCACCAAGGCAGGCAAAGGTGTTAAGGCTTATTGTGTAGCTCGCAATGGTCTGGGTATGGAAACAGAATATGTGACATTTAACAGACCCAGAGTTACAGCTATTAAAATGACAAAAGGTCCTTTTCTGTTTAAAACATTTCTAGGCTCATGGACATTCAAAGACCTGTCAGCAAGCCAAACCGAGGTAATCTTTCTGTATTCTTTTGAATTGCGTTTTCCTTTGCAGATTTTAAGTTATTTCATTAAGCGCAATCTTCGAAATAATGTAAGGCAAAGACTAATAGATTTAAAGACTTGTATAGAGGAAGATGCAGTAACATCAGTCAGAATAGAACCTAAAATCCTATAAATTAAGGAATATGCAAACAGTTTTTACTACTCTAAAACCTATTGCCATACCTACGGCTTATGCAATTGTAATTCGCTCTCTCTTTGGTGTAGTCAATTGGAATGATCTATTCTCAGTGATGTCTATAGCATTCTTGTTTCTGGTACCAACTACAGTGGGAGCTTTAGCAGTATATTTACTACCGGTTCATAAAGCCAGACGCACTGCTTACAGAATTTTTACTCCCTGGATACCTATCTTTGCTTTTTTAGTAATCACACTACTATTTGCATGGGAGGGTTGGGCCTGCTGGTTAATGGTTTTGCCATTATTTTTGTTTGCAGCTACAATAGGTGGAATCATTGGTGGCATTCTTAAATCAAGAAAGGAAGATAAGAAGATCTACATTTCTACTTTGATGCTTTTACCATTCCTATGTTCACCATTAGAAAGCTGGATAGGTTCTCTTCCTGGTACATATACAGCTTACACCTATATCGACATACATGCTCCAGCAGATACGATCTGGAAAAATGTGACTCGGGTAAAAGAAATTTCTCAGGAGCAAGACAAAGGTTGGTTAACTAAAACACTGGGATTTCCAAGACCTGTGAAAGCAGAACTTAACTATGAAGGAGTAGGTGCTTATCGGGAGGCTATTTTTACAAATGGTCTTGTATTTCATGAAACTGTACTGGAGTATAGTGATAAAAAGAAAATGGTATTTGCGATCAAAGCCTATCCACATGAAATTCCATCTACCACAATGGATGAGCATGTAGTAATCGGGGGTAATTATTTTGATGTGTTAAACGGAACATATGAACTGGAAGAATTAAATAAAGACACTTACAGATTGCATTTGTATAGTCATTTTAAGCTAAATACAACCTTTAATTTTTATGCAAGCTGGTGGGCACGATGGATTATGCAGGATATTCAGAATAATATTCTACAGGTTGAAAAGCAAAGAGCAGAACAAGGGTAATGGCATTGCTTAAGTCAAGGTGTGACCTAAAATTAACAAGGAGAGGTCAATAATCATTACTATCCGATTACTGGCTTTATAAGCTAGTGTACATTACTATCAAAGGTATTTGTGTAAACAATGTCTCCATTTAAACCTTTCAATTCAATAAAATCAATTTCACATAATCCATTGGATATAAATCCAATCCCGGTTAAAAGTTTGGAGGTTGTTTTATAGGAAGTTGCAAATACGTCTTTGTTATTTATTCGGATCACAGCTTGTTTATCTTTGACTCGTACTTCAAGGTCCATCCAGTGTGTTACGTCAAAACCCAAAGAGGCCAAGTCTGTTTCTTTTCCACTGATGAAGTGTTCTCCAAACTGTACCATAGACTCGCTGGAACAACCTTTAAGCGTACTGGTAAAGAACATTGTATACCTTTGACAGAATATTTCGGGCATCAGATATGGACACGAATTTTTTTTCACTTCTTTTACCCTTATTCTGACTTTTAGAATGTAGTTATCCCCATCAACATGCATTTTGCCAGGAAAATAGGTATACAAATACTCTTTCTCTTTGTATATGTCAATGTGACTATTTAGTAGATCATCTTCTGTTATATTCAACATACCATCGTGTATAATCTGACTGGTGTAGATATAATCTGGCTTGCTGCTGGGATTATCTTTTGCAAAGAAAAACCATCGGTCTGTTGGAATATTTATATCAATAGTCCGGATAACGGAATCATTGGCAATTAATTTGGCAATATGATAGCCTGGTTCGTAATAAATATCTGTGAGAGTATAATTATTTTTGGATATACGAACTCTCCGATTTCTATCCCATGACTGTTGAATAAAGAAGCTATCAGCTTGTACTTCATCTACATTATAGGTAAAGACCACTGTATTAGGGATATCATTATTTGTGTTAGTCCGTGCAGATAAAGTTGCTCGATCTACATTGGCAAATGGTTTCTTCTCAGAGAACTGAATGAATCCCAGTACAGCAGTAACTCCAATAACCAGACACATTACAACGGCTAGTCTGAATCTCTTGTTTGTTAGCGAGGAGGCTTTCTGAACAGGATTCTCTGTATCAATAGTATCTTCTTTCGCTAACTGATTCTCTTCTTTATCCCTGAAAAGGGCTTTATACTCTTGCCAATTGTGATACCCCAAATATCTGGAAATGGCATCTAGTGTTGCAATCTGAGGTAAACGACTGAACTCCCCATTCAGCAGCCGTTTGATTGTAATGCCACTAATCAATGTTCCTGTGTTATCTTCTATGCGTTGGCTAATGTGGTCAAAGTCTCTCTGAGTCAGACGGTCTACTTCTAAATATCCATTCTTTTTAAAGATCTCAAGCAGACATTTTTTAACAATGTATTGGTCAGTCATATCTTAAGCAGGCTTTGTCTGTAATTTGGTTTGCTTTTGCAGAGTTTTGATCAGGTTTTGATGATACAATTCGTAACTACCATCCATAATTTTATGCAGTAGATTATTGCTTTTGCCAGCAACTTCCCAGTAAGCAAACTTGCTGATAGAAAGAAGTTTTGGAGAACGAATATACACACAAAACATATGAAAGAATCTGTTAAAATTGGTCATTTATTTTATGGTGCGGCGTTGATTGTATATGGAGTCCAGCAGTTTATTTATAGTAATTTCCGAAATGTTCAGTTTCCTGCATGGCAATCCTATCTACCTTTACTATCTATCTGGGCTTATCTGACAGGGATTGGATTAGTATTGGCAGGTGTATCAATTATTATTGGCAAAAGAGGTAAAGAGGCGGCACTATTAGTGGGTGGGATATTTCTATTTTTGTTTCTGTTTGTTCATATTCCATTCGAACTCTTTGGTGAAGTCAATAGTAGTTTACATCTGGCCTTGTGGCTGGATGCATTAAAAGAACTTGCCTTGTCAGGAGGTGCATTTGTGATGGCAGGTTCATTTCAGGAGAGCTCTGAACAGGCAAGAATAGTGGCGCCTCTGCGATTTCTGGAAAAGCTTACACCATTAGGAAGTACACTATTTTCAATTCCTATGATTAGCTTTGGAATTATGCATTTTTTGTATGCCGACTATGTAGCTATTTTAGTTCCGGCATGGTGGCCGGATCATTTATTTTGGACTTATAGTACAGGTGTAGCTCTAATAGCTGCTGGAACCGCTATTATTTTAAAAATAAGAGAAGGAGTTATTGGGCTGCTGTTTAGTATAATGTTATTGTTCTGGGTTATTTCTCTGCATATTCCCCGAGCGATTGATGAGCCTTTTGCGGCAAGAGGCAATGAAGTTTCCAGTGCATTTGATGCATTAGCTTTCTGTGGAATTACCTGGGTAATCGCACTCAGAACGTTAAGAAGAGATCTTAAAGAAATATTTACAAAGTAATTTGTTAACTGATACTGACAGATTACTTTGTATCCAATATATTAACACAGAGTGAATAAAAATCAGAGCAAAATAGATTCCTTAATCAAAGAAATATCTTTACTCCCTTTCTCGGTAATAAACAACCTCTCCACGTCGTCCACTGCTACCATTAAAACCAGACATTCCGGGTCTTCCATTGCTGCCACTTCGGCCACTGGGCTCTCCACTACCACCCCGTCCTCCGCTACCAGCTGAACCTCCGCTACCACCCCATCCGCCAGAACCGCCAACGCTAATAGCCTTAATAACATGAAGATAGGGTTCGGCTGCTTTAGTATGATATATGTAAATGTTTCCTCCATCTCCACCATGTCCGCCGGGTGCACCATTGCCACCGTCGCCTCCATTTCCACCATGTGTTCCCGGATGCCGGATTACTTCATCAACATACGTACTGTCATTTATTTTCTTTTTCTTCGTCTCTGTTTTCCCATCAACTCCGGCACCTCCATCTCCACCATTTCCACCACTCCCGCCACGTCCGCCATCTCCTCCTCTTGCTCTAATAAACAAATTCCCTTGTTCTGCATCAATTCGGTAAAAGTTACTTCTACCTGTTTGCAAGTCTGTGACCTTAGCATCAACTAGTGTAGTTTGCAGAATATCATCAAAATAAGCATCTACCGTAACTTTTATATCATGTCCTGGCTCTCCATTTTCACCTGGACTTCCCCATCCTCCATTCCCTCCATGACACCCGGATGAACCATTTGACCCAGAAGAGCCACTAAAGCCCATTCTACCATCACTTGATGATGTATTATAAGAATATTTGGCCTTGTAATCGAGTTTAAATGAAACGGCACCACTTTCCGGGATTATAAAGTCTTTACTATATGCATAGACGGCTACAGTATGATTGGGAATAGCATAGGCATCTGGCCATATATATAAATGATTGCGTTTGATCTCGCCACCTTCTACTCTGTAGTTGAAATCAGCGAGTGATATCATGCCTCCTCTTTTCTGATTTACAACAGAAGTAGATCCATCACTCCATTGAAGAGCCAGTGCAAAAGGAGTATTAAATCCAGGAGCTTTTACAAAATCGTCTGGCAATTCTGGTTTAATAGCAACCGGAAAATGATAAGGAATGGGTATTTCAGAATAAAGAGTTTTTTTCTTTCGGTCATACACCCGTATGGTAAACGATTTCTGCTTTATTAAAGCCAGATCATGAGGTATATGCAAAACCCCATTTCGAATCCTTGGCTCTATAGTAGATTCAATATATAATTTGCGCCAGGGAATTTTTCCATTAAGTAGTCCTTTGGTTTGAGAGACCTTCCCTTCTTTTGATACAAAAGAGAACCCTATAGAAAGAGTATTACCAGGAAAAACAAGTTTCTCCTTTTCAAGAGAAATCTTTACAGAATCGGAAAACTGAGCATTTGCAGGATTCGCCATGCCTACTATGCATAAGCACAACAGATGAGTAAAGATACGTTTCATAGGTATAGCAATAGGTATAGCAGATGTATAAGTGTTTTATCTGCTAGTTCATACAAATAATTATTCTCAAACTATAGATAAAAGCAGTATTTTGAGAGCAATTCTCATACCATTTTTGTACATTCTATATAAAAATAAGTATTAAAAAGAGGAGGTTTCGAGCTTTTGGATGAAGGTTTGACAGATAGGGCTGATCAAATCAGTATTTTAGCAAATACTAATAATTATGCTAATTTAAACCCCATTAAAACCCTTGAAATAACTGCTTTATGCTGATGACTTTGTCAACTAAAGAGATGATGCTGCAACTTTCCATCTTGTACAAGTTCTATCTACACACATTTTGTATCGTAAGATTCTTTGATCAATAACGTGCCAATTAAAATTCTTGACAAAGGCATCTTCGTATTGAATGTATAACAGTATGTTTCTTGCGGTGAATTCCGATCAGATTTTGTTTTTACTGTGAATTATACGCAAACATAAAAATGATAGGAGTTCCAGTCAAAATAAAATCTGTAGTGAGGCACGCCCAAAAGCAAAAATGCAGGGAATAATATTCAAACTCTCTTTCAGTTTATGAAGCTGTCTTGCCATTGCTAAAAAAAGTATGCAGTGAACCATGCACAACAAAACAATCACTTTCTTTTGCTTACACTATGAAATAACTCTTGTGATAGATCTTAGGCTTACCACTTACGACTAGCCAGAACAAGTCGGGTTGCCATAAGCATGACCACAATGACACTCAAAAAATAGATTATGTTGCGGGAATCTATCAAACCGTTACTAAGGGCCTGATAATGATAATCAAGTCCTAACTGGTTAACAAAATAAGCCAGCTCTCCACCAGATGTAAGTGAGGAAAGAGAGCTAAAGCCAGCAAATAAGACAAAGCATAAAAATGCCGCAATAATAAATGATACAATCTGATTTTCACTGATACTGGATGCAAAGATCCCGATTGCACTAAAAACGGCTGCCAATAATAACAAACCAATGTATGACCCAGCTACCCCAGCGGAATCAATATTACCTTGAGGGCTCCCCAGATAATATACACTGAAATAATAAATTAATGTTGGTAACAGAGTAACAACAATAAGTAGGAAAGAGGCTAGGTATTTGCCTAAAATAATATCCCAGTCTGTCAAAGGACGTGTCAATAAGAGTTCCATTGTCCCTCCCTTCTTTTCTTCAGCAAATGAACGCATAGTTACTGCTGGAATCAGGAACATGAACACATAGGGAGCTAATCCAAAAAGTGAAGACAGATCTGCGAACCCGTAATCCAACACATTTGAGTCAGGGAAAACCCAAATAAATAATCCAATGCCTGTCAGAAAAATGACCATAATCAGATAGGCAATTAAGGAATTTAGGAAACTATTGATCTCTTTACGTAGTATGGTAAACATGCTCTTTGCTGAATGTGAGACAAATTGATTGGTAAAGTTGAGAATTTTTTTCTAAAAACCGTAATCCGATCATAAGGTAAGATTTCTGATACAATGGACTATTTTATCTATCCATGCTCTAGTATTTTTGTAATGTCATATTTAAATCTATCCGCTATGCAAAAAAACACCTCTCTTCTTGGCGTATTTTTCCTGCTTATTTTTTTGTCGGTGCCTGTGTTTGCACAAAAGAAATCAAAATATTCTCCAAAAGCTTCAGGTAAGACGATGACAGCATTGCCTGTAGAAGAGAAAAAAGCAGAATCTGCAGCAAAAGAAGATACAAAGCAAAAGGAAGAAGCTACTGTAGTGACCGAAGAAACATTTCCAGGGCTTGAATCCGTGACCAATGCAGAATCAGAATCTACAGAAGAGGCTGCACCCGCACCTGTTCCTGTAGAAGAAGACCGGGTATATACGGTAGTAGAAAAAGCTGCGGAATTTCCAGGTGGATCTACAGTGATGCACAAGTATATTGAAGCAAATTTGCACTACCCTAAAACAGCAAAAAAAGCAAATGTTACAGGAAAGGTATTTACAAAATTCCTGGTTGAGAAGGATGGATCTATCTCAGAAATACATATTGTAAAAAGCCTTGGATCTGGTTGTGATGAAGAAGCAACACGTATCATTAAATCAATGCCAGCCTGGAAGCCTGCATCTAGTAGAGGACGTGTAGTACGGTCATTTGTAATGCTTACAGTAGATTTTGCCCCAGCAAATTAATTCTGATATTCAAAATCTGATATTCAAAAGTGCCTGTTGAAAGGCACTTTTGCTTTATATGTTAATTCTCCGGTGCTTCCAGAATACGACGAAGATAATTAACCTGTCCCAGGTGATAGTTGAGATGTGTAGCCAGATGAATCAGGAAATAGCCTGTTTGTATATCATCTCCCCAAACCTGTTCAGGATAGATTTGTTCAAGATCACTTTCTGTAAGTTGTTCAAGAACCTGTGTTACCATAGCTTTAGTCTTTAACAACGCATCCAGAATCTCCTGTACTGGAACATCCTTTCTGGAAAACTCAGCAGCTCTATCCCTAACATAGCCTGTATTGCCTAATTGTTTTCCAAAATAGGTATTCAGATTGCCTATCAGATGAAGACATAGATTACCTGCAGAGTTAGTAACCCCGGCTTTGGTAAGCCATAGATTCTCAAAATTATTGAATAATGTTACTTCTTTGATTAATCGGTCCAGATCCCGTTCATACAGCTGAATAAGCCAGGAAGTAGTATTCATCTTGATTCTATTTATTTAACAATTTTACTTATTTAGTCAGTTGTCGAAATACATCTTCCAATGTATTCTCTTCCTGTTTCAGGCCAAGCAAAGGCCAGTTATGCTGAGCCGCAATCTGAAAAATGGACGCCCTTACATCTGTACTGCCATCTGTAAGAATCTCGTATGTATTATTCCCTCGTTCTGTTATCGATTGCACCCCAGCAAGACCTGCAATAATCTGAGTGTTGATAGCTGAGCCAAACTCTACAATAATACGAACAGCTCCTTGTTGATGGGCCTGCAGGTCTTTCACTGTGCTATCTGCTACTATTTTACCTAGATTAATAATAATAACCCGATCACATATTGCTTCTACTTCCTGCATAATGTGTGTTGAAAAAATTACTGTCTTTTGCTGACCTGCATTTTTGATTACCTGTCTGATCTCTACAATCTGATTGGGATCAAGACCTGTAGTAGGTTCATCCAGAATCAAAACCTGTGGATCGTGAATAAGTGCCTGGGCTAGTCCAACACGTTGCCTGTATCCTTTTGAAAGAGAGCCTATTTTCTTTTTCTGTTCACGAGTCAATCCACACAATTCTACCATCTGCTCAATACGTTTTGAAAGAATACTCCCTTTCAATCCATGCAGCGAGCCGATAAACTGCAGATACTCCTTTATATACATATCCAGATACAAAGGATTATGTTCTGGAAGATAACCGATATTGCGGCGTACTTCAATAGGTTGTGTCAGCACATCATATCCACATACAGTGATTGTACCTTCTGTCGGTGGCAGATAGCAGGTAATGGTTTTCATTGTAGTAGATTTTCCAGCCCCATTAGGTCCTAGAAACCCCACAATCTGTCCAGGTTGTGTCTGAAAGGAAATATCATATACGGCACGTTGCTCGCCGTATATTTTCGTAAAATGAGAGACGTTTATAGACATAGAAACAGCACAATAGGTCTATTCTAAAATTATACAAGGTTTGTAAAGTAAAGTAAAAATAGTTGAACTTTTGTAATAACAGGCGTAGCTCATTGACTTATAGATCTGTTCCTGTTATAATCGATAGAAGAACACGTTCTGTTTATGAAACCTAACTCCTTGTTACTTATTTATAATCAATGTTTTATACTTTTAAAAGTATAAAATTCTCTTTATTGACTACAATTTATCTGCTACTGATCATTTTTCCGCGGGACTTTACAATTAAATAATACACAAAGCAAGGCCTTGTCATTTTTTTTTCTTACTTTTGCGGGCTAATTTAAAACCAACTGCTAGTAGCGGAGAGCTACTAGCCTTAATCCCATGCAAAATATTAGAAACATTGCGATTATTGCCCACGTTGACCACGGAAAGACAACGCTGGTTGATAAGATGATTCATGCTGCCAAGCTTTTCCGCGACAATCAAGAGTTTGATGACTTGATTCTGGACAATAACGAGCTGGAACGTGAACGCGGTATTACGATTGTCTCTAAAAACGTTTCGATTCGTTATAAAGATATAAAAATCAATATTATAGATACTCCTGGTCACTCCGATTTCGGAGGTGAGGTGGAGCGGGTACTGAAAATGGCAGACGGAGTACTATTATTGGTTGATGCTTTTGAAGGTCCAATGCCTCAGACTCGTTTCGTATTGAACAAAGCTCTTGAGTTAGGTTTGAAGCCAATCGTTGTTGTCAATAAAGTTGACAAAGAAAACTGTCGCCCGGATGAAGTACACGAAGCAGTATTTGATCTGATGTTTAACCTAGGGGCAACAGAAGAACAATTGGATTTTCCAACTGTATATGGTTCTGCGAAACAGAACTGGATGGGATATGACTGGAAAACTCCAACTACTGATATCACAGCACTACTGGATTCAATTATTAAATATATTCCGGCACCTCCAGCATTGGAAGGCCCTGCCCAATTACAGGTAACATCACTGGATTATTCTTCATTTGTAGGTCGTATTGCAATCGGAAGAGTTCACCGTGGTACATTAAAAGAAAGCAGCCCTGTTGCTTTGATGAAAGCTGACGGCAGCATTAAGAAAGCAAGAATTAAAGAGATCCAGGTATTTGAAGGACTGGGTCGTGTAAAAGTTCCGGAAGTAAGTGCAGGTGATATTTGTGCTATTATAGGTCTAGAAGACTTTGAAATTGGTGATACAATTGCAGATGCAGAGAAACCTGAAGCACTGCCTCGTATTTCGGTAGATGAACCAACTATGAGTATGTTGTTCACTATCAATAACTCTCCATTCTATGGTCGTGATGGTAAATTTGTAACATCCCGTCACTTACGTGATCGACTGTTGAAAGAAACAGAAAAGAACCTTGCACTTCGCGTTCAGCCTACTGATAGTGAAGATCGCTTCCTGGTATTTGGACGTGGTATCCTCCACTTGTCAGTATTGATTGAAACAATGCGTCGTGAAGGTTATGAATTACAGGTTGGCCAGCCACAAGTACTTTTCAAAGAGATTGATGGTATTCGTCATGAGCCAATCGAATTGATGGTAGTGGATGTTCCAGAAGAAAGTGCTGGTAAAGTAATTGAACTGGCGACTCAGCGTAAAGGTGAACTGATGATTATGGAGCCTAAAGGAGATCTGCAACACCTGGAATTTAATATTCCATCACGTGGTATTATTGGATTGAGAAGTAATATCCTGACTGCAACCCAGGGTGAAGCTATTATGACCCACCGCTTCAAAGAATATGAACCTTACAAAGGACCTATCCCTGAACGTATCAATGGATCATTGATTTCAATGGAAACAGGACCTGGTACTGCGTATACCATTGATAAGTTACAAGATCGTGGTCGCTTCTTTGTTGATCCAGGTGAAGAAGTTTATATGGGTCAGGTTATTGGAGAGCACACTCGTGATAATGATATTGTAATCAATATTCAAAAAGCCAAGAAGCTTACCAACATGCGTGCATCTGGTTCTGACGAAGCTGTGCGTATTGCGCCTAAAGTTCAGTTCTCATTAGAAGAATGTTTGGAGTATATTCAGAAAGACGAATATGTGGAAGTTACGCCAAAAGCAATCCGTATGCGTAAAATCTATCTGGATGAGAACGAACGTAAACGTATGTCTAATAAGATTGAGAATGACTAATCTCAAATTCTATATAGTAAGATTAAAAATCCCTGGTAATACTACCAGGGATTTTCTTTTTAGAATTAATGGAATTATAAGTCTATCCGTACTCTGTTTGCACAATATCCTCCTTTTTTATAACAAAGTATAATTAAAAACAACGAAACATTTAGGCAGGTACATAGTTTGTTAGTGTATACGCTTTGTATACACTAAATAAGTAGCTATGTTGGAAACACAGGCACAAGATTATCAACCTTTAGAAAATTATGGAATTATAGGAAACCAGGCTACTGTAGCTCTGGTTGGGCTAAAAGGATCTATCGATTTTATGTCTTTTCCCCGCTATGATTCCCCAACCATTTTTGCTGCATTATTAGATAAAGATAAAGGAGGCCGTTTCCAGATTGTTCCCCAGTTAAACAATATTGGGTATAAACAAATGTATCTGCCCGATACAAATGTCCTTCTAACCCGTTTCTTATCTTACGAAGGATTGGTAGAAATCACAGATTTTATGCCTATTGCAGGTAGTGAATATGAATGTACCCTGATTCGTAAGGTAATGGTTGTACGAGGGGAAGTAAAAATCCGTATGGATTGTTGCCCTCGTTTTAATTATGCCCGCACACCTCATACGGCCTATCAACAAGAAAATCAGATCATCTTTAAAAGTGAGGAAGACAATACATTACTACGGCTTGTAAGTGACTGTCCATTACAACTAAACAATCGAGATGCTTCAGCAGAATTTACTCTTCACGAGAAAGAGGTAGTTCACTTTATTTTTCAGATGATACCTCGGGAAGATATAGAAAACGACCTTTTTAAGGATCCAGAGGCGATTGGAAGCCAAGTAGATAAGGCCTTTCTTGAGACTGTACACTATTGGAAAGATTGGACCAGGCAGTCGGCTTATAAGGGTCGTTGGGCAGATATGGTTAATAGATCTGCACTGGTGCTTAAAATGCTTACCTCTCGCAAATATGGCTCCCCCATTGCTGCAGCTACATTGGGTTTGCCAGAGGCCGTAGGTGGTATACGCAACTGGGACTATCGATACACTTGGATACGGGATGCGGCATTCACCATGTATGCATTTATACGTCTTGGCTTTACAAAGGAAGCTGGCGACTTTATGCGTTGGATACGCAAACAGTTTGAAAAAAATATAGAGGAAGGAGGTGGCCTTCAACTAATGTATGCAGTAGATGGCACCGCTGATTTACATGAAGAAGAACTTACTCATCTGGAAGGATATTTTGGCTCTAAACCTGTACGGATTGGTAACAATGCACATAATCAGCTGCAACTAGATATTTATGGAGAATTGATAGATAGTATCTATCTATATGATAAGTATGGTGAAGCTATTACCTATGACTTTTGGCAACAACTTTGCCGACAAATAGAATATGTTTGTCAGAACTGGAATCAGAAAGACCATAGTATCTGGGAGATACGCTCAGAGATGAAAGATTTTCTGTATTCACGAGTTATGTGTTGGGTAGCTGTAGACCGAGGAATTCGATTAGCAGAATCTCATGCATTTCCTTATCCATTTGAAAAATGGCGTACCATTCGCACAGAGATATTTGAAGATATTTACCATAATTTCTGGAATGAAGACCGCAAAGCCTTTGTGCAATATAAAGGGGGAGATGTATTGGATGCAGCAGCCTTAATCATGCCATTGGTCCGAATTATTAGCCCTTATGATCCTCGCTGGATTTCAACTTTAGAAGCTATTGAAAATGAACTTGTCTCAGATACATTGGTATATCGTTACAATACAGAACACTTTGAAGATGGTGTTGGGGGAGGAGAAAGTACTTTCTCCATGTGTTCATTCTGGTATGTAGAGTGCCTTGCCCGTGGAGGACAACTGGAAAAAGCCCGTCTTTATTTTGAGAAGATGATGGGGTATGCTAACCACCTTGGATTATATGCAGAACAAATCGGTTTACGTGGTGAACAGCTAGGCAACTATCCTCAGGCGTTTACACATCTGGGACTAATCAGTGCAGCCCATTATCTGAACCGGGCACTGGAAAAATCAAAGATTTAATCATTGAAAGCCACGCTGCCGCATTGCTTCAAATACCAGAATAGCAGTGCTGGTAGACACATTCAAGGAGTCTATTTGCCCACGCATCGGTATCTTGATTTGATCATCCGCTTCTTGTAGCCACTTATTGCTGAGTCCTGTGGCCTCAGTACCCATCACAACGGCTGATGGTTGCGCCAGATTGACTTCATGGTAAAAATGAGTGGCAGTAAGTGCAGTAGCATACGTACGAATATTTTTCTGGCGGAGCCAATTTATGGCTTCGTCAGAGGTACAAACCACTACCTGGTTACTAAATAAACAACCAATTCCAGAACGGATGACATTTGGATTATAAAGGTCTGTTTGTGGATCACAAATTATAACAGCATCTATATGAGCGGCATCAGCCGTACGAAGGATCGCACCTAAGTTACCAGGCTTTTCTACGGCTTCCAATACAATTATAAATGGATTGCTGCTCAGTTTCAAATCCTGCAAACGGAGCTTCTTAGGAACGATTAATGCTACTAAGCCATCCCGGTTTTCTCGGTAGGCAATTTTATCAAACACAACTTTACTAATTTCCCAACTGTGTTCAGGTGAAAAGTTTAGAGGAGCAGGGTGTAATTCTTTACAAATAAAAAGGGTATGTAGTTTATAGCCAGCCCTCAAGGCAAGTTCTATCTCTCTTTCTCCTTCTACTACTGTCAGATTCTGTTCTTTTCGCTCAGAAGCTTTCTCCAATAATCTGACAACATTTTTAATCTTAGGGTTTTGTGGGCTAGCGATAAGTTCCATACTATTAGTAAACAACATTCTGACACAAAGATACTATATGAAAGGCAGAATCTCATTAGTCAAACAATGGCCACAGCACTCCGAAGCCCAGTGTACGTCTCTGACCAGGATAATAAGGGGTAGTAAAGTATCCATTTCCAAATACAAGTCCCTGGTTTATATGTGACATCTTAACAAAGAGTCGCACTCTGCCTACACGAGCATTGGCAAACACATCAATAACAGGATATCCTTTTACCAAAAATTCATCCTGAAGATAGAACTGTGCAATGGCAGGCATATAGGCATTGGCA
This sequence comes from Xanthocytophaga agilis, assembly GCF_030068605.1. NCBI lineage: Bacteria > Pseudomonadati > Bacteroidota > Cytophagia > Cytophagales > Rhodocytophagaceae > Xanthocytophaga > Xanthocytophaga agilis. The sequence continues at coordinate 353,557 of NZ_JASJOU010000005.1, forward strand.
TAGTAGTCAGACTTATAATGTGCATCTATACCAATCTGCATAAATAATGCTTTTCTGAATAGGAAGCCTTCTGCATACCAACGTGAATTGATAAACCATTGAGGCATCCTGATAACATTTATATTATTGGTGGTTTGTGTAAATACTACCTGATTTTCGGTATGAAATATCTTACCATGCAGGTTCAGTGATGCACCTACGTTAAAAATCTGAAAGGCACTGCTTTGTTGTGGCTTTATATCCTGATCAAGATAAATATAATTGGCTAGATTACTGATGGAGGCAGATGGTTCAAAAGTTAAGGCTTTGTATTTTAGAGTCAGTTGCCCGGATAGTTGATTCACACTCACAGGACTAAAATCATTGCTCCATCGGAAATGATTGCTGTACATACGTTGCTGTACAACAGTTGGAGAATAGAGCATACTTAGATAGCTTACTTTAAACCAGGGAGATTCAAACGTTCCGCTTAGCTTATAATCTCTGAATAGTAAAAATTCTGCCTCTGCATATAATTTAATATTCTTTTTAAAGCTATACTGTCCCCAGGCACCCAGAAAAGTCTCCCCTTTTTTATAAGTCACAGGGTTATATTCTGTATTTGTGGTAGTATATAACCCTGTATAAGTAGCCTTAAAATCTCGTCTCCGGGCATATAAACGATAATCCCACCCCTGATACTTCCCTTTCAAGCCAATCCGATTCTCATATACTACATAACGCATTACATCATGTGTAGTATCATCAGAAAAGTAGTATCTGTAGGCGGTATCCGAAGGAGAAACATCCGGGTAAAAATAGTTTCCAGCACCTCTCACAGATGCATACTCACTATAGGTATTGCCATTATCATAGTAATCATATCGTTGTGTTTGCCGATCAAAAATATGATATACCTGAAATCCATTGCCAAACTTATATTGGTGGTAAATGTGCCAGTTGTTTCGATAATCATTGCCTCGCACCATCTGAGTAGGAGGATTACCTGATATGGCTGGAACTAATTGTGAAACAGCATTTTCTGCAAAATTATCCAGCAATGTACTCTGATCTGTCCCCAGATTATTCAAAATACCACCTTGTTCATTAACCCAGTGATTTTGATGTGAAAAATGTGCAAGTATATGATAAGAACTATCACTTGATATCCATCGGGTGTAGGCACTTACACCATAATGATCTACTTGCCTTTCACTACGTTCTGTATATCCATATTGTTTACCAGAAGTTAGCCGCTGAAAGTCAAATCCAATGTTCCATCTTGAATTGATATTGCGACTATGTCCAAGATTCAGTAATTGCTGATATAAGCCGCCCTGAACATATTTCAGATAGGTATAAGGAGATTTTGTATCGTAGTACTTTATTTTATCAGGAGTTAATGCATACAGATCATATACATTCATACCAAAGTATGTACCAATTTGCGCAGGAGGCGCATAGAAAACAGGTCGTATGGCAGTTCCAAGGTTTCCCAGATCTACATATCGATTGTTATATCGGTTTACAAAATTGTAATTATGAATATTCTCCAGCAAAGTATCGATAGTATAGGTAGTATCCCGATTGGTAAGCAAGTCGCTTTCAAGTAAGAATCGGGATGTTTCAGGGCCATATACCTGTTTGGTAGAATCGTCCAGAATACTACTTCCCGTCCTGGATTTACGATCTTTGGAACCGGATAGTGGCCCACCTTTGCCTCCAGGAACTTGAGCCTGAGCTACATAACCAATAAACAGTAATAGAACCAGCTTATAGAGAAGCCGTGATAAAGCTTGTAATGAATTCACACACAAATGTACAGCAGAATTTTAATTTGGTAAGAAATTACCTGGAAAAAGGATAGTATTTTTCTGCGCAATTATCATGCCTTCATAAAGTGAAGGCATAACTTTTTTTCGCCGCAGAATTCGTCAGGTAAAATTTGGAGAATAAAATAAGAATAAAAATAATGCTACTATAATTTATTCAGTAGTGAGGATGCCTTTTCTTTAAATGGATCTGTAGATTGAGTTAATAATCGTAAATGTTCTTTAGCTTGGTTGGGCTCACTTTTTCGAAGATGAATTAAAGCCAGATACCATTCAGCCTGAGATACAAAACTACTGTTAGGATGTTTGACAACTTCCTGCATATACGCCTCTGCTTTATCGAGTTGGTTTACCTCTATACTTGCAATCCCTGCATAAAATAGAAAATCAGTGTGTTCTTTCCCCATCTGTGAAGCTTGTTCAAAATATTTGAGGGCATCTGCATAGCGTCCCTGTTCATATAGTTGTAACGCTTCTGTTCGTGAAGCAGGTCCTTCAACTGTATTTTGTAATGTATAGCCTATTACATTAGGATAGGGTTCATAATATTGGCTAAACAGCTTTTTATTATAGGCTCTAGTATATAGAAAATACCCTGTAGCAAATAAAACAGGCAGTAAGAGAAGAAAACAAACTTTCCAATTATTTTTTCGAATACTAGATAATGGAATCTCTGCATATGCCTCTTTTGCCTGGATTTCTGCCTCCAATTGTTGTAGTCGCTGCTTTAATTCCACACGGGAAAAGTGATTTTTTTTATTTGCTTCATTCATAAAAAAATAGATATCCAAAATACAAAACAGTCTACATTAGTTAGTTACCTTTTTGCGAAAAAGTAAACGTTAACTATAAACAAACTTGATTATCAATAGTTTATTTTTTTATTGAATTGTTTTTTTGATTCTGCTACCTTTAGCACATCAAAAATTCAAGCCCTATTTTCAGCTATCTTTATTTACATTTTCATGGTCCGCAGTTGCCTTTTTATTCTTTTGTCTTTTTGTGTTTTTGTTCAGTGCCAGCCAAATAGATCTGGTAAAGAAACCGTTGAAATCAATAATGATTCTCTTCAAGTTCAGCTTACTACAATTACAGATAGCATGCAGATTAGTTGGAGTACACTGATTGAATCAGATAATCTGAAAATACAACAAATTAAAGACCTCCTAAAAAATATATCTCAATCCTGTAAATATGACAAGGCTCTTTATACTCAATTACTAAACAAGGAGGAAACCCTTTTATCCAAACGTTATACAGATCCGGACTCACTAACAAATGATCAAATCGACTTTTATGATAGTGCAACAGATTCTCTACTAACAGACCTTACTTTATTTTATGAAAAAACTCATGCCACAACATGCTGTGTATCATGCGATTCACTAGAAAAGAGAATTGATAGCCTTACTAGTGAGGTAGCTACTCTACGTAGAAAGTATGACAATTATACAGAAGAATACAATGCGCTGATTATTCAACAGAAAGAAGCACTTTCGACTATTAAATCTGAATATAAAAATCTGAAGCCCAGACAACTTTTTTCCCCTATGTAATACAACTTACTTTAGTTAAACACAGACAAGTATAAGAACAGTTTCTACTATCAGGGATGGAAAGTGTATTCTATATTTTATCTGTATGTCACTTTAATTTTGTTTTAAAACTTACACAAAACTTATCTTTTTAACAGACTACAAACATCTTTATTTGGCTATTACATCTTTAACTCTGCTTTTATTTTGGACATTGTAAACACAGCCAAATTAATAGTGGGTTTTTCTGATACAAACAACATTTTTCTGAGTATATTTTAAAAATATCTTAGAATAGTAATATGTTTTTAAAATATTTTACCTTTGCAGCATTCTTCCTCAATGGGGAGCAGATAACTATTTATAACCAATACTGCGATACTGCGTATACATTTTTTAGATTGTTTTATTGCATACTATTCAACTTTCTTCATCAATTAACTCTTTAATTTAAGATCTTCGTATGGCTTATATCGAACCCGCGCCAATCAAAGACAAGGAAAATCCTCTGGAATCCATGATGTCACGATTTGACGCAGCGGCGCAACTTCTGGGTATAGATGAGCAAATGTATCATATACTCAAAGTACCTGCAAGACAGGTAATTGTAGGATTACCTGTAACAATGGATGATGGTACCATCAAAGTATTTGAAGGAATCCGGGTAATACATTCTAACATATTAGGTCCGGCCAAAGGTGGTATCCGCTTTGATCCGGATGTGACTCTGGATGAAGTACGTGCCTTAGCTGCCTGGATGACCTGGAAATGTGCAGTCGTAGACATTCCGTATGGTGGTGCCAAGGGAGGTATTGCCTGCAATCCACGTGCAATGTCTTCCGGGGAGATCGAGCGTCTAATGCGTGCTTATACCATTGCAATGCTTGATATATTTGGGCCGGATAAAGATATTCCTGCTCCAGATATGGGAACCAGCCCACGCGAAATGGCCTGGCTTATGGATGAATATTCTAAAGCAAAGGGTATGACAGTAACTGCAGTGGTGACTGGTAAACCTCTTGTATTGGGAGGCTCTCTGGGCCGGACAGAAGCCACTGGACGAGGAGTAATGGTAACGGCATTGGCCGCCATGGAAAAACTTCGGATTAACCCATATCGTTCTACAGGTGCTGTACAAGGGTTTGGTAACGTAGGCTCTCATACAGCTGCTCTATTACATGAGAGAGGAGTAACTGTACAGGCAATCAGTGATTTAAGTGGAGCTTATTTCAATGACAAAGGAATTAATATAACAGAAGCCATGCGGTATCGGGATACTCATGGGGGATCGTTAGAAGGTTTTGGCGGTGCTGAGAAGATTACCAATGATGAGCTGTTAACGCTTCCTGTAGATGTACTGGTTCCTGCTGCGAAAGAAGATGTAATTACAATGGAAAATGCATCCAGAATACAGGCTAAGATGATTATTGAAGGTGCTAATGGACCTACTTCTGCATCTGCTGATGCAGTAATCAACGAAAAGGGAATTCTGGTAGCTCCAGATATTCTAGCCAATGCAGGTGGTGTAACTGTCTCTTATTTTGAATGGGTGCAAAATCGCCTGGGCTATAAATGGACGCTGGAACGTGTCAATCGTCGTAGCGACAGAATTATGCGGGATGCTTTTGATAAGGTATATCAGACTTCACTGGATTTTAAAGTTTCTATGCGTATTGCTGCTTATATTGTAGCGATCAAGAAGGTATCTGATACATACAAATACAGAGGTGGCTATTAATAGAAGCCTTACCATCTTAAAACTAAAATGCTCCGGTAGATTTTTACCGGAGCATTTTAGTTTTGGAAGAATTCAACTTTACTCTATCAACTTTGCATGAATCTGCATAATCTCTTCATCTCCAAAAAGTATTTTCTTTGTGGTTTTAATTTCATAATTCGCCAGATAAACATTGTTCTGGTCAGAGGTCTGAAAATCTAATGAAAGAAGCTTTTCAGACTTGTACAGATAATTATTCTGAGCAATAACACCTTCCATTCTGGCTATCTGAGAAGAACCAGAAGCAAACTGTATCTTCAAATGCTGCACTACCGAGTTCTTTCCAGATTTGAGGGTATATAAACGTACACCAGGTGCAGGAGACGTCACACTGTAATTATCTTGCAGTCCAGCTTTACTAATATCCAACTCTCTGAAAATAGCTAATTCTTTTCCCCAATCTACATATTTAATGCGCTGATTCTCAGTTTGTCCATCTACGAATATTTCCTTGTTTACTACAGGTTTTACAGAATCCAGCAATGAAATCTGCATGTCAATAAGTGTATCAACACTGACAAATTCAGCAGAAGAAGGAGAAGTTTTAACAGAAGGACTTCCACAAGCCCACAAACAGCAGGTACTTAACCCAAGAAATATTATCTTTTTCAACACAGTCAGTATGATAAATAATATAAGTATTCTATCGGAAAGCTCTGTCGAAGGTATACTTTCCAAGGTGAATTCAGAAAGTATACCTTTCTATACTATCTTTTAGGAGATCAGAATATTTCCTGTCATCTCAGCAGGAATATCTACTCCTATAAGTGTTAAAATGGTAGGAGCCAGATCACCTAATTTTCCATCCTTCAGAGTTCCTTTGAAATCATTGTCTACTAATATACAGGGTACTGGATTTGTAGTATGGGCAGTATTTGGTGTGCCATCAGGATTAACCATACAATCAGAATTACCATGATCAGCAATAATGATTGACGTATAGCCATTCTCTAAAGCTGCTTTTACTACAGCTTCTGTACACTGGTCTACTGCTTCACAGGCTTTCACTGCTGCCTCAAACACTCCTGTATGACCAACCATATCTGCATTAGCAAAGTTCAGACATACAAAATCTACTTCTTTTTTCTGCAATTCCGGAATGATAGCATCTCTGAGTTCAAATGCACTCATTTCTGGTTTCAGATCATAGGTAGCCACTTTAGGAGAGGCACACATCAAGCGTTTTTCACCTTCAAATGGCTCTTCACGCCCACCAGAGAAGAAGAAGGTAACATGCGGATATTTTTCTGTTTCAGCAATCCGGATTTGTTTTTTGCCCGCTTTTGATAATACTTCCCCCAGTGTATTATTCAGGTTATCCTTATCAAAAATAACTTTAACATTCTGGAAGGTGTCATCATAATTTGTCATTGTCACATAATACAGATCCAGTTTTTCCATTTGAAAGTCAGGAAAATCCTGTTGAGTCAATACCTGAGTGATTTCTCTTCCACGATCAGTACGGAAATTAAAGCACAATACTACATCTCCTTTTTCTATCAAGCCTACAGGTTTTTCGTCTTTATCTGTAAGAATAATTGGCCGGATAAACTCATCTGTTACACCGCTTTCATACGATTTACGAATACCTTCTAACGGATCCTGTACATTTACCCCAACTCCTTTGGTCATAGCATAGTAAGCTTGTTTTACACGACCCCAGCGCTTATCCCGATCCATTGCATAGTAACGACCCGTAATAGTAGCTACTTTTCCGGTTGATGTACTCAGGTGATTTTGGAGATCTTCCATATATGCCAGCCCTCCTTTGGGATCAGTATCCCGACCATCCATAAAAGCATGAATGAATACATCTGAAAGACCATACTTGTGAGCAATGCTACATAGCCCCTTCAAATGATCAATATGAGAGTGAACGCCTCCATCAGAAACCAATCCGATAAAATGGACTTTCTTTCCATTATTTTTTGCATAATTTAATGCTTCTACCAATACAGGTTCATTGTCTAGTGTATGTTCTTCAACTGCTTTGTTTACTTTTACCAGATCTTGGTAGACTACTCTCCCAGCACCAATATTCATATGTCCTACTTCACTGTTTCCCATCTGACCTTCTGGTAATCCTACTTCCAGTCCAGATGTGTTTAACTTGCTATGTTTATATTTGGGATAAAGACTATCCATAAATGGTGTTTGTGCCTGGTCAATTGCAGAAACTTTAGAATCAGAGGCAATGCCCCATCCATCAAGAATAATGAGAATAACTTTCTTGTTCATGAAAAATATAAAGTTAACTATGTGATTATATAGATGTATTTTATGTATACTAGCACTATTTGTCAGTCATTACAAATACATATACTCTGGCAAAATAAAAGCAATAACAATAGTAAAGTTCAATACTCTGCATTTTTTGCAAACGTGCACAAATATAATTAATCTGATATCCTTCCTGTATAGAAATGATTGTTCAAACCACTACCTTTACATTCTATCGCGCTCCTTGGATAAAAGTAAGAGTAAATATCCTTTCTAAAGGAACTCGATGCATTGGCTATAAAAAATAGAAGCTTTGGCATAGTTTTAGCGATATACATACAGAACTCCTTATTCTTATTATGAACATGAGCAAAGTAAATAAAATCTTCCTGTGGTCGCTGGTGGTGAGTCTTATGATTGTAGCTTATGCTAAGCCTCAAGCACAGGATGATGTTTTTAATGGTGCAAAGGTGGCGCTGAAAAGTGGGAATGCAAGAGAACTAGCAAAATATTTTAACTCTAATATCGAACTGATTATTGAGTCTGAACATGTAGAGATGGACAAAGTTAGCCAAACTCAGGCAGAACTTATTTTACGTACATTCTTTCAGAAAAACCCTGCCAAAGACTTTGCCTACGTTCACCAGGGAGCATCTCCTGAAGGATCTAAGTATAGCACTGGTAGTTACATGTCTGGCTCTAAATCATATCTGGTTTATATTGTAGTAAAACAATTTGGAGGAAAATATATGATTGACCGAATTGATTTCAGAGAAAAAGGTTAGTCAAAAAAGCATTTCTCATAAAATAAAAAGTCCTCAACCATATGGTTGAGGACTTTTTATTTTATGTGTAGTATTTATCATCGAATTACCTGCAACCATCCACGACAGGATGCACCATCAGGAGACGTAAGCTTATAATAGTAAATAGCATTCTTCACATCAGTGGCATGCCAGTCATTCTGATATGATTCATCAGTATACACTGGACGCCCCCATTGATCTACAATCTCTACCTTCCAACCTTGTCTATATGTTTCAAAATAGGAATTGGAAGGGTGATTAGTAATAATATTAACAGGTAAGTTGACTGGGTTGACAGTTATATTCTTTGTGATGATTTCTTCGCAATGTCCCAGAAAAGCACGCAGAACAATCTGATAGTGAGCTATCTTGTCTTTGATGCCCAACGAAAGAGTATCACTGATAGGATGTACTACACCTAAGCTATCTATAAGTTGCCATTCAGCTGTGCTTCCATTAAGTTTATTTATCAATTGAATCCGGGTTTGTCCACCACACTCCGAAGAAGTTATAATATCAAAATCAGGTTCAAATGTATTAATACTTACTGTTGTACTCAACGTTTTGGTACAGCCATTCTCATCTGTTATAACTACAGTATAAGTGGTAGGTTGCGTAGGTTTTACGGTAGGGTTCGCTGATTGTGGATTATCCATATCTACAGATGGGCTCCATTCATAAGATATTCCTCCACTTGCACCTAATTTAATACTTTCTCCGGCACATATTACGGAGTCTTTCATTATAGTAAAGAGTGTTCCACTTACAACAACAGATTTACTTAGTGAATCGACTTTCTTGCATGTAAGTGGATTATAAGCCTTCAATGTAATGGTAAATTCGCCTAATCCATTTAATGTCAATTGAGGTGAAATTGCAGAAGAAACTACCTGACCATTTACAAGCCATTGGTATTGGGTAGCCCCTTCACTCAGATTAGCCACCTGTACCAGCCTGGGTGATCCACAAGAATCAGTTGATATAGTAAAATCAGCCTCCAGGTTGTCTAGGTTAATCTTGAAAGCAGCATTGTTACAACCATTAATGCCATTATTACTATCCAGTTCGCCATGATTCTTTTCAGAATAAGCCCCTACTGTCACAGGAAAAGTGTTACCATCCCGACAAGCACAAACTGCATGATAGATTGTTCCATCAGGGCTGAATCTGGAAGTCCCTCCATCTACATGGTTATCTCTGGCTGAAGAGCCAAAAAAGGTTCCATACAAAAGCTGTGAAGCGTTCTCATTCAAAATTGCCAGATAAAAAGAGTCTCCTTTTGGTCCATTAAGTGAATTAGAGGTAATCGGCATTTTTGAATTATCTGTACTAAGATACTGGTGTTGTATGCCACTTACAAAAAAAGTGTTCACATCACCACCCCAGCCAGCCAGATAGATAAACCCACATGCACTTCTCATAAACGCAGTAGGCGTTATTTCTGGTCTACCAATCCCTCCTCCAATAACAGTTGAAAATAAGGTCTTACTAAAAGTTTTATCTAGTGCATGAATAAACTGTCCACTCAAACGGTTGCTAAATGCACCTTGTGTTATTGTATATTCTCCAAGGGTAAGTCCAAATACATATACATTCTCATTCGGATCAATATCTATAAGATAACTTTGATCTGAATTACTTGTACCCATATACGATAGATGGGTGAGCTTTTGATTTTGAAAGCTTGCAACAAAGCCATCTTCTCTCCCGGAAAGAGAACTTTTAATCACACCCTGCGATGATGGTAAGTTGGAGCTACTGGTCCCACCGGTGATATATACAGTACCTGATGGCGCTATCCGAATACCTCGTGCAGCATCAAACCCATTTCCTCCCAGATAAGTACTCCAAACCAAATTGCTTAATGTAGGATTAAATTCGCATACAACTGCTTCATTTAATCCTATGAACTGTGTTTGAGATGCATTTGCCAAAGGGAAGTCACTGGAAAGAGTGGTGCTTGCAATATATATATTCTCCTGAGCATCCAGATTTACTTCTCCACGAATCTGATCACCATAATTAAATATATCTAATCCAATGTCATCAAATCGGTCCCGCTGATTTAAGCCATCATTAGATGAGCCACCCAAATAAGTTGAACCGACTAGTGTACTTGCAGAAGCATTTAGTTTGACTACAAATAAATCACTCCCGTTATTATAAGGTACTCGCACGGGGTTAGCAAAGGTACCTCCATTAAAACTCTGATCATATGCATCAGAAGTTACCGGAAAGTCTGTTGAACTGGTAACACCAAGAATTATCAATTCATTGGTACTGGTAGTGATCATACTTTCAGGCATTTCTGTTTCAGCACCACCTAGGTAAGTTGCATAAATAAGAGACTCTTCTCCCTGCAAATTTGGATTATATTTCAATATAGCCACATCTGTCATTCCACTAAATGCTGTTGAAAAGGCACCAATAGTCGCAGGAAACCTAGTTCCAAATTCAATTCCACCTGAGTATAGATTACCATCCTTATCATACGTAGCAGTATACCCCCAGTTATCGGTATATGATCCGGAATAGGTAGCAAAAACCAATACAGGATCTATTACCATAGCTGATCTCCGATTATAGCCTTTGGGGAAAGAGAAGGAAACAACACTATTGTTCAGTATAAAAGAAGAAGATACCTCATGTCTGACACCTTTGTTAGTAAACTGATAGGTATAAGGTGGTGTTTCTGTGACTTTATTTACGGAAGTTTCTGTAAATAAAAACCCATTCTCCAGCTTTAGCTGATTCATTCCTTTATATTTCATCTGGATTGCTTCTGGATTTGCCTGAGCTGCCACATGAAATTCATACTTGAATGTGCCATTCTGAGCAAACAGGCGCAGGTTTATGCCAGGATAAATATCTTTATAGATAATTTCTGCAAATGCAGGTACATTAGATGCCCAGCGAGAGTGATCTTTCCCTAAAAAATAATTACGCTTCTCCGTATGTTCTTCCCTGCCTTCAAGTTGTGTACTGGCACTGGCTCCCTGGAAACTAACTTCAAATCCATGAGCACGAATTCTATCTTTCTCATTTCCGCCCACTGCAACATCCTGCCGTGATGCCGGTGTGGAATGTTTAATACCTCCGAGATGCTGGCGTCCTACATCTCCTGTATGATAAAATACATATACAAGTGAATTTTTCTTCAAAAAAAGAAATCCACCTGGAATAGCAGCCCGATACAAAATATCTGTATCCCATTGTCCATCATTACGCACAAAACGAGGGGAAAGGGCGTTAGAAGCGAAGCTGGCTATAGAAATAAATAAAAAAAGAGGTAAAAGAAATTTCATAGAAGAGCGGTTTAACAACCTAAGTTACTAATAATTCATCAGTTGAGACAATACAAAACAGGAAGAGGAGTCGATTATGAAGTTTACAAAGTTCTATAAAAAATTGTAGACAAATCTAATCTTTTGATAATTACAGAGATATGAAATTAGCTAAAGTATTTTTTCCTTTCAGTGAATAAAAATATTCCTGTATAATTTTTAAAACCCTGTAACTTTGCGCCCCGGTTTGGCTATTTATCTATCTGAAATAACACATATTCATCATGAAACTCTGGCAAAAAGAAAATACAAGCACTGCTGAAACTATCGAAAAATTTACGGTTGGCAAAGATCGGGAAATGGATTTGTATCTGGCTGCAGCGGATGTACTTGGTTCCCTGGCACATACACAAATGCTGGAGTCTATTGGGCTGCTGACAAAGGAAGAGCTTACTCAAATCCATGCTGCACTTAAACACATTTACCAGGATATAGAAAAAAGGCAATTTATCATAGAAGATGGGATCGAAGATGTGCATTCTCAAATCGAATGGCTGCTTACACAAACGCTGGGTGAAACAGGAAAGAAAATACATAGTGGCCGTTCTCGTAACGATCAGGTTCTTACAGATATAAAGCTCTTCCTGCGGGATCAGGTAACTACTATTGCCAAAGAAACCAAACGGCTCTTTGATATACTTAACACACTGAGTAATAAGTACAAAGATATTCTGCTACCAGGTTATACTCATTTACAAATTGCGATGCCATCTTCTTTCGGCCTATGGTTTGGAGCCTATGCAGAAAGTCTGGTTGACGATATGTTAGTCCTTCAATCCTCTTATAAAATCACCAATAAAAATCCTCTGGGCTCTGGAGCGGGTTATGGATCTTCGTTTCCATTGAATCGTACATTAACCACACAACTGCTTGGATTTGAAACACTCAATTACAATGTTGTGTATGCTCAAATGACTCGGGGAAAGACAGAATACAGTGTTGCTACTTCTATTGCGGCCATTGCCTCTACTCTTTCGCGGCTGGCTATGGATGTTTGCCTGTATAACAGCCAGAATTTCAGCTTTATTACATTACCTGATGATCTGACTACAGGCTCCAGTATTATGCCACACAAAAAAAATCCAGATGTAGCTGAGTTATTGAGAGGAAAAACAAATCGTCTGAAGGCTCTACCTCAGGAATTGGCACTTTTGATGAGTAATCTTCCATCGGGATATCATCGCGAAATGCAGTTGACCAAAGAGATTTTGTTCCCTGCATTGGATGAGATCCTGAATTGTCTGCAGATTACTCACTTTATGCTGGAACATATACGTGTGAAAGAAGACATATTACAGGATTCTCGTTATCACTATCTGTTTAGCGTAGAACGGGTTAATGAACTTGTTCTACAAGGAGTTGCTTTCCGTGATGCGTACAAACAAGTTGGAAAAGAAATTGCAAACGAAACCTATATCCCCAATCTGAATATTCAACATACTCATGAAGGCAGCATTGGTAATTTGTGTAATGCTCAAATTGCCAATGAAATGCAGAAAGTAATGGATGGTTTTAACTTTGAGAAAGCAGAAAAGGCAGTAGCAGACTTACTCAATGCCTAAGTTTCAATCTATTTTCATCAGTAAAAAAGGGATTCTTTTGCAAAAGAGTCCCTTTTTGTTTAAATGTTTGATGTGTTTTCTTTGTCACTAACGACAGAAAAATTGTTGATTCTTACATTGTAGGACAAACAAATATGTTTTTATCAATCGGAATATTTGCTTTCATATACGTGTACGTTTTTTTAGCTGCTGTAGGGCTGCTTCCTGAGTCTTCGACTGTAAATGGGAACCATACACCGTTCACTTGCCGATAATCAGAATAATAGATCTGAGCACCATCCGGACCTGAAAGATACCTTGTTTGTGACATAACTAACCGATAGGTATCTGCATCAATATAATATAGATCATATGATTTTTTATCTGGTTCTAACTGAACAACAAAGCATCTTTTTCCTTCGATTATATCTTCACCCTGTAGAGAAATCTTATATCCATTTTCTTTATATGGAATAAGTTTGTTAGCGAAAAAGTTGGGTTTACCTGAAGGACGAATAAATTGTAGGCGAAATGAGGTATCTATTCCAACAATTTTTTTATCTGACAAACAAGAGATTCCACTATTATTACACACTTTCACCATTATATTTGAAGCAGTGTCCGTTAGAAGATATAGTGCCAAACTGGGGCGTGACAAGTAAGCGATCTGCCGTTGTCCTTTTGCATTCACCCATTCCGTCTGCATAGTTTGAATCGCATCCAGATTTTCTCTTCCACCCAGAGCGGAAATGTACTTAGCATAGACTTCATCAATAGTTTGTCCCGATACATGAGCAGACGTTATAGAAATCAAAAACAGAGTTAAACAGAAAGTGAGTTTGTGTTTCATCGGATTAGACTTGGTAAGATTAAAAAAGAAAAAATGAATGTTTAGATCGTAGTAATGATACGCTAACCCTTCTGAATCCACATATCTCATCCCAATACTTACCTAATAATCTTCAACAAATAGAGTTAGTGAGAAATATTAGCACAAATCCAATTATATAAACGTTACTTTAACTTTTTATTGTATATACTGGTAACTAGTAAAACAGAGATTATTATTTATAAATATATTATCCAACATTACTGTAGTCTATAAAGAGAATACGTATTCTAGGCGGATACTTTGTCAATGTGGTTGCCGCATTGTTATTTTTATTTTGATTACACACAAAAAATTCAGATTTCCTTTCGAAATTGCCCCCCAAACCTGTAATCCTTATTAATTCGTTCACTTTTTAATTCAATAATGCATTTATGCCACTTTGGGGAATAGATTTAGGCGGCACAAAGATCGAAGGTGTAATTCTGGAGTCTGCTAGTGATACAAAAGTTATCAGCCGACTACGCATTGACACAGAAGCTGATCAAGGCTACGAGCACATTCTGGACCGTATTGTATTGCTTGTGCAAAAATTATCTGCTGAATCAGGCCTTACTCCTGCTACATTAGGAATTGGTACACCAGGTACATTAGATCCTATTACACAAACACTGAAAAACAGCAATACTACTTGTATGAATGGGAAACCATTCAAAAAGGATCTGGAAGCGAAACTAGGATTTCCGATTGCATTAGCCAATGATGCCAATTGCTTTGCATTGGCAGAAGCCCGCTTAGGTGCAGCTAAACGTGTAATGCCTGATGCAGAAGTTGTATTTGGCGTGATTATGGGAACCGGTGTAGGAGGAGGTCTGGTTGTACATGGCAAAGTAATTAATGGACGTCAGGGCAATGGCGGTGAATGGGGACATATTTTTCTGGATGAATCCGGCGGTCCATGTTACTGCGGGCAAACCGGATGCGTTGAAACAGTAATAGCTGGCCCTTCTTTACAACGGTACTATGAGTCGATTAGCGGCAAAAAAGCTACCCTGAAAGAAATAGTAAAAAGTTATGAAGCAGGCAATGACCCACATGCTCAAGCAACCATCAAGCGCCTTCTTGAAATGTTTGGCAAAGGTATATCTGTGATTATCAATATTATAGATCCGGATATAATTGTAATGGGAGGAGGAGTCAGCAATATTGACTTGCTATATACTGAAGGTATTGCAGAAGCTAGCAAACATATTTTTAACACCAAGTTGGATACTATTTTTCTAAAAGCAGAACTAGGTGATAGTGCAGGTGTTTTTGGAGCAGCTATGCTGGTAGGATAAGACTTTTTAATCACAAAAAGAAAAGGCATCTGTAAAAGATGCCTTTCTCATTTATGTTAGGTTTATAAGGGTTTGTTATTTTTATTTCTGACCACGAGCAATAGGGCTTGGGGATGCACTTTGATGAACAAGTTCCATCAATTGTTTTAATACAGAGTCTCCACCACGAGCATCATCATACACGTCACGACCTAAAGCAATCTGAGGGCGAATGCTGCTTTTTTCCAGATCATCTTCACGATTTACTATAGAAGTAGAGATATATACTTTAGTCAATGTATTTGGCAGATCATATTTTACCAGATCACCGAAAGATACTGCCTGACAAGCAGCATTCTCTTCTCCAACAATAGTACCTACATGTTGATCTTTGCACAATTTTACCAACATACTGGCAGCTGAGAAAGTAGCGCCATTCGCTAGGATATATACTTTACCAGTGTATTTCTTTTCAGTATTATTGATAAAATGTTGTTTGCTGGTAATTTCAACTAAGGTTCCTGCAGCTGCTCTGTCAATACGTGCAGCATACGAATTACGGCTTAACTTCTTCATCAATACTTCAATAAAAGAAAGCTTTTTCTGTTCTTTCAGGAATGTACTAGATTTAACCATCACTTTGCTTTCCACATTTACAGGGCTAATATAGCTGAATAAGCGGTAAGCATTGTGTACCAATCCACCAGGATTATCACGCAGGTCAATTACCAGATTTTGAATGTTTTTAGCGTTCAGTTGTTTAAAAGCATCAGAAAGAAACTTCTCATACGTAGCATTATCATGCTTATTATCTGCATTATAGAAAGTATTTATATCCAGATAAGCAGTAGAAGTAGCTTCATCTATATTCAATTTACGTGTCACTTCGTCAACAGCATTGGCAGTATTGATGGTGCTACCAGTAACAGCATCAATTTTTACTTTATGCACAGACCCATCCTGCATCCGGTAAGAAACCTCATACATATCTGTAGGTTCATACAAAGACCAGTATAGAATATCAAATGTAAACACGTTCTCCAGTTGACGCCATCTTGCTTTTTCCAGATTCGCATCTGCACTTAACAAAGGCATCATCTTATCAATGATCTCTTCAATAGCAACTCCGTTTACTGTCAATAACTGGCTACCTAAAGCTGTAGAATCCAGCATAGTAGAATAATTCTCACGGATATAAGCCTTATTATCTTCAATGGCCAGACTCAGAGGGAAGAATTTACCTCTTTCGGATACATAGTTGACCAGCGACTCATTAGACTCTGCATACAGATGGCCATCCTGAACTAACGCAACCAGTTCACGAACGATTGTCAGAAATTCATTTTCTGAAATAGTGGAATCTTTCTTCTGGTCCAGAAAAGAAATTTTATTGGCAAAAGTCTGATGAAAAGTCAGGCTGTCTGTAAAACAGTACAAACAAGGGTGAGCCTCTTTCATTACAGACTCAAGTTTACGAAGATCTTCAATACAATCATCTTTTTTGTAACGAACCAAGCTTTTCTGATAAGCAGACGCACTGTAATTCTCAACCCGGTTTGCTTCAGTTTGTGCAAATCCGACCATCATTCCCAAAAAGGTTACAACAAGAAGTAAAGATTGGCGTGTCATAAGTGCAAGTTCAATTGAGTAATATGAGCTTTTGTAAATCTATATACGCTTTTCGGAAAAAAAGTCACCCGGATAATGAATTTTTTGCAAATTCGCGGTTACTTTAAATAAACCTCTGAAAATAAGGTAAATAACCTTACAAATTTCACTTAACATCTAATCTCTCGAAAAAAAAAGTTTAAAAAAATGTCAAAACCAATGAAAAATATTCACTTGACCCTGCTTTTCTTCCTATGTAAGATTTTTTTAGTTTTTGCACAAAACTCAACTTTTGATACAAAGAACGAAATAGAAAAAGAAGTTAGAGCGCTGGAAATGAGGCGGTTCGAAATGATGGTACATAAAGACACCAAAGGGCTGAGCGAGATTTTAGGTGAAGATTTGGTGTATATTCATGCAAATGGCGTGTTAGAAAAAAAATCTCAATTTTTAGAAACTTTAGACAAAGGGAAGACCTTATATCAGTCAATCCAATCTGAAGAAGTAGGAATACGAGTTATCGGAGATGCTGCAGTTATCAATGGAGTAGCTACTGTACGAGTATGGACAGTAGGTCAGACGTTGGATATGCACCTGCGTTATACAGATGTATATGTGAGGAGAAATGGAAAATGGCAATTGATTTCCTGGCAATCGACACGAATACAATCTTAAACAATGAGGAATTTTATATAAGGAAGGCTTATAGATAGAATTAAAGCTAAAAAACAAAACCTCCTGCATTCCCTTTCGGGAATTTTTTCAATCTTTGCGCCTTGAAAATTCTTATCTAACGGTAAAATCCGGAAACAATCAACGGAAAACTATTTTCGTTATGCTGAACCAACGACAAATTATTAAAGACTTACTCCAATCTACTGCATTTGATACGGAGGTACATGTAAAAGGCTGGGTACAAACTACCCGTATGAACCCTTATATTGCTTTCATTGCTTTAAATGATGGTTCTACTATTAATCACCTGCAGATCGTTGCGGATATCTCTATTTTCGGACAAGAGTTTATTGATAAGATCAAAAATACAGGTACCTGTATTGCTGTAACAGGTAAATTGGTAGAGTCACAAGGTGCTGGTCAGCGAGTTGAAGTACAAGCTACACAGATAGAATTATATGGAGAGTCAGATCCGGTAAGTTATAAACTTCAGGCTAAACGCCACTCAATGGAGTTTATGCGTGAGATTGCACACCTTCGCCCGAGAACCCGTACGTTTGGTGCAATATTACGGATACGCCATACATTGGCTTATGCAGTTCATAAATATTTTAACGATAATGGATTCTTCTATCTACATACCCCTATCATTACAGGGTCAGATGCAGAAGGAGCAGGAGAAATGTTTCGGGTAACAACCCTTGATCCTGTGAATCCACCACTGACTGAAGATGGACAGGTAGATTACAAACAGGATTTCTTTGGAAAACCAACGAATCTTACAGTGTCTGGCCAATTGGAAGGAGAACTAGGAGCTATGGCATTGTCCAAGATCTATACTTTTGGACCTACATTCCGAGCCGAAAACTCCAATACAACACGCCACCTGGCTGAGTTTTGGATGATTGAGCCAGAGGTAGCATTTAACGACCTGGAAGATAATATGAATCTGGCCGAAGATTTCGTTAAATATGTTATCGGATATGCGATGGAACATTGTGGTGATGATCTGGCCTTTCTGGAAAACCGCTTGATTGAAGAGGAAAAGAATAAAAAGCAGGAAGAACGAAGTCCTATGCCATTGT
Source organism: Xanthocytophaga agilis (assembly GCF_030068605.1). Classification (NCBI taxonomy): domain Bacteria; kingdom Pseudomonadati; phylum Bacteroidota; class Cytophagia; order Cytophagales; family Rhodocytophagaceae; genus Xanthocytophaga; species Xanthocytophaga agilis. The sequence continues at coordinate 372,107 of NZ_JASJOU010000005.1, forward strand.
TGGAAAAACTTCGTTTTGTACTGGATAACCCGTTTGAACGATTAACCTATACAGAAGCCGTAGATATTCTGGTAAAATCCAAACCTGCTCAAAAAGGGCAGTTTAAGTATCCTGTAAGCTGGGGTATAGATCTGCAATCAGAACACGAACGCTATCTGGTTGAAAAACACTTTAAAAAGCCGGTGATTCTGACCAACTATCCAAAAGATATCAAGGCGTTTTATATGCGTCAGGATGATGATGGAAAGACGGTACGTGCAATGGATGTGTTATTCCCTGGCATTGGAGAAATCATTGGAGGTTCTCAACGGGAAGAACGGTATGAGAAGCTTCATACCAGAATCAAGGAACTACACATTCCGGAAGAAAGTCTTTGGTGGTATCTGGAAACCCGTCAGTATGGTACAGCTCCTCATGCTGGTTTTGGTTTAGGTTTTGAACGTTTGGTGTTGTTTGTGACTGGTATGACTAACATTCGTGATGTGATTCCATTCCCAAGAACCCCACAAAATGCAGAGTTCTGATCCTGACTATTCTATTTATACATAAAACAAAAAGCGTCTGACATATATCAGGCGCTTTTTGTTTTATCTTTATCGAGCTACCTTCTTCTTTTACAAAATACTTGATTGGGTATAATCTCTTAAAGAATAAACTGTACATAACTTTATGCAGAGTTTGCGGTGAATTCCGATCAGATTTTATTTTTGCTGTGAGTTATGCGCAAACAAAAAAATAATCGGAATTCCGGTCAAAAAATAGTTTGCGATGAGTTATGTGTAAACAAAAAAATGATTGGAACTCTGGTTAAAATAAAAAAGTGATTGGATCTATACACAATTTGTTCATGGATCGATGGACCTGCCTTACCTTCTCTAAAAATATTTTGCAAAGAATAATTAGCAAACATAAAATAATCAGAATTCGGGTCAAACTTTAAAATGATTATTATTTGAATTTTTCAAAGTGATTACTATTCTAGTTAAAAACACTTTTTGTCAGAGATCATCTTGGCTCATTTACTCTTCATCCTGTCACGTGATTAACCCACTGTAATATCTGAATTTCTACTCTAGTACAGGGAACAGGTTTTGTTTTTGTTAGTAAGTCACTTCCAAAGACTATGTAATATGAAACAGATAAAAATCTTTGCAGGGCATCTTATGCTCCTTTTAGCTTTATCTTATTGCAACTCGCAATCCCAACAGAAAGAGAATGAAGCATCTGGTAACACAAGCCGTAAAGAAGAACTGGCAACCCAAACAGTTTCCATGCCTAAACCCTACGAAACCAAGTCGGTGAAAAACTTTAGTAAAGTACTGGGTTGGTCTGGAAATCAAAAACCAACAGCTCCTCAAGGCTTTACTGTGACTAAGTTTGCCACAGATCTGATTAATCCACGATGGGTTTATGCTGCGCCTAATGGAGATATATTTGTAGCCGAAGCCAATACAGAATCAGAAGGTGTAAAGAAAATTGCAGATGTAGCGACAGGTAAGGCCAAGTCGCAACGACTTGGTGCGAGTGCGAACCGTATCACATTGCTTAGAGATACCAACAAAGATGGTAAACCAGATGTGCGAAAAGTATTCTTAACCGATCTCAATCAGCCATTCGGTATGTTGGTACTGGGTAACTTTTTCTACGTTGCCAATACGGATGGGCTCTGGAGATATCCTTATCAGGAAGGACAAACTCAGATGAAGACTAAAGGAGAAAAAATAGCTAGTCTGCCAGCAGGGGGATATAATAACCATTGGACACGTAATGTGATTGCCAACTCTGAAGGATCTAAAATTTATGTATCAGTTGGTTCTGGTAGTAATGTGGCAGAACATGGTATGGACAATGAGAAACGAAGAGCCAATATCCTGGAAATGAATCCGGATGGTACGCAAGAGCGCATCTACGCCAGCGGATTACGAAACCCGGTAGGTATGGACTGGGTGCCTGGTACTAACACGTTATGGACTGCAGTAAACGAACGGGATGAATTAGGAGATGAACTGGTGCCTGATTATATGACAAGTGTAAAAGAAGGAGGATTTTATGGATGGCCTTATGCATATTTTGGCCCTAACGAAGATCCGCGACTTAAAGGAGAAAATCCGGAACTGGTACAAAAGACCATTGTACCAGATGTTGCATTAGGTCCGCATACAGCATCATTAGGGCTGACATTTTATGATAAAAAAGCTTTCCCTGCTAAATACCAGAATGGCGCTTTTATTGGCCAGCATGGTTCCTGGAATCGTTCAGAACTCTCAGGATATAAGGTAGTATTTGTTCCCTTCAAAAATGGAAAGCCAGCCGGTCAACCGGAAGATTTTCTGACAGGCTTTGTCGCAGATCAAGATCAAAGCAGAGTATATGGACGTCCAGTGGGCGTAGAGGTTTTGCCAGATGGATCTTTACTTGTAGCCGATGATGCAGCCAATACGCTTTGGCGGGTAAGCGCTCAATAGAACAACAAGAAGATTTACCTCTCTTCATTATCTTAGCTCCCCCTTTGGTGTAATGATAGACACGTCGAAGGGGAGTTTTTGTTTATCGAAAAGTCAGGAGTTTTTCTCAGTAAAGAAATAGGTTCCATACGGGAATCCCGTATCTTTGGGCATGAAGTTCAAACACCAACCTGATCAAGCCCGTAAGGCAAGCGATTATACCATGAAAGAAGCTATTGATGAGCTTTTACGTGTATATCGGTTACGTAGTAAGTTTGATGAAACTCATGTAGTTCATGCATGGGGACGTATTATGGGGGTAGCCATTGCCCGACGTACTGAAAAAGTGTATGTTCAGGACCGTAAATTATTCCTGCAGATCAACTCTCCTTCTCTGGCGAATGAGCTTTTACTGGCAAAATCCAGGATTGTAGAACTTCTGAATGAAGAAGTAAAAGCCAATGTTATTGATGATGTTGTGTTTCTATAATTTGTTTAACCGGTTCTTCCGCTTCTCTTAAAAAACACTGGACAGGGTTACAATACACACAAAAAAAATCCTATATTCGCTTTTGGAGAAACCGATCTTTTTATTAACCAGACAACATTGAATTTTGAGATAAAACTTCCTCTTTTTGAGGGACCTTTCGACCTGCTGCTTTTCTTTATTGAAAGGGATGAGTTAGATATACATGATATTCCTATCTCACGAATTACGGATGAATTTTTAACGTATCTCCATGAACTCGAAGCCATCAATATTGACCTGGCAAGTGAATTTATTCTGGTAGCAGCTACCCTGATGCGTATCAAAGCTAAGATGTTGTTACCCCGTCCTGAGCTTGATGAACAAGGTAATGAGATAGACCCACGGGATGAACTGGTAAAACACCTGCTTGAATACAAAAAATACAAATCTGTAATTGGCGAATTTGCCAAATGGGAGGAGGACCGGCAGAATCAGGAAGTACGAGGAAATATTGTAAAAGAACTGCATGGCATTGCAGAAAAAAGCAATGTTGACGTAGAACTTCAGGATCTGGACCTTTACAAGCTACTAAAGGTATATCAAAAAGTACTGACCCGTTACCAGATCAATCAGAACCGTCCTATACACAAGGTAATTCAGTATCCATATACTATTGAAGGACAAAAAAAGTGGATTACAGAACGTCTCAATGCCGATTATCGTCTTTCCTTTACGGATATTATTGCCCTCAACGACAGCAAAATTGCAGTTATCTATAACTTTCTTGCTATCCTGGAAATGATCCAGTATGGATTAGCCTATATACGGGTAGGAGAAGGGTTCAATAATTTCTGGATTGAACGCAAAGAAGAACAAGAGGCGTTGGTTGAAGGCGAATAACAAAAACGGGAGTAGCAACTTACTCCCGTTTTTGTTATATCTATATTTATATTCTCTTATCGGGCAGGCTCTTCATCCCGTTTTCGTCGCCACATTCCAAACAATTCTCCAAATACTGTTCCTTCTACAATACGTCGGAATACATTATAGTAAAGCGTAAGATACAATGCTCCTGTCATCAGCCAGATCATCAACATATTAAACCACAATGTGGGGATTTGGAAGCCCAGAAAAGGTTTGCTGGGAGCATAAAAATGCGTTCGCCAGTCCCAAAAATTTCCTGTAACAACAGGTGTATGATAGATCGGATAGATTTTTTGTATTAAACTTCCCTTATACTCTATAATTCTATTTTCAGCTGTCGTATTTGTAGCTAGTTGCCCGATAATCTCATTATAGTAACGGGAGCGTTGCTCGATTAGTTGCTGACGGGCTTCTTCCCCTTGGGTAATTCTTCGCATAAGGCTATCCCGTTGCTCATAAGCCTGATTGTATTTTTGCAGATAAAACAAACGTGATCTATCCAGAAATTTTTTGAGTCGTATAGCAAGTTTATGCGTAAACCGTGTAGGAGTAATACTATCTACTCCTGCAAAACGCATAGTAGGGTTCTCAGTCATTTCATGTTTTACTTCATGTCTCAATACTTCCAGATAATCAATATATTGTTCATTATACAGCCTATCTTCAGTATCTTCCAGACTCATACAATATTCCAGCTTTGAGGAGAGTGTGGGCAGATAGTATGTCTTTTTATAATCAGCTACAGCAATATCTTTATCGTAGGGATAAAATCGCTTCTCATACCGGTTATGCATAAATTGTTCAACCACCAATGCTTCAAATCCCCACCGTGAAGCCATAAAATCACCCATTACAGGAACTTCCCCTTGTTTGTAAATAGCAGGATTGATCTCATCAAACTTTATTACGATCCCTCCCAAAACAAGTTGTGGAATGAGTAATATAGGAATGAGAATATAAATGGTAATCACAGAATTAAATGTGGCAGAAACATTCAGTCCCAGCATATTGGCGAAACAAGCCCCGCTAAACAACACAAAGAAATAAGTCAGGTCCATTCCTTCAATGCCTACGACCCGATTGGCAACCAATATATAACTTACCGTTTGTATGACTGAGAAGCCAAATAATACAAATACCTTCGAAGACAGATAACTATTCCGGCTCAGGTGCAGAAAAGCCTCACGTTTACGCGTTTTAGCATCTTTAATAATTTCCTCTGCACTTATGGTTAATCCCATAAACAGAGAGATGATGATGCTCATAAATATAAATGCCGGAATATTTACATTCTCAGCAAATACGTATGTCCCCTTATTGGTAAGTTCGTCAACCGGATGATAACGTACAATATATGACAGGATCAGTGCAAGTAAAGGAGCTTGTATAAGGTTGATAGTAATGTATTGTTTATTACTCAGCTTAGCCAAAATATCGCGTATTGTATAAATATTCCACTGACGAAATCTATTGGGAATATTCAGACTATGGGGAGGCTGCTCCCTAGTCGGAGTCAGAACAGGTAACTTGATTTTCTCTTTAAAGTAATGATACCATCGTTGTGGGGATATTTTACGATCCGTTGTGGGATTACCATATTCGTCTACAACTTTAGCTTCCAGGATATTAAATATTTGTTCAGAATTAATCTCCTGTCTATCTACCTGATGAACCAGATTTTTGAAATAGAGAACACCCTCTGTTGGGTTGCCATAATAAACCTGATACCCACCTGTATCCATAACAATCAGCTTATCAAACATCTTGAAGATTTCAGGAGATGGCTGGTGAATAACCACAAAAATCAATTTGCCCAACATGGTTAACTCCCGCAACAAATCCATGATATTTTCAGAATCCCGTGAAGATAATCCTGAGGTTGGTTCATCTACAAACATAACCGCAGGTTCACGAACCAGCTCCAAACCAATATTCAGACGCTTCCGCTGACCTCCACTGATTGTTTTATCAAGAGAAGAACCTACCCGCAAATCCTTTACTTCATATAAACCAAGGCTGCGCAATGTTTGTACAACCAAACGATTTACATCAAATTCTGATAAATGAGCAAAACAAAGCTGAGTGGTAAAGTATAAATTTTGATAGACTGTCAGTTCTTCAATCAGGAAGTTCTGCTGTGGTACATAGCCGATTACTCCTTGGACTTGGTTTGCCTGGCGATGAATATCCAGTCCATTAATCAACACACGTCCCCGCTGTGGATGCAAATTTCCATTGAGTACGTTTAACAAGGTTGACTTCCCAGAACCACTTGCCCCCATAATCGCCACCAATGTACCGGATTCCTCTGCTATATTCACAGGATGTAATCCCTGTTTCCCATTAGGAAAGAAAAACTCTACATCCTTTACCTCAAAAACAATACGTTGAATATGTTCAGAACGTAAAAAATGCCCAAGGATATCACTATAATAAATTGTTTCAGAAGAAGCACGGATTACACTACCACTGGTTAGAGGAGTAACATAATGTGATTTGAGTTGTTGGCCATTCAGAAATACCTCAGTAGCCGGATGGGCAGCTCCTAACAAGTACATATCTCCTTCAGTCAGGCGTAGTACTCCCAATGTGCTTTTAATTCCGGGTTTCTGCAGATACGCCGCTGTAAGATCTTTAGGGGGGTCCTGTGAATCTATAATCAATACATCCTCTGACTGAACACTATAAATATCTCTGGTCTCTACGAATTCGCGGATGGTTGTATAGATACTTTTTTCGACATGTAAGGCCTCACATACTAGTCGCATAAAATGATCTTCTGACGAAGAAAATGTATTGTCGGCCAAACCAATTTCAATCAGACGCAAAACAATGATGACCTTTTGCTTTAGTTCCAATTCGCTATTAATCTGGGAACAGATGCGATAGATCTCCTCATCTGTAGATGATGAGGTTTTCAGGTAGTTTTCGAATGTACGGATGTAAGTAGGGACTGACTCATCGTCAACATTTTCGTATAAAAACTTTCGAATTGTTTCCCGTTCTTCTTCTGAAATACCATCAATTCTCGCACTGATGGCAAGTAGTTGCAAAATGGCTTTTAGTACTTGTTCTCTCACAGAATATTGAAATGTAGGCGTGGTTTGAGGCTAACAATATGTCAGCATTGACTTATCTCTTTTCAAAATTATAAACCTCTCTCGTGATTATAAAAACGAGAGGGAGTAAATTTTTTGAAAAAATTACGGGAAAAAAATGGGGAATAAAAACCAAAAAATATTTTATCTGATTCTTATATGCTATTCAGATGTTTGGCAAAAAGCCACAAACACGCGTTTTTATTTGAATTTCCCTATTTTATCCATCTATAAGTTAGCTACAGAAAGCTACATTTTCTCTATTGTAAATAAAAAATAAACTTAAATCCCGAAGACTTAGTTATAATAAAATCTTTCGTCCATTTTTCTCACTATTCTTATCCTGCCATGAAAGAAATAACCACAATCAATGCCGCAACTGCCGGAACCTTTACACTTGCAGGAGACTTACCTGTCAATCGAATGGGGTATGGAGCCATGCGCATTACCGGACAAGGCATTTGGGGACCGCCTAAAGACCGGGCAGAAGCTATACGTGTACTTAAAAAAGCCGTTGAAGTAGGAGTAAATTTTATTGATACAGCAGATAGCTATGGCCCTGATGTTTCAGAAGAAATTATTGCAGAAGCTCTTTATCCTTATCCCAAAGATCTGGTCATTGCCACTAAAGGAGGCTTTACCCGTACAGGACCTAACCAATGGTCAGTGAACGGGCAACCCAAACATTTGAAAGCAGCTCTGGAAGGAAGTTTAAAACGCCTGAGGCTTGATACAATAGATTTGTATCAACTCCATCGATTTGACCCTCAAGTACCTGTAGAAGAATCTCTTGGAGTACTGAAAGATGCTCAGGACAAAGGCATGATTCGTCATATTGGTTTGTCAGAGGTCTCTATTCAACAGATTGAACAGGCAAGTAAACTTGTAAAAGTTGTATCTGTTCAGAATATGTATAACTATGGAAATCAGCGCTGGAATGATGTATTAACCTGGTGCGAACAAAATCAGGTTGCATTTATTCCATGGTATCCCCTACAAGCAGGCGATCTAAGTGCAGAAAAAGCATTAAAGAAAGTAGCAGAGAAACACAATGCTTCTGAGTATCAGATTGCATTAGCATGGCTATTAAAAGCCTCTTCTGTCACACTTTTAATCCCTGGGACCTCTTCTGTCAGCCATCTGGAAGACAATGTAGCGGCTGTCAATATTTTGCTAGATGAAGAAGATATGCGACTATTGCCCAGAAAATAAAATTCTATGAAACGAAAAGCGCCGCAAAGTAATTTTTGTGGCGCTTTTCGTTTCATAGACTGCTCACATTCTCCTGTTCTTTCAGCATCAATGCGATTCGTATCTTCTCATAGCTATGTTTCTGATCAAGATACTCAAACAAAGGTTGTAGTCTATCCCCTTTTTGCATTCCCAGTTTTTTGGCTCCATCCAGTATATTATTTTTATCTTCTACTGATATGAAACGACTCCAATCGATGGAAATTCCCTGCTGACTTAGTTTCAGAAAATGTGTAAATATCGTTCCTGGAGACATATTTCGTTTTGCAGCAATATCTTCAATGGTATTTCCCTGTTCATAAAGTTGCTGTGTTAACTGATAGGTATCCACATCAGCTAATCGGGCAGCCCCTTTGTTTTGTGCCAGAAAATCCAGAATAGTGTTCAAAAATGTTTCGCCATATCGATTAAATTTTTCCTGACCAACACCCGTAATATTCAGCATTTCGGCTTTAGTTACAGGTTTCTTCTGTGCCATGTCAGAAAGCGAAGCATCACTAAATACTATGTATGCAGGTACTCCTTCATTATCAGCCAGTTTTTTACGAATGGTACGAAGATGTTCAAATAATTCATCCCGAATAATTTCGCGTTTGGTTTTCACAGGTTCTGTTGCTTCTACAACAGCCGCTTTACGTTCAGAGAAAGGTACAAACGCAGATAACTGTACCGGACGATTTTCTTTTAATACCTGCCAGCTTGTAGAGTTTAGTTTAAACACATGGCCTTCATCATAGGCGATGTCCATTATGCCCAGATTCAGCATTTGGTAGATATAATCAACCCATTCCTCATATCGTATATCCTTACCTGTACCAAATGTTTTCAACTGCTGATATCCTTTTGCTGTTATCTCATGCCGATAAGAGCCTCGCAGTATATCAATCAGAAGGCCCAGTGCCACTTTTTCATTTGTACGAGCAATGGCGGACAATGCTTTTTGTGCAAGTATTGTCCCGTCAAATTTGGTACGAGGATTTTTACATACATCACAATTACCACAATCAGTATCAATACTTTCATTGAAATAGCTAAGTAGTACACGTCTGCGGCATATATCAGATGTTGCATATTGCTTCATCCGATCCAGTTTGGCATTGAGTAGTTCTTTACGTTCAGGAGATGCTTTCTCATTAAAATCCATTTGCATCATCACATCTGCATAACTATAAAATAAAACGGTATCACTAGGTAAACCATCACGCCCAGCACGTCCGATCTCCTGGTAGTAACTTTCAACATTTTTAGGAATGTTATAATGAATTACCCAACGCACATTTGATTTGTCGATACCCATCCCAAAAGCAATAGTTGCTACAATAATCTGTACGTCATCCTTCAAAAATTCATCTTGTACTGTGGATCTTTCATCATTATCCATACCTGCATGATAGTACTTTGTTTTATAGCCAAGTTCGTTTAGCTTAGCTGCTACTGATTCTGTAGACTTACGACTCAGACAATACACAATGCCTGGTTGATTCGGATGTTTTAGAAGAAACTCATGAATAGCCTTCATCCGATTGCGTCCCTGCAAAACCGTTAGACTCAAATTAGGTCTGTCAAATGAGGCTATAAATACCTTTGCTTCTGCAATATCCAGTTGTTGCAGAATGTCCTTTCGGGTTACTTTATCTGCAGTAGCCGTAAGAGCCACCACAGGTACCTCTGGAAAGGACTCTTTCAGAATGCTAAGCTGGGTATATTCCGGGCGAAAATCATGCCCCCAAAAAGAGACGCAGTGAGACTCATCTACCGCAAACAGATTGACAGGGAGGGTGTGTAAAAAGGCAAGGAAGCCACTAGCAAAAATTTTCTCAGGAGAGACATATATAATTTTAATCTTTCCACTCTCACAATCTTTAAGAATTGCATTCTGCTCAGATGTATTGAGTGTACTATTGATATAGGCTGCCTCAATCCCATTGGCCTTTAATGCCTGTACCTGATCTTTCATTAAAGCAATCAATGGTGAGATAACCACTGTTATTCCAGGCAAAACCATTGCAGGCACCTGATAACAGATAGATTTTCCACCACCTGTAGGCATGAGAACCAAACAATCTTTTTTGCCAAGTATTGTATCTATAATCTCTGCCTGTAACGGGCGAAATGCATCATACCCAAAATATTGTTTGAGAACAGCTTCTTTATTCATGGTTTGAATACAAATAAAAAGTAGCATCAGATCAATATCTGTGCTGCGAGGACAAAGACAAATAAATATTTATTCTTTCAGAGACAAAGATGTAAACGATTCCGATTTTATTAATCAGAATACCTCTTTGTTTTTAACACTGCTGTGGGCTAGAATCTTTTAATCCTAACTTATTAAGATGACCTTATCTATGTGCAAAGATACTATTTTACTTCACTCTCTTCGAGTAAATACTCTCCTTGTGAGGCAATTTCGCCTAAAGATAGTCCAGCAGCTTCGAAAACAACTTTCTTAATAAGTTCTGCGTGCGTTTGAGTAATAAAATGGCCGGCTAGTGGTAAGAACATGAAGCGAGCTTTTTTACATTTGATGTGTTTTTTAGCAAATGTCAGATTAAGAGGATCGGCAATCCAGTCTTTTCCACCTTGCAATACGGTAAGAGGAGTATTCAATTGTTGCCATTTAGGTTCTAGTTCACGTAGTTCGCTGGCATGTGCAAATTTTTCAGCTGTAGCAACAACAAATGAATGTGGCAAAAACCATTGTACTACCCGATAACGAGCTGCACGTGCAAACCAGAATATTTTTTCTTTTTCAGGATCAATAGGAGGAGCCACCATACATAGATATTTTACCTTTTCTGGCGCTAGAAGTGTGAGTTGTGCAGCAATAGCAGCTCCATATGATCTGCCCACAACAATAGCAGGCTGGCTTTTTGTGGCTTCATTTAATAAAGGTAATATTCCCTGAGCCTGCTTTTCAATAGATGTGACAGCAAACTGGTTTTTACGTTTAGATTTGCCATATCCCAGTCGATCTACTGCAATAATGTGGAAATGCTGTTGCAGCACTGTATCATCCAACATATTCATATATCCATACCAACCACCAGGCGCGCCATGAATCAGTAATAAAGTAGGTAAAGTATCAGAGCCAACACTGGCATAGTGTAAGGTTACTGAATCATTTTGAATCGAATGGAAAGTAGGTTTGACAGGAAGATGTTTGTAGTGTTTGGCAAACTTCTTATCTGTCATAATCTGGCCCCGAAAACATCCTGTTGCTGTAGTTAAAAACAGAAACAAAACAACATACTTCACAAGATAAGTCTGAATGAAAACAATTTGATTCATAATCAACTACAACATTTATGTTTGTCTTATCCTAACTAAATAATCCTGCCAGATCCATCTAACAGGGTGCTTTTATGGCTTTTATACTGAGGTAGTATTTCTATTTTATAGGAAGACGAGTGGCGGGTCGCAACAATTAACACTACTTCAACACATAGACTACTTCTTCTCCAATGTCTCACCAAGATACAAACTTTGTCCTGAGCCTAATATGTAATTGTTTTGAAAAACTTACACTTCTGTTATTTTCTATATTGATATTTTCTACGATAATCTCTTCTGCTTCGTTACCATCAATCTACATTTTTTATTTCCGTAGAGTACCTATCTCAAGTTAATCTTTTAGTAAAGTCTGCAAGTAAAAAAATATTTTCACATATCTCTACTAATCCTATAGGAATATTGACAATAATATTTACTTTTGTTGCCTCATTCAGATACATACTATTTAAAAGCAAGTCTTATGTTTAATTTTTTCTCTGTTTATGAGCATTTGGATTGTCTATATGTTGATTAAAATCCAAATATTCTACATACTTAGCCTATATATATATATATATATACTCAGAGTACAATGATTTGAATTTCAATAAGTTATTGTTAACTTATTAAGTTGCAAGACCGCTGCATTTCAAACAGTCTACTGGATACCTGAACGATTCTGTTCCCACCAAACAAATCTTTATCATTCCATGAAAAAAAGTTTATTCCTATTCTATGTGCTTTTCAACTTGGTAATTCTATCCCTGTCTGCACAGGATAATCTATTACTTATAAGTGGAAAGGTTATTGATAATCAAACTCAGGAGCCACTTGTTGGAGTTACTGTACAGATTAAAGGTACCATAAGTGGAGTTATTACTGATGGCAAAGGAGCCTTTGCATTAAAAACAAAACTAAAATTTCCTCTTACACTCGTTTTTTCTTCTGTTGGCTATGCACCTCAGGAGTATGTAGTAAAAACATTGGAAGATAAGATCAATGTGCAACTGGAAACCCAGACTATGTTAGGTCAGGAGGTAGTTGTAACAGCATCACGTGTTGAAGAAACGGTCATGAAATCGCCAGTCGCAATCGAAAAACTTGATCTTAGAGCCATTAAAGAAACACCTGCACCCAGCTTTTTCGATGCTATAGAGTCTGTAAAAGGTGTCCAAATGACTACTCTTAGTCTGGGATTTAAAGTACCTAATACCCGTGGTTTTGGCAATACAACAAATCCCCGTTTTTTACAGTTGGTAGATGGAGCCGATACTCAAGCGCCCGGCTTAGGAGTATCTATCGCCAATACAGTAGGCCCAACCGAACTGGATGTTGAAAGTATTGAAGTAACTCCTGGAGCATCCTCTGCATTGTATGGGATGAATGCCTTGAATGGTATCTCCAATGTAATTACCAAATCACCTTTTTACTATCAGGGACTTAGTGTCTATCAAAAAGTTGGAATTAACCACATCAATGACCCTGACTATTCAGTTCGCCCGTTTACAGAAACGGCTATCCGTTATGCAAAGGCCATAAATGACAAGTTTGCATTTAAAGTAAACATTGGATATCTAAAAGGAACTGACTGGGTAGCAAATAACTCCTATGACTTAAACGCAACAGCAAATAGTTCAACAGGACTACTAGGAGCGGATAATCCAGGTAAAGATCCATTAAACTCATATGGAAATGAGAGTTCAAACCGGAAAACACTTACTCTGGCAGACGGAAAACGGTATGAGGTGCGTCGGACAGGTTATTATGAAAAGGATTTGGTAAATGATGACTACAATGTAAGTAATCTGAAAGCTGATGCTGCTATTCATTACAAATTCACTGAGAAACTGGAAGCTAGTTATTCTTATCGTATAGGAGTTTCCGATGCTATCTATCAACGTGGAAACCGGATTCGTTTAGATGATTACCGAATCCAACAGCACAAGGTGTATTTACGGGGTACTAATTATTTCTTTCGTGCTTATTTGACTCAGGAGTATACTGATAAGTCTTATAATATCCGTCCAATGGGTGAAAACATAGACAGAGCATTCAAAACAGATGCAAAATGGTTTAGTGAATACCAAAGTAAATACAATGAGCTATACAACGGAGGCGTTTCTGTAACAAATGCCCATCAGCAGGCAAGAGCATTTGCGGATGCAGGACGTTATGAACCAGGTACTAAAGCCTATAATGATAAGCTGCATGAACTAACTTACATCAATAACTGGGATATTGGGGCACAACTTCTGATGAATCATAAATTTTATCATTTGGAAGGACAATACGACTTTGCAGGTAAGATTACCTGGATTGATCTGCTGGTAGGCGCTGATTTCCGTGATTTCCTGATTACTCCGGAAGGAAACAGTTTTATCAATCCGGATAAAAACGATCCACTAGGAATACTTCATTATAATAAAGTGGGTGGCTTTGTACAGGCAACAAAGTATCTGTTAAATAAAAATCTAAAGCTGGTAGCTTCTGCACGCTTGGATAAAGCACAATATTTTAAAGCAAAACTAAATCCACGTATTGCAGCTGTATATACACTGAAAGAAAAACACAACTTCCGTATTTCTTTCCAGAATGGTTACCGTTTCCCCACTCTGTTTGAAGGATTCTCAACAGTTAACAATGGGGGTGTAATTCGTTATGGCGGTTTATCTATGCTTACTAACGGATTGTTTGAAAACTCTTACCTACGTAGCTCAGTAGATGCATTCCAGAAAGCAATTACGAATGATGTAAACCAGAATGGAAAAACTCAGGACCAGGCAATACTAGATAACAAAGATCTTTTGGTTCGTAATACCTACACCTATTTACAACCAGAGCAAATTGAAGCATTTGACATTGGCTATAAAGCCTCTCTGTTCAATGATAAAGTATTTCTGGATGTAGATGGCTATTATAATATCTACAATAACTTCATTGATCAGGTTGAGATAGTTGTTCCTAATACAACTAAAATAGATGATCAGGCAGAGGGAGTGAGTCCTGCAATTTATGAAGCAGCTGATAATACTAAACAAACACGTTACCGAATGTGGACAAACGCCAAGAATACGTATTATAACTATGGAGCATCTTTGGGTATTACCTACAATTTCTTCCGTAAGTTTACTTTTACCGGAAACTACAGTTATGCAAAGCTGGCAAAGGTGGATCGCAAAGATTCCGGGCTAGAAACCTCATTCAATACCCCTCAGGATATTGTAAATCTAAGCATTGGTAATCGTGAGATAGCAAAAAACCTTGGTTTTAATATTGCGTGGCGTTGGCAATCCAGTTTCGCATGGCAGGCACCTCTGGGCAATGGAACAGTACCTTCGTATTATACATTTGACGGTCAGATTACCTATCGACTGCCTGCTATTAAGTCACAGATTAAGATTGGGGGTTCTAACTTGTTGAACAAACGTTACTTCCAGTATTTTGGCGGACCAACTATTGGTGCTTTCTACTATACAACCATTACAGTAGACGGTCTCTTACAGAAATAGCGTAGCTTCTCCTTGATTTAACTCATATTCTAAATCCTCCAATCTAACTCTTGATTGGAGGATTTTTTTATTGAAAGATTTTATCTTTGTATACTCCTCTTCATCTATTCAAGATAATGAAACACAGATACTTCCTTCTCTTTGTTCTTCTGCTAACTACTGCTTTTTATACAAAAGCACAAACTACCAAACAAACTACAACAGTTCGCCAAGTATGGATGGCCTATATGAATCAAACCCGCCTTTCCGAAAAATGGGGTATATGGACAGATTTTCATTTGCGAACAAAAGATGACTTTGTAAAAGACCTATCTCTATCTATTATTCGTTTGGGTGGAACGTATTACTTTGCCACTAATACTAAACTCACAGCGGGTTATGCGTATGTAAACTTTTTTCCTACTGAGGGGCATGCCAATATTTCACAGCCAGAACATCGTATCTGGCAACAATTACAGTGGCATACCAATTATAGCAGAGTACGTACTATGCAATGGATTCGCCTGGAAGAACGGTTCCGTCACAAAATTAAGAATGACGATGAACTGGCAGACGGATACAATTTTAACTACCGACTTCGATATAATCTTCAACTCTTCATTCCTCTGAATAAAAACAAGTTTGCACCTAAAACCTTTTCCTGGGTAGTAAATGATGAGATACTCCTCAACTTTGGTAAAGAGATTATCAATAACTATTTCGACCAGAATCGATTTTTTACAGGCTTAGCTTATCATGTAAATGATCATGATAACTTTCAGTTTGGGTATAGCAATGTATTCCAGCAATTGGCTGCAGGCAATCGTTATAGAAGTATACATGTTATTCGTTTATTTTACTTCCACAATATGAATCTGAGAAAAAAAGAAAAGGGGCAATAATCATTTATTCTCATAGGCTGTTACAAGTTGTAAAATAGCCAGATAACAGAATAAATAGAGCGGATAAAAATCCATTGTATAGCAAAATTACCTTCACCAGACATTTGCAACTGGTGCAGGAAAACTTTTTCCTAAATTAAAACTGTTATAGAAGATACAAGAGTCACAACAGACAAGATACTGAATATGTGTTTCTTTCGAGTAAATGCACTTGTTTCGGCATTTTTAACTAATTTCGTGCTCTTTTATTTATTCTATCACTCAGTCATTCAAAACTGTGAAGTACAAGGAATATAAAAATGCGGATTATCCGCAGATTGCCAAGGACGTACTTGCGTTCTGGAAACAGAATCGTCTGTTTGAACAATCGGTTAGCTTTCGCGAAGGCAAACCCAGTTTTACGTTTTATGAAGGACCGCCGTCAGCCAACGGAACACCTGGTATTCACCACGTTATGGCACGGACTATTAAGGATATTTTTTGTCGCTATAAAACGTTAAAAGGCTTTCAGGTAAAACGTAAAGGTGGATGGGATACACATGGATTGCCTATTGAACTGCAGGTAGAAAAAGAACTGAATATTAAGAAAGAAGATATTGGTGTAAAAATAAGCATAGAGGAATATAACAAAAAATGCCGGGAAACCGTGATGCGCTTTACTGATCAGTGGAATAATCTCACTGAACAGATGGGCTATTGGGTAGATCTTGAGCATCCCTATGTTACCTATCAAAATGACTACATTGAATCTTTATGGTGGCTATTAAAGCAACTACATGAGAAAGGACTGCTTTACAAGGGCTATACTATTCAGCCATATTCACCAGCAGCGGGTACGGGATTAAGTTCACACGAGTTAAACATGCCAGGAACGTATCGGGATGTAAAAGATACGACCATTGTTGCGATGTTTAAGGTGTTAGAGAATGCAAAGTCTGAATTCTTATTCAAGTTAAAAGAACCTCAGACTGATGTATTTGTATTAGCCTGGACAACTACTCCATGGACACTTCCTGCCAACTCAGCATTGACAGTAGGAAAGTCTATTGACTATGTATTGGTAAAAACCTTCAATCCCTATACGTATGCTCCTGTGCAGGTAGTGTTAGCCAAAGCACTGGTAGGAAAATACTTTACTGAAAAAGGAAAAGATGGTGACTTTGAAGCTTATCAGAATGGCGATCATAAGATATTGCCATGGACAGTTCTGAAAGAATTCAAAGGTGGTGATCTGGAAGGCGTTGAATATGAGCAATTATTGCCATTTGTAAAGCCTGATGCTCCGGCGTTTCGGGTGATAGTCGGTGACTTTGTTACTACTGAAGATGGTACAGGAGTGGTACATACTTCGCCTACATTTGGTGCAGATGACTTCCGGGTTGCTCAGCAAAATGGCATCCCTGCTATCATGGTGAAAGATGATACAGACAAAGAAATGCCTGTTGTAAATCGTAAAGGACAATTCGTAAAAGAAATAGGTAGCCAGTTAGCCAAGAAAGTACAGGAATATAGCATAAAGACACATCGTCCATTGGGAGAAGATGACTTTTATGTGAAAAACTATACAGCTGAGGATGAGAAAGCAGGTGATTACAAGACTACTGACGAAATCATCTCTATCATCTTAAAGCTGGAAGGCAAGGCGTTTAAAGTTGAGAAATACGAACACACCTATCCACATTGCTGGCGTACAGACAAGCCGGTACTCTACTATCCACTGGATAGCTGGTTTATCCGTACTACAGTAATGAAAGACCGATTGGTATCACTAAATAAAACCATCAACTGGAAGCCTGAAAGTACAGGAACCGGTCGCTTTGGCAACTGGCTAGAAAATCTGGTAGACTGGAACTTGAGTCGTAGCCGTTTCTGGGGTACACCTCTGCCTATCTGGCGTAGTGAAGATGATGAGGAGGTATGTATAGGATCAGTGGAAGAACTGAAGCAAAGTGTAACTCACGCACTGAAGGATACAGTATTATCAGCAGAGCAACGTGAAAAGAACGAGAAATTCCTGGCTCAGCTAGCCAAAGGAGAACATGATCTACACCGTCCATATGTTGATGAAGTATATCTTGTATCTCCAAGTGGTAAGGTAATGTTTAGAGAGCCTGATCTGATCGATGTATGGTTCGATTCTGGAGCAATGCCTTATGCACAATGGCATTACCCATTCGAGAACCAGGATATCTTTAAAAATAGCTATCCGGCAGACTTTATCTCAGAAGGGGTAGATCAAACTCGTGGATGGTTCTTCACACTGCATGCAATTGCAGGTATGTTGTTTGATAGTGTAGCTTTCAAGAACGTTGTATCAACAGGTCTGGTTCTTGACAAGAATGGAGAGAAAATGTCAAAGCGTAAAGGCAATGTAGTAGATCCATTCTATGCCTTAGGTAAGTATGGTTCGGATGCCGTACGTTGGTATATGATCTCTAATGCGAACCCATGGGATGATCTGAAGTTTAGCTGGGAGAAAGTGTATGAAGATGAAAAGGGCGGTCGTCATGTCTATAATATCAAAGAAAAGCCAGAATTCTATGAAAATATGAAACTGGCAGATCAGTATTCTGATGGTATCATAGAAGTGCAACGTAAATTCTTCGGCACATTGTTTAATACCTATCAGTTTTATGCAATGTATGCCAACCTTGATAACTACAAACTTTCTGAGTTTGATCGGGTTCCATATGAAAGATTATCAGAATTGGATCGTTGGGTTATATCAAAGCTTCAGTCATTAATCTTGGAAGTAGACGAAGCGTATGACAACTACGAACCAACCAAAGCAACTCGTGCGATACAATATTTTGTAACAGAACAGTTGTCAAACTGGTATGTACGATTGTCTCGTCGCCGTTTCTGGAAAGGAGAGCTTACTGAAGATAAGAGAGCAGCTTATGAAACTTTACAGGAATGTCTCGTTGTCATTGCCCAGCTTATAAGTCCCGTAGCTCCATTCTTTGCTGATTGGCTGTATCAAAACATGACAGATAATGTACGGGAAGAGGCGAAAGCAAAAAATACGCCACTAGCACCTGAATCTGTGCACTTGACTGATTTTGTAAAGGCAGATACGCAACGTATAGACAAAAAACTGGAAGAATCTATGGATTTGGCGCAACGTTATTCCTCCTTGGTACACTCACTACGCAAAAAACATACATTGCGGGTACGTCAGCCATTGTCACGGATATTATTGCCTATCCTGAATGAAGATCAAAAAGATCGTGTTCGTTCTGTTGCAGATCTGATCCTTTCAGAAACAAATATCAAAACGGTTGAATATGTTGATGATGCATCCGGACTATTAGTAAAGAAGATCAAACCTAACTTTAAAAAGCTGGGTAAAGAATATGGTCCAAGACTGAAAGATGTTGCAGCATTGATCCAGACAATGAACCAGGATAATATCCGTGAACTGGAAAAAACAGGTCAGTTTGTAACCAGTCTGAATGGAGAATCACTTACGATCACACCAGAAGATGTTGAAATCTCTGCCGAAGATATTCCAGGTTGGATCGTAGCTAGTGAAAGTGGCTTAACTGTTGCCTTGGATATCACACTAAATGATGATCTTCGTCGTGAAGGGATTGCACGTGATGTTGTAAACCGTATTCAGAACCTACGTAAGGACTCAGGTTTGGAAGTTCAGGACAAGATCCGGTTGACATTCCAGAATCTGGATGCCTTTGTGGATTCAGCACTGGAAAGTAATCGTGAGTATATCTGTTCTGAAACACAGGCACTCGAACTCGCAATTTCACCACAGGTCGCAGGTGCAGTACCATTAGATCTGGATGAGTTTACACTTAATGTCAAACTTGAAGTTGTAAACTAATCTGGTATACTTATACTAAACGAAAGAGCCTCTGGAAACAGAGGCTCTTTCGTTTATTCATCAATTCTAAAATCAGAGTGGTTTAAAATTTTTATATTAAATTTTCCATCCTCAATATTTTTAGATTTACCTGCTTTATTATACAATTTACACGAAAACTCTCCAGTAATCACTTGCCTCATTGTTGGATAAGTTGTTGGATCGGTATTCTTAACAACAGAAGTGATTTTAAATATACTACCTGTTTGATCGGCTGAGCCATAATCAGAACGCCATTCTGCTCCATCGTTGTCTATATAGCTGATTACAATTCCATTCTTATAACTTTCCTCGTCTATCGTATCCCCATCCTGACTATCTCTACCATAGATGTAAGTTTGTGGTTTAAATAAACTATACATAGTTGCTTTCCATATGTCGCTATTTTCTTCTGTCCTTTGCATTATTTTAGTTACTAATCTAATTTCTATTTCATTAGTTTCTGTGATGTTATAAATACCGCCAAATTGCGTCATATATTCCTCACCCTCTCCATTGCCAGAAGAATTATATCCAGTCCCCATTCCCATACCATTTGCACCAGTATTATCTGTTTCCAGAATAGTACTCTTATTATCAATAGTGGCTTGTATATAAAATTCCTTAGAGGGTTTAGGTTGAGAAGGTTCATCTTTTGATTTATCACAACTTGAAATTAGTGTTAAGGCTAATAGTAATAATGCTGTTTTTAATAAAATTAAGTTTTTCATATGGTAACGATAATATAAGTAATAAATTTTTAAAGATATGTTTTCGAAAACTATAATAAAAGTAGAACTACAACAAAAGAGTGAGATTATATATGTGTAATAAAGATTACTTTTTAGTAAATGTTTATTTATAATAGCCAGTTTTTGATATTAGATAAAATGAAATTTTTCGCCCGTTTTTTTCGTTATAAAAAGGAACGGATAGCGTCAAAAAATTTCGCTAAAAGCAAAAAAAATGGTAACTTTACCGTAGTATTTTTCCGTTTAAGGAGTAGTTTACTTCTTTCATTTAAATCCTTACTTTTTTTGTATTAACATTCTCATTATCAAGAATTTTTAATTTATTCCATAGAACAAGAACTATATGAGCGAAATTGTAGAAGAGCAACCCACAACCGTTAACTATGGTGCTGACAGTATTCAGGTTTTAGAAGGTCTAGAAGCAGTACGCAAACGCCCGGGTATGTACATCGGGGACACTAACGTAAGAGGTCTGCACCACCTGGTATGGGAAGTTGTTGATAACTCAATTGACGAAGCTTTAGCTGGACATTGTGACAAAATTGAAGTAAGCATCCTCCCTGATAATGGAATTGTAGTCGTTGACAATGGTCGCGGGATTCCTACAGATATTCACCCAAAAGAGAAAAGATCGGCATTGGAAGTTGTAATGACTGTCCTACACGCCGGAGGTAAATTTGACAAAGATAGTTACAAGGTTTCTGGTGGATTGCATGGCGTAGGGGTATCCTGCGTGAATGCATTGTCATCACATCTGAAAGTAACTGTTCAACGTGAAGGAAAAATGTTTGAACAGGAATATTCTATGGGTAAGCCTTTGTATCCTGTTAAAGAAATAGGAAAATCAGATAAACATGGAACAACAGTAGAGTTTCATCCTGATGCAACTATATTCACCACAACAGAATATAAATATGAGACCATTGCTACCCGATTGAGAGAACTTTCTTATCTCAATCGTGGCATTACCATTACGCTTACAGATCTTCGTGAGAAAGATGATAATGGCAACCCTATTACAGAGGAATTCTATTCAGAGGGTGGGTTAATTGAATTTGTTGAATATCTGGATTCTACCCGTGAAAAACTTATTCCGCAAGTTATTTACATGGAAGGAGATAGAGCTATTCCGGTTCAGGTAGCTATGCATTATAATACATCTTATTCAGAAAATGTGTTTTCGTATGTCAACAACATCAACACGATTGAAGGCGGTACTCACGTAGCTGGTTTCCGGGCAGCATTGACCCGTACGTTAAAAGCATACGCAGATAAAGAAGGGATGCTTGATAAAGTGAAAATTGACATTGCAGGAGATGATTTCAGAGAAGGTCTGACAGCAGTGGTGTCTGTAAAGGTTGCAGAACCACAGTTTGAAGGACAGACCAAAACAAAACTTGGTAACTCAGATGTTTCGGGTGCAGTAAATACTACAGTTGCAGACATTCTTCAAACATGGCTGGAAGAACATCCTAAAGAAGCTCGTCAGATTGTCAATAAAGTGATTCTGGCGGCTCAGGCTCGTCACGCTGCCCGCAAAGCACGTGAGATGGTTCAACGTAAAAATGTATTATCAGGAACAGGGTTACCTGGAAAGCTGGCAGATTGCTCCGAAACAGATGCTTCTCTTTGTGAAGTTTATCTGGTAGAGGGTGACTCTGCGGGTGGAACAGCTAAACAAGGTCGTAACCGTGCATTCCAGGCTATTCTTCCATTGCGTGGTAAAATCCTTAACGTAGAGAAGGCGCAGGAATATAAAATTTATGAAAACGAAGAGATCAAAAATATGATCACAGCGCTAGGGGTGCAGTTTGGTAAAGATGGAGATGAAAAAGCGTTGAATCTAGATAAACTTCGTTATCATAAAATCATTATTATGACAGATGCCGATGTTGATGGAAGTCATATCCGTACCTTGATTCTTACGTTCTTCTTCCGATATATGAAGCAACTGATCGAGAATGGCTATTTGTATATTGCTCTTCCTCCATTATATCAGGTAAAGAAAGGCAAAGAGTTCCGCTATTGCTGGAGCGAAGATCAACGTGATGTAGCGATCAAAGAATTGGCGAAAGATGGCCGTGAAGATTCTGTACATGTTCAGCGTTATAAAGGATTGGGAGAGATGAACGCAGAACAACTATGGGAAACTACCATGGACCCAGAGCGTCGTAGTTTGAAACAAGTAACTATTGAATCTGCAGCAGAGGCTGATCACTTGTTCTCTATGCTTATGGGAGACGAAGTAGCACCTCGCCGGGAATTTATTGAGAAAAATGCCCGTTATGCAAAGGTAGATGTATAAAAAACAGTTATTCTGGAAAGATGAATGAACATTCTATTCACCTTTCCAGATATTTTTTTAACAGGAAGTGATTATTCAGGATTGTTCATTCATTAACCAGTAGAAAAGTGCTTAATCAAGCTGGAAATACAGAAGATAAAAAGGGGCAGGCCGCATCTCCCCCTTTTTCATTTTTACTACAGCCAATCTTCCGTTTACGTGATACGATGTTATCACGTGAGAAAGTTTCGAATGTAATTGGACAAAGTAATTATATCAGCCGGGACCTAAGCTGGCTGCAGTTTAACTGGCGGGTGCTGGATCAGGCGAAAGATTCTAAACGTGGTTTATTTGAACGACTTAAGTTTTTAGCAATCACATCATCTAATCTGGATGAGTTTTTCATGATTCGTGTAGGAAGTTTGTATAACTACATTGATTATGGAAAAGAGCGCGTAGATTATTCGGGCTTGCGGGAAATGCCATTTCGTAAAACATTGCTCAATACTGCGCAGGCGTTTTTCAAAGATCAGCAAGATGAATTTAAGATACATCTTCAGCCACTCTTCAGGCTTAACAACTTCATCATTGCCAAACCATCTGAGTTAACGGATGAAGAACGTTCGGATGTATTGGCTTACTTTATGCGCACTATATTTCCAATGCTTACACCTATGGTGTTTGATGGATATCATGCGTTTCCTATTCTGGTAAATAAAGTTCTCATCTTTGGCGTGGTAACCAAAGATGACAGTCGTGAAGGTCAGCGACTTTCCTTTGTCCAGATTCCTCAGAACCTCCCTCGTTTCTTTGAAATCTATCGGGATGAACAAATCGTGTTTGTTCCTATTGAAGAAATTATCCGGATGGAAATTGGTAAGCTCTATCGGAACGTTGAAATTGTATCTGTTAATCTTTTTCGCATTACAAGAAACGGAGATTTTACGCTGGAAGAGAGTGACGATGTAGAAGCTGATTTTATTGATGAAGTAAAGCAAAAGCTGAAAACCAGGCGTACAGGTCGTGTAGTTCGGATAGAAATTGAACCAGGAGCTTCATACTGGATGATGAAAACGCTGAAGACTCGTTGGGAGCTGGATGACGACAATGTATTTGTAGCAGATAAGATGCTAGATTTTACATCTTTATGGCAAATTGTGGGTCACAAAGAGTTTAGGGATCGTATTCCTCCAATTCCACCACAAGTTCCATCGTTGGACTTACCGCCAAGTCTGAAGGAGAAAAATATTTTTGACGTGCTCAAACAACAGGATATTTTACTCCATCATCCGTACAATAATATCGAACCTGTTGTAGACTTACTGGAAAAATCAGCAGAAGATCCTGATGTTCTAGCCATTAAGATTACCATCTATCGTTTAGCTAAACATTCACGTATCACCAACGCACTTCTAAAAGCGGCGGAGAATGGAAAACACGTATCTGTATTGTTTGAGGTTAAAGCACGTTTTGACGAAGAAAACAATATCCGTGAAGCACAACGTCTGCAAAAAGCAGGTTGCTTTGTGGTATATGGTATTAGCCGTTACAAAACCCATACGAAGCTTTTACTTATAGTTCGCAAAGATGGGGATGGTGTGACACGCTACGTCCATTTGTCTAGTGGGAATTACAATGAGGATACATCCAAAATCTATACAGATACAGGTCTGTTAACTACCAATGAGATCTATGCGCAGGATGTTTCTGAGTTCTTCAATGTTATAACAGGACATTCACTTCCAAGCACTTACCAGTATCTGATTACTGCACCAAGAGATATGCGCCGACAGTTGATCGAACTTATCCGGCAGGAAGCAGAAAATGCCAGAAAAGGATTACCTAGTGGTATTGTAATCAAAATCAACTCATTGGAAGACAAAGAAACCATAGATGAATTGTATCTTGCATCACAAGCTGGGGTACCTATCAATCTTATTGTCAGAGGAATATGTTGTTTGCGACCTGGAAGGCAGGGATTGAGTGAAAATATTACAGTTCGTTCTATTGTAGGAGACTTTTTGGAACATGCCCGCCTGTATTACTTTCATAGTAATGGCGATCCGAAAGTATATGGAGGTAGTGCAGATATGATGGTGCGTAGTTTTGATCGTCGCGTAGAGTCGTTATTCAGATTAGCATCACCACGTATCAAACAGCAGGCTATCAATATTCTGGCTTATAATCTCAGAGATAATGTTAACTCCTATGTAATGCAGGAAAATGGAGAGTATTACCGCTGCATTACAGACAATACGCCTTTCAATATTCACAAAGAATTTTACAATGTAACACTGGAAGAAGTGGAAAAAGCAAAGTTGTTTTAATAGTGAAGATCATTCAACAAAAAAGCTCCAAACTGTGGAGCTTTTTTGGTTTTACCAGCATTATTCATACTTCTTAAAAATTGCTGTTGCATTATGCCCTCCAAAACCGAATGTATTGCTCATAGCATAACGTATTGGATGACTCACACTTTTGCCAATTACAATATTAAGTCCTTGTGGAATATTAGGATCTAACTCTTTGGTATTGATAGTAGCAGGAACCATACTTTCTTTAATAGCCATTACAGCAGCTATAGCTTCAATAGCACCTGCACCACCCAACAAATGCCCTGTCATAGACTTAGTAGCAGAAATTCGTAAATTGTTATTGCCACTAAACAAAGTAGCTGTTGCCTTCATTTCGCTTAGATCTCCCAATGGGGTTGATGTAGCATGTGTGTTCAGGTAATCAATATCTGAAGCCTGAATACCTGCATCTTCCAAAGCTGCCTGCATACCTAACACAGCACCTTCGCCTTCCGGATGAGTGCCTGTAAGGTGATACGCATCCGCTGACATACCTCCACCTACCAATTCGGCATAAATCTTAGCACCACGTGCTTTTGCATGTTCGTATTCTTCCAGAATAAGACATCCAGCTCCTTCTCCCATCACAAATCCATCCCGTTCTACGTCAAATGGGCGGGAAGCAGTTTCCGGGCTATCATTGCGGGTAGAAAGGGCCTTACAAGCATTGAAACCTCCAATACCTGCTTCACAAATAGGAGCTTCTGAGCCACCTGTTACAATAGCAACCGCTTTACCTAAACGAATGTAATTGAATGCATCAACCAATGCAGAGTTTGAACTGGCACAAGCGGAGACAGTAGTAAAGTTTACTCCACGGAAGCCATGTTTGATAGAAATCATTCCGGATGCAATATCCGCAATAGTCTTAGGAATAAAGAAGGGATTAAATCTTGGAATTTTTCCGCCTTCTACATAATCTGTTACCTGTTCCTGAAAAGTAAAGAAACCGCCATTACCAGATCCCCAGATAACACCTACTTTGTCTTTGTTAAGTTTCTCAAGATCAAAGCCTGCATCTTTCAAAGCTTCATCAGCAGCAACAAATGCATACTGAGTATACGCATCCATCTTTCTTACTTCTGGTTTCTCAAAATGTTGCAAAGGATCATATCCTTTCAATTCACAGGCAAATTTTGTTTTAAAATGAGTGGTGTCAAATTTAGTGATAGGAGCAGCCCCGCTTTTGCCTTCTACTAAGCTTTTCCAAAATTCTGCAAGATTATTACCTATTGGTGTAAGTGCTCCCAAGCCGGTAACAACTACTCTTTTTAATTGTGACATGATAAAGTTAAGGAATAGTGAAACAGTAATTACTACGTATTGATCACAAAACGGCGCGAAAATAGTATCTTTTTACCAGTAAAAAACCTTATTTGACGAAAAATAACAATAACGAGTCTAATTAAAATAGTTTGAATCCTATTATTAAGACAATATACCTATCAGGTAATGAGGTATCTTTTTTGCATAATTTTATTATTATGACCAATTTTGTGACTTAATCCGCTATACTTTTGTCAACTACAGATTCTTATCCTACTCAAATCCTTACTCTTCCGGAAGGCAAAAAAATTTATTTTGCATCCGATTTTCATTTAGGTGTTCCCAATGCTGTAAGTAGTCGTAACAGGGAAGCGAAAATTGTACGATGGCTGGAATCTATACAGAATTCAGCTTATGCTATCTGTATGGTAGGTGATATATTTGATTTCTGGTTTGAATATAAATATGTAGTGCCCAAAGGTTTTTTACGTTTGCAAGGCAAACTTGCAGAACTAACAGATGGGGGTACTCCTGTATTCTTTTTTACAGGTAATCATGATATGTGGATGTTTAATTACTTCAAGGAAGAATTAGGAATTCCAGTTTTAAGAGAACCCACTACATTCATTGTAAACAACAAAAAGTTATTGGTAGGACATGGAGATGGTCTAGGTCCAGGCGACTATAAATATAAATTCCTTAAAAAGATATTTGCAAATCCACTTTGTCAGTGGTTATTTGCCCGAATCCATCCTAATCTTGGAATGGGTATAGCTAATGCGTGGTCTAAAAGCAGTCGGGCAGCAAGTACGAAAAAAGGGGAAGAAAAATTTATGGGCGATGACGAATGGATATGGACTTACTGCAAAGAAGTAGAGCAACAACAGCATCATGACTTTTATATCTTTGGCCACCGACACCTGCCTTTGGATAATCTTTCTGTAGGCGAAAATGCAACCTATACCAATCTTGGAGAATGGATACATCACTGTACATATGCATCTTTTGACGGAAAAAAGATAAGTCTGGAGGTTTTTACCGGATAATAACTCTTCTAGGTTCTACTAGTTGACAACCTACTCGTTAGCCATTGAAACACACATGTGTCATATATCGTCATTGCCTGTTCCAGATTATTTTTAGTCTGTTGATCATAATAACATGTTTTTCCCAAACTCCGGTTCTGGTTCGCCAGATTTCTTCAATACCTGTTGTTGCAGTCTCTGTTGATAAATATGATCGCATAATTACAGCTGATGAGAAGGGAAATATTACAGCCTATGACACCTTAGGTAATGCATTGTATTCTTATTCGCCTGCTGTAGTTGGAGACGTATCTATGCTGGAGGCCTGGCGGTCTATGCAAATACTTGTATTTTACAGAGATTTGCAACAATATGTGCAACTGGATCGCTTTCTGACACCATTACCAGGATATAATCAACCGGCTCGCCTGCAAACTGAAGAGATAGGATTTGGCAGAGTTATGACACTTGCTTATGATGATCAACTATGGATATTTGATGATACAGACTTCAGCCTGAAAAAATATGATCTTCAAAGGCAAAAAGTGGAAATAAACTCTCCTCTTAATCTTATACTTAAAACACAGGACTATCAGATTACCTGGATACGGGAATACCAGAATCAATTATTTATGGCTGATCGTAACTCGGGAATCCTGGTGTTTGATAATCTGGGTAACTATCGTAAAGTATTACCCTTTAAAGGACTAACCTACTTTCAGTGTTTGGGAGAAGAAATATATTTTACAGATAAAGAAACATTATATTTTTTAAATATCTATTCCCATTCACAACGAAGTATCAAGCTACCAGTAGCTGCAAAATTTGCCATATTGGTAGGACGGTATTTAGCTATTTATACAGATAAAGCCGGTTT
The DNA here is from genome assembly GCF_030068605.1 of Xanthocytophaga agilis. Taxonomy (NCBI): domain Bacteria; kingdom Pseudomonadati; phylum Bacteroidota; class Cytophagia; order Cytophagales; family Rhodocytophagaceae; genus Xanthocytophaga; species Xanthocytophaga agilis. The sequence continues at coordinate 400,373 of NZ_JASJOU010000005.1, forward strand.
TTTATATTCTTTCAAATAGTATCTTTACATTTTGGTAGTGTACTCTATTTATAGTGTACTGATAAAAGGAACAATTTTTACATAGAATATAATTTCTTTTGTAAAAATCGGATTATTACACACAAAGATGTATTTCAAAAATTTAATTTCCATTCAGATTCATACATTTGCTTCATAATTACAAGTATCATTACGTATTCTAAGTATTCATCTTATTTTTCTTTTTATATATTATGGTTAATGTACAAGAGAAAGTGACAGAAATGCTGGTAGAGAAGCTTAACATAGAGCCCTCTCAGGTAACTCCTACTGCTAACTTTATTAAAGATCTGGGCATTGATTCATTAGATTATATTGAATTAATCATGGAGTTTGAACAAGTCTTTGACATACGAATTCCAGATACAGAAGGGGAACAGCTTAAGACAGTAGGACAGGCGGTAGATTATATTGAGAAGAAGCTTAATGAGCCTAAAAGTGTAGCCTAAAATTTCAACAAGAGGAATACTGAAATGGAGATATTTCTGTATTCCTCTTTGAGTAAGTACTTTTAGAAATTACCGTAATCTACTTGTAAGCAGGTTAGTCCTAATTCTTTTCGCCACATAGCTACGACCTGATCACGGTCATCAATCACCATTTCTACAAAGTATTTATCGCGAATATAGGTTTCAAACATTTCTTTTTTCACAATACTATCCTTACGCTGATCTTTAGGTGTTCGCAAAAAAAGCTGAAAATGTTCCTTTTCAGTCCAATCGAAATACTGTGTAATCCAGGCAGAAGTTTCATTGTGACAACTACCATCCCGTCCTGAAAAAAATATAATGTGGTATCCATGATTTTTCAATGATTTGACAACATTGATCACATTCCACTTAGGAAGATCCTCACCTACCCGCTTCCAATCATAAGCCATACGTCCATTCATCTTTGCGACTGTACCATCAATATCTACCAATACACACTTAGGGAGTGATTCGTCTTGTTCCAGTGTTATGGAAATTTCTGGTTGTGGTGTAATGACTTTGTCAAAGTTAAAGTTCTTTTTCAGTATTCTAAGTTTCTCATATTGTTCCCGGATAATACGCTCTCCAACTACATCTATTCGCTGTTTGTCTCTTTCTATTGCGTCTTCCAACGATATCTCAATCAGTTTAAAACGGATCTCGACTTTATAGTTTGAGATAACATTAATTAATTCATTGATATATTTTTGCCGGATGTGAGTATTATCTATCAAAACATTCCACCCTCTATCCAATGCTTTTTGTATAGCTGTTTCCTGTAATTCATTTACCAGCATCTCAATACGGTTAATAGCTTTGACATCCCATGTCCAATAGTCATTTAATGAGACAGTCAGAATACTTTTTCGTAAATCATCCCGATTGATTCGAAGCCAGTTTAGGTTGTCCTGAACAAATTGTTTGGCAAAGGTTGACTTTCCGCTTCCGCTAATTCCAGTTAAGATTAAAACTTGTTGCATAGTTTATAGTATAAAGTATCGTATATCTGGTCAAAGATATAGAGGTATTTCCTGTAAAATCAGAATTGTTTTTAGTTTATTGGTTTAGTAATGTCTATCAAAATAAAAAGCCTCGCTTTGTCAGGCGAGGCTTTGATATGAAAAGAAGACTTATACTATTTCGATAGATTACTTGTTGTAGCGCCTTCAAGCACTTCTTTTAATTCAACGCGGCTTCCGTCTTTATAAGCTACGATCCATGCATCTTTTACACCCATTTCCCGCAGATATTTCTTGAAGTTTTCAGCCTCCCAATAATCTCCAAAGAATCCAAGTGTATATTTTTTGGTTCCGTCAGAGTCAACATCTCCACTGAAGTTCTTATTATTTTTAAAGTATTTCGTCAGATCTTTGTTTTTAAAAGCTCCTACCTGTACCTTAAAAACTACTCCATTGGATGACATTGGTCCGCCGAAACTATTTTTAGACGCTTTGTCAGCAGCAGCTTTGGCATCTGTAAGCTGTTTTTCGTTTTCCTGTAACTGAGCTTTTACTTTACTTATCTCTGCATCCTTGTCACTCAACTGAGTTTCAAGATCAACTACCCGGCTATTTAAATCTGTTTTATCTTGTATCAAAGCATTTTTCTCATCATACAATGCTTTCAATTTCAGAGGATCCATATCCTTTAATTTCTTCTTCCATTCTTTTTCCAACTCTTTATCCTCTTTCGATTTTTTTTGGGCATATACCCCAGTAGTAACGCTTAAGGAAAACAAGATAATAAGTAAAAGCCAGTTCTTTTTCATGAGTATCATATAATTGATGAAATATAAACAGTTTACGTAATGTTTGGAAAAAAGATACACTTTGTGTATCAGAGAGTTACCTTATCTATGGCAAGGTATATCTTTTTTTATAAAAAAACCAGGTAACACCTTTTAATCACTTTCCATTTGGCAAAAATATTTCTATTTTCCTGATGACTTATGCCGTTTTTATACAAAAAACATACGGCCTTAGAAAAACACAAAACATAATTTATTTGGAAACGACTGGAAATCAATACAGTGAATATACCAGTAGCAAGAATAGGGCTCTTTTATCCACACAATGAAAATACTTATCCACAGCCCTCAAAATCATCCCTATAATTGGCTGAGTAGTAATTTATTAACTACCCCTTAAAAAACACCAATTTTGTGGATAACTTTGCAGGGCTAAAAATGAGGACTGAATACATTTTAGCGACTTGTTATGAAAAATCAGTAAGAAGGCCTTACATATGTTAACATTTTTTTGAAGAAAAAAAGCAGAAAATATGCAGAATGATTGCAATATTACATCCTTAAATCAGTATGATTTTTTTCATGAAAGCAATTATTCCGGTAGCTGGGGTAGGATCAACTTTACGCCCCCATACACATACACAACCCAAAGCACTGGTTCCGGTAGCGGGAAAAGCTATATTATCATATATCATGGATGACCTAATTGCTGCAGGGATCCGTGATTTTATATTAGTCATAGGTTATCTGGGTGACAAAATAGAAACATACATATCTGAAACGTATCCTGATATTCACGTCACCTATGTAATTCAAGAACCACGTGAAGGTCTTGGTCAGGCAATCTGGCTTACTAGGGAACATATACAGAATGATTCCGAGGTATTAATAGTGTTAGGAGATACAATTGTAACCCTGGATTTACAAACTTTATTAGCTTCTCCTATTTCTATGCTGGGAGTCAAGAAGGTAGATACTCCCTGGTCATTTGGCATTACAGAACTTGATAATCAGGGAACGATCAAAAAGCTTGTAGAGAAACCAAAGATCCCCAAATCAAACTTTGCTCTTGTCGGTATTTATAAGATTACGGATATTCCTGCATTGCTTGCTGCATTACAATACATTATTGATAATCAGTTAAAGACGCAGAATGAATATCATCTGACAGATGCACTTATGAAGATGGTTGAGGATGGAGTAAAGATTACAACTATTCAGGTTAATAACTGGTATGACTGTGGTCGAAAAGAGACGTTGTTGGAAGCAAACTCTATACTAATGAATCGTGCAGAATTTAAGCGTAAAGACTATCCGGAATTTACAGAGAGTATTATTATTCAACCTGTCAGTATTGGTAAAAACTGCAATATTGTATCGTCTATCATTGGTCCTAATGTAGCAATTGGTGAAAATACTGTGATACGTTCTTCTGTAATTCAAAATAGTATTATTGGTTCTTTTAGTGCTCTTGAAAATACGTTGTTGCATCATTCCATAATAGGTAATGATAGTTCCTTAAAAGGACTTACACAAAGCCTGAATATTGGTGATAATACAGAAATTAATTTCAGTGATACCAGTAAATAACTGAGTAAGGGTTATCTAGAAACAAAAGCAGGTAAATCTATTGGATTTACCTGCTTTTGTTTTATAAATGTATAAACTACCAGTCTCCACCTGCTCCACCCCCACCAAAAGATCCCCCTCCAAACCCGCCGAATCCTCCACCACTACTTCCACCACCGCCTCCACCCCAGCTACTGGAACTACCGCCACTGCCAAAAATGATAAAGGGAGGTACTGTGCTACCAAAGCCTCCGCCTCTGCCACCTCGACCTCTCCCACCGCCTCCGCCCATCTGCCGGATAATCGGAATGATGACAAAAAAGAGTATAAACAAAAAGACAATGATGCCAATACCGCTTCCTCCTTTTCCAGATTTAGACCTGGCCTTTGGATCCCCTTTAAACTCTCCCGCAGGTAGTTTGGATAGATAACTGGTTGCTTCATCCAACCCTTTGTAATAATCCTGTTTTCGAAAGTTAGGCTTCAGGTATTGTTCTGCTACACGTTTCGCAATAGCATCAGGAATAGATCCTTCCAGACCATAACCAGTAGCAATAAAATATTTTCGGTCTTCAATGGCAACAGTGATAAGTAATCCATTGTTCTTTCCTTTCTGTCCAACAGCCCATTTATTTGCCAGCTTGAATGTGTAGTCTCCAGCGTCATAGTTTCCATACGAACGAACAATTACAATGGCAAACTGAGTAGACGTTGAATCATTGTAAGCACGCAGTTTCTGTTCTAGAGCTTCTCTATCACTTACACTTAATACTCCCGCAAAATCATTGACAAGGCGAGGAGGATTAGGAAGTTCAGGAATCCCATCCTGAGCATAGGCAACTACAGAAAAGAGAAGAAATAAAAAAAGATATATGTAATGCTTCACTAGTAAAGGATGTTAGAACACGTAACGTATACAAAATGTAGGGAAGTATAAGAGAGACTCAGGTAGGTCAGCGGTTAGCAATTACAAGTACTTATTCACCAAATGAAATATCATCAGAAAGTTCGTTTACGTCATTTGACTGATACGGGAAATGCGATTTTAATTGTTGTCCAGCCTGTTCAATTCCAGCAACTAATCCATCTGCAATCTTGCCCTGACGGAAAAATCCACGCATGATTTCTTTTATATTTTCCCAGAAGTTAGCAGGAACAACTGCATCGATACCTGAATCTCCCAGAATCGCAAACTTATGATCCTCCAGAGCGATATAGAATAATACTCCATTCTGCAACTTGGTACGGTTCATCTCCAACTGAACAAAGACTTCTGCAGCACGTTGTATAGGCTCTGAAGTACAATGACGTTCCACATGCACTTTTACCTCGCCTGAAGTATTTCGTTCAGCATCCTGAATAGAGGCAACAATGCGTTGTTTTTCTTCTTCTGTAAACATACTCTAGGAAGCAAACGGGTTGTGATGAATTTCACAACCCGTTTATAGTTAGATAAAAGAGTTCAGAATTGTATTTACTATTCGTACCTATCAGAATTGGACAGTTGGTGCTTTATCTGCACCAGTTTGTGCCTGAAAATATCCCTTCTCACCAAATCCAAATAATCCAGCAAATATATTATTTGGAAATTTACGTCGTGAGATAGAATAGTCCTGTACAGCATTATTAAAGTTTTGCCGTTCTACGGTAATCCTATTTTCTGTACCTTCCAATTGAGCCTGTAACTCTTTAAAATTCTCGTTTGCCTTCAACTCAGGATATTGCTCTGATACCACTAACAATCGGCTTAACGACGAACTCAATGCATCCTGTGCTTGCTGAAAACGTTGAACATTTTCAGGTGTAAGCTGGTCTGAGTTCAGATTTATTTCAGGACGGGTTGCATTGGCACGTGCCTGAATTACTGATTCAAGGGTAGTCTTTTCAAAATTCGCAGCCCCTTTTACTGTATTCACCAGATTTGGAATCAAATCGGCACGACGCTGATATACGTTTTGCACCTGCGCCCATTTACTATTAACATTTTCCTGTTTTTCTACCAGACCATTATAGGTACTACATCCGCCCATGAGGGCAATTAAAACAATAGCAATTACGGCAATAAGGCCAATATTTTTCATGGATTATAAGAGTTAAAAAAGAATATACCTGTTAATGATAAAAGATTGGATTGGTAACCTGGTTTACATCAAAAAACCCAGGCGCAGAATAAAGAAAAATTATTTTTCTACAAATAGTACCTTATAGATGTAAGGAATAAAGAAACTATTCCTTACATTTTTGTCAGATGTCTAAACTACGGTGTTCCTTCTCTATCTTTTCAAATTCATCTTTTGAAATAGGCTTAAATCCATCCGCATACATCTCGTCGAGGTCTTCCTGAGTCAGTTCAAATTCATCTCTTCCCAAAGTTTCTTCTTCAACCGCTATCTCAATAGCTTCATAAATGTACTCATCCTCTGGGTCTGAGATAGTGTCGATCTTATAATACACAGCCCCATCCGAGAAAGGCTTTTTCAAATAAATAGTAGGCATATCATTAATAAATGTTCTGCACGAAAGGTCAAAAATTAAATCGATTTATACAAATATTATTCCTGATGGCAGGCACGATTATGGGCGCAAAAACAAGCATATAATCGAATCTTTCTACCTGAATATCTCTCATATGATATGTAAGTTTTTTTGTGTAATAGTTCTAGCCTATTTGGTCACTTTACTTCCTTCTCCCGAATATAACCACAAATAACATGCTATAGGAACTCCCGGCATTTGTCTGGAGACACGATAAAATTAATTTCTGCTATGAAATACATTTCTCTTTTTACTCTTGCAGCCAGCTTGTTTGTCATGACAGCTGCTACTACGCCAACTGCCAAAGAATATTATCAGGCAGGTATGGAAAATCTGAAGAAACAGAATTTTGTGGAAGCCATTGGCAGATTCACAGAGGCTGTCAGCGAAGATCCATCGTATGCTGACGCTTTTTATCAACGTGCAAGAGCCAAAGAAATGTTGGCCAAACAAAAAGGGTATACCGACAGTCAGCATTATGGCGATTTATTACAGGCAATGCGTCTGGGAAATAAAGAGGCTGCGAAAGATATACAGGAAGGTTATGCTGGAGAATGTGTATCAGGCCTGGCTCATGATCTTCGTCCTGAAGAGGTATTTTGTCTGGATGCAAGTAGTGCTAACCTGAAAAGTACACCTGAAAAACTAACTCAGATGAAAAATCTGATTCAACTTAGTGTAGGTGACAACGAATTAAAAGATATCAATGGTATTCTGGCAAATAACCAAACACTTTTGTTTCTGGATGCTCGCCAAAACCAAATTGAAACCCTATCTGCAGATATCAAAAAATTGACTTATTTACAGGAGTTAAATCTACGTGATAATCAGCTTACTCAATTGCCTGCAGAAATAAAAGAATTGAAAAATCTACGTACATTAACTCTTACTGGCAACCCTATTGAAGATAGTGAGAAAGATAAAATCAGAGAGATGCTGCCAAAATGCAATGTATACTTTGGTGAAAACGAAGCAATTGCCAAAACAAAATCAAATGCCAAGTTTCGTCCGGCTCGTAAAGCCACTGAAATGCAAGCAACTAAAAAAGCACCTAAAAGATTGTAATCAATAGGTAGAGGTAGAGATATAGAATCTAGTCCCAAAGCCAAGCTTTGGGACTTTTCTGTTTTTAACCAGGTTGTATAACAGCTTTGTGAAAAAAAGTAAATCCCATCAAACTACTTTTATACAAATTTATAAATCAGAAATATAAATCCTAAGTCACAGGCTTTCAGCAATACGTCCAGTGGCATACATATTGTTTACATATACAAGTCTACAAGCATCTGATTATCAATATGATGTTTTGAAACAATTGTAAGCCTATTGTCGTATAAAAGAAAATCTATGTATAACCTTTTAAAGCTATGAGAAAACTATTTCTACCAGTAATAGCGCTTCTGGTTTGTATATCCGTAATGCAGGTATGGGGACAAAATCTGGCAACTGTTAAAAAGAAGCCAGTCATGAGGGTTCAGGCACCTGAAGATATAGTAAAGACACTGACAAATAATGCAGGGTTTGTATCATTAACTAAAGCAATTAAAGCTGCAGACTTCACAGGTGCACTTAGTCAGGCAGGTCCTTTTACCATATTTGCACCAACAGATGAGGCATTTAGTCAGATTACAGCTTTTCCAGAATGGCTACAACCAGATAACAAAGAAAAGCTGGCATCAATTTTAAAATATCATGTTGTTCAGGGAAAATTGATGGCCAGTGAGCTCCGTGACGGTCAGACTATTCCTACATTAAATGGTGAAGAACTCACTGTTTCAGTACTGAATGGTAAAGTTTTGATTAATGGCGCGGAGATAACTCAACCCAATATGATGGCAGCTAATGGGGTAATTCATGTCGTAAACCGAGTAGTATTACCGGGAGCCAATCTGGGTAACAAGTAGGCCTGAACTTCATTCATACACCTGTTTTTAATAGCACAAAAGGCTCGCTACCTAAGCGGGCCTTTTGTTTATAGGAGCCGAAAGGATGCTAAACAATCTTTTCCAAAATTTCAATATATCTTTCAATTCCTTTTTCGATCTCTTCCAGGTAAATAAATTCATCAGCTGAATGAGACCGAGCTGAATCTCCCGGGCCCATTTTAAGACTAGGAACATCCAGTAATGCCTGATCTGAAGTAGTTGGTGACCCATAGGTGGTAAGTCCTAAACTTTTCCCAGCTTCTACAATAGGATGGTCCAAAGGGATACTAGATGGCTTTAATCGTACAGAACGGGCATTTACTTCGGACAAAAGTCCATTTTTCAATACCAGCAACACATCTTCATTACTATACTTATCTGTAGTTCGTACATCGACAGTAAAAGTACAAGTATCTGGCACCACATTGTGTTGTGAACCAGCTTGTATAATTGTGACAGTCATTTTAATTGGCCCCAGCATCTCGGACACTTCAGGAAACTCGTAGTTACGTATCCATTCAATATCCCTCATGGCTTTATAAATGGCATTTTCTCCTTCGTTTCGGGCTGCATGCCCTGCCTTACCTCGTGTAACACAATCTACTACCAAAAGACCTTTTTCAGCAACTGCCATCTGCATTTGAGTAGGCTCACCCACAATAGCAAAATCAATAGGAGGTAGATGAGGAATAATCATCTCTAACCCTTCTCTCCCTGAAATTTCTTCCTCAGCAGTCGTAGCTAATACAAAGTTGTATTTGAGATCTGATTTTTCATAAAAATAAAGGAAAGTAGATATCAGAGAAACCAAACATCCACCTGCATCATTGCTTCCTAAACCATATAACCTACCATCTTTCTCAACTGGATCAAACGGGTCTAATGTATAGGAAGCATTAGGTTTAACAGTATCATGATGAGAGTTCAACAGAATTGTTGGCTTTTGTGAGTCAAAATATTTATTCGTTGCCCAGATATTATTCTTAACACGTTGAAAGGGAATACCTTTCTCTTCTAAAAAACTGGCTATGCAATCACCTGTCTTGTCTTCCTGCTTTGAAAATGAGGGAATTGCTATAAGCTTTTTCAGTAAAGCAATAGCTTCCTGCGCCTGCGAAAGTGTATGAATCATAGAAGCTTATTTAATGAAACATGCAACGGTTCGTTTTATGAAACCGGCTCCACAAAGTAAAGAAAGAAAATCGGAAAAATGCACAGGATTCATAATCCATATAGTACATAAGTTGTTCCCGGTATTTTATTCATATAGCAGCAAAGCAAACAATAGTTTAAATATCAAGCGCTTACACATAAAACAAGAGCCATAGGCAAAACCCTTGGTACAAAAGCATTAAGGTATTCATCCATAGTATACCACGCTACTTATTTAAATATCCTGCTATTTTTACAATGGCTTTCAGAACAAATCTCTATTTTTAAGACTAAGTCGAATTTTTCAGAGCCATAAGTATGATTACATTTTCTGCTGTTTTACAGAAGTTTGCCAGTAAAGGTGAAAAGACCGGATGGACGTATATTGAGTTACCTGTAGAGGTTACAGAAAGTTTAAAGCCTGGCATACGACAAGCTTTTCGGGTCAAAGGAAAACTGGATAATTTTCCAATTAAGTCCGTCTCATTGATTCCAATGGGAGAAGGTACTTTTATCATGGCAATCAATGCTAGTATGCGCAAGGGAATTCAGAAAGAAAAAGGTGCAATCGTACAGATGTCCCTTGAGGTAGATGACGACCCTTTACCTGAGTCGGCAGATTTATTGGCTTGTCTGGAAGACGAGCCCAACGCACTGGACTTTTTTAATCAGTTAACCAGAGGGCATCAAAATTATTTCTATAATTGGATTGAAAGCGCCAAAACACCTCAGACAAAAGCAGATCGCATTGCAAAAAGTATTCGTGGCTTAGCTATGGGTATGGGTTATGGAGAGATGATACGTTATTTTAAAAACCAGAACTCTCAATCATAAATTAATAGCTCTGGTTTCTCAACGTTCTCTTTGAATGGTTTATAGGGTCAGTTTAGTACCCGATTGTGCATGAACATTATCAGCATGGATGATATGCACTTCTTTCACACCCTCATTTAATGCAGCAAATGCATTATCGAGTTTAGGAATCATTCCTTTAGACACAATTCCATCCGCTTTTAACTGTGCATATTTTTCTTTATTGATGTCTGCAATAACAGAATCATTATCTTCAGGATTCAGCAGAACTCCTTTTTTCTCAAAACAATACACAAGATTTACCTCTGCTCCTGCTTTAGCTAATGCCGTTGCAATGGCAGACGCCATAGTATCTGCATTTGTATTTAATATCTGCCCTTGCGCATCAACTGTAAGTGGAGCAACAATAGGCGTGAGATCCTGATTAATGAAAGCTAGTAATTGCGTAGCATTTACCTGTTCGATATCACCTGCAAATCCATAGTCAATTACCCCAACAGGCCGCTTTTTAGCTAAAATTACTCCTGCATCAGCGCCCATCAGTCCAATAGCATTACACTTCAATGCCTGTAATTGTGCAACCACCTTCTTATTTACCAATCCCCCATATACCATGGTTACTACATCCAGCATAGGCTCATCTGTAATACGGCGTCCATCAATCATTTGTGTAGTGACACCCAGTTTCTCTGCTACCTGAGTTGCTATTTTCCCACCTCCATGAACCAGAATCTTGCTCTCTTTAATAGAGGCGAAATCAGATAAAAACTTCTGTGTGGCAACAGGATTATCAATTACATTACCACCTATTTTGATTACATATACTTTACTCATTTGATCAATTCAGCTATTTAAAAACACAATTGTATGATTAGAGTCCAGATAGAATTTGCTTTAATACTACCTGTGCTGACCATACTCTATTACCTGCCTGAGGGATAACAATAGACTGTGGGCTATCTAACACCTCATCTGTTACTTTCAAATTGCGGCGTACAGGTAAGCAATGCATGAATTTACCATTATTGGTTAATCGCATTTTGTCCATTGTAATCATCCAATCTGGATTTTGTGTAAGCACTTTACCATAGTCTTTGTATGATGACCAGTTTTTAGTATAGATAAAATCTGCTCCTTCAAAAGCTTCTCGTTGATTATAAACCACCTGTGCATTGCCCACAAATTCAGGTGCCAGATCATATCCTTCCGGATGAGTCACCACAAAGTCCACATCCCATACATTCATCCATTCTGAAAATGAGTTGGCAACAGCCTGAGGCAGTGATTTAAAATGCGGAGCCCAGGTAAGCACTACTTTAGGGCGTGGCTTAGTTTTGTATTCTTCGATAGTGATACAGTCTGCCAATGATTGCAATGGGTGTCGGGTAGCAGACTCCAGATTAACAATAGGGACACCTGCATACTGTTTAAATTTATTAATGACTATTTCCTGATAGTCAGCATTCCGATCCTTTAATTCTGCAAAAGACCGAACAGCAATGATATCACAATATTGACCAATTACAGCTGCCGCTTCTTTTACATGTTCAGCTTTATCTCCATTCATTACCACACCATCCATCATCTCCAATCCCCAGGAATCCTGATTTACATTCATTACCATTACCTCCATACCCAGATTCTGCGCTGCTTTCTGAGTACTCAGACGTGTTCGTAAACTAGAATTAAAAAATAACAGGCCGATGGTTTTGTTCTTACCCAATGCTTTGTCTGCAAATGGATTTTTCTTGAGCTGAATGGCTTCCTGCACCAATGCTTTCGGGTCAGATACATCAGCGAGGGAAATAAAGTTTTTCAATGCGGTCAATAGTTAGGAAAGGTTAATGATATTCTTTTGAGGGCGAAAATTACTATATTTTAAAAATAAAAAAGCTAACCTGCTTTAAAACTTTGCAGGTTAGCTTTAGAATATTTTCAGAGAATACTTATTGTACTACTAGTTTCTCTCTAATCATAGAATTTCCTTGTCTTGCTTGCAGGATATAAATTCCAGATGCTGAAGAGAAGTCTTTTACTGCTACACTAGGTATAGTTCCTGTAGAGAACTTACCAGCATAGCATTGCTTTCCGATTCGATCATATACAGTGACAAAAATATCTCCTCCCTTCTCATCAGTTATTGCAACCTGTACATAATCGGCATGTGATACTGGATTAGGAAATACTCGTGATAAAGTAGAAGCTGCACTTGTATTTATAGATACCACTCTAGAATAAGCAAATTTCTCATCAAAGTCAGTTTGTTTAATCCTATAGTACGCAACCCCTTCTGCAGGATTATTATCGATAAACTCATAGGACAACACATTAGAACTATTACCAGCCCCATCAATAGTTGCTATTGCTGTAAACTCTTTGCCATCTGTAGATCTTTCAATAGTGAAATAATCATTGTTTTCTTCTGACGCTGTAGCCCAGTTTATTTTCACTTGTCCTTCTATATAGGCTCCACGTACATAAACGAATGTAACAGGTAATGGTTGATTACAAGAGGGGCACGAGGTGTAAGCGGTTACACTAGGATTAACAGTTCCGCCTGCTACTACGTTAAATCCTCCATTAGCACCTGCTGGATAAGGATTAGAAAATACAGGCAATGATCCATTATTATCACACATTCTTATAGGAGTATTATTACCAAATGTTCCTCCATTTACCCTACTTACACCAGTTCCCAGAGGCCCTCCTACTGAGAAGCGGCTACAGGTACCAATAGTTCCGGCTACAGTTCCTCCATTCTGTGTATAATTTCCATTAACCAGAACTTCTCCACCATTTAGAGTAACACTTCCCTGATTCATAGTAAAGTTTCCATTTATACTCATGGCACCAGGTGCGGAAATTACCAATGAAGGATTAGCAATTACCTGAGTTTGCCCCTGTACATAGTTCCCAGTAATATTGATAGAGCCAGTATTAGTAATAGAGCCAGTCCCTGTATTGGTCATATTGCTGTTATTAGCAACAGTTAGAGATCCTGAATTCGTGTTGATAATAGATGCACTGTTATTAAAATTGCCAGATGCGTTTATAAACCCTCCATTTGTAAGTGTACTACCATTGTTATTTGTGAAGATGCCTGTTACAGAAACACTACCTGTATTGGCAAACTGACCAGTGTTATTTGAAAAAGTTCCGTTTGTTGAAAGCGTGCCATCGTTAGTAAACTGACCATTATTATTATTAGTAAAGGTTCCGCTTGTTGAAAGAGAACCCGTATTATTAAACTGAGCATTATTGTTAGTCGTATTTCCTGATACAGTTAAAGTCCCTGCATTGCTAAATATACTATTCTCCTGATTAATTAAATTACCAGAAATCTGTATGCTAGCACCAGCTCCATTTGTAATAGTGTTACCATTGCCAATGTTAAAAGCACCATTAACTATTAGAGTCGATCCGGTTCCAGAATTATTAACAGTCCCATTTGTAACAGTAAGGTTACCATTAATAGTCATAGCAGCTGGAGCAGATCCAGGTTGGGAAATATTATTTAGAGTAGTATTGTTCGCTAGAGGAAAATTTCCCGAAAATGATAATGAACTGTAATTATTAATGGTAACACCAGTTGCACCATTATAAGCCAAGTTAAGTACTACGTTTCCTAGATTTGGAGCTATACAGACTATTATATTATTTCTTGCATTGAAATTTATAGAATAAGTACCGCTAGAGGTAATACAAAGAGTACTTCCATTAGATGTAAATACATAAGAATTGCCAGTTGGTGAGTTGCAACCAGAATTTGGACACTGTGCCTTTACATCAAAAAGTGAAAAAAATATAACAACCATACTCAACCCTAGCTGGATTGTTACCTTTGCCCATATGTTACTAATTGTAGATGTTGCCTTCATAGCATGTTATTATTTGAATGTTAATTACACATGTAAGAAAAGTATCTGCCTGAACAGTAGTCTGTATATTAATCCAGCAGTATAGACAAATGTAAACGAAAAGGAATGAAAAAGATAGGGTTTTATCGAAAAAACTGACATATTATCTATAGTTTCAGAACAAAAAGAGGATTTATGACATGTAAGAAACTCGAATGGAAATACTTTTTTGCTAGTGAAAGTATTTTAGGAAGGCTTTATCATACAAATCTATTATCCAGAATGACTTACCTTTTAGATTAGTCATGTATCTATCCATTATTATTTTTCTCTACCCAATAAAAGGTACAGCTTCTATTTATATCCAAAATTTACAGAATAGTGAACTAGTCCTCATATTGCAGTAAATAGAAAAGGGCCTCCCGTTACCAGGAGACCCTTTTGCATAAATTATCTATGTTAATATATTATACTCCTACATTTTCTGCCTTTACTATTTTAGAAAAAGCTTCCAGGAAAATATCCACCTCTGTTTTTGTTAATGCAAGTGACGGTAACAAACGAAGTGTATGCTTGCCTGCATATCCTGTAAAGATATGGTGTTCAAACAAAAGTTTCTTACGCACTACTTCTACAGGTTCTTCTGTCTCAATTCCTATCATTAACCCACGCCCACGTACTTCTTTCACACCTGGAAGACCTTTTACATTGTCCATCAGATAATTACCTACAACAGCGGCATTCTCAACCAGGTTTTCCTGCTTCATCACATCCAATACAGCAATACCGGCAGCACAAGCTAGATGGTTACCTCCAAAAGTGGTTCCCAACATACCATGTATGGCCTTGAACTTAGGATGAATTAGTAGTCCTCCAATCGGAAACCCATTACCCATCCCTTTGGCAGTAGTGATCAAATCTGGTTGTACATCATAATGTTGGTGAGAAAAGAATTTCCCGCTACGTCCATATCCACATTGCACACTATCCACAATCAGTACAGAACCAAATTTATCACATAGTTCACGGGCTTTTTGCAGAAACTCACCACTAGTCACATTGATACCTCCAACACCCTGAATACCTTCTACAATGATTGCACAAACCTCTTCGTTCATTACATTTTCCAACGCTTCAATATCATTAAATGGAATGAAGTGCACATGGTCAGTAGGATTGATAGGTGCAGCAATAGCTGGATTATCTGTGGCGGCTACAGCGCCTGCTGTGCGTCCATGAAAAGATTTCTTGAATGCAATGATTTTTTTACGACCATTGTAAAAAGAAGCCAGTTTCAATGCATTCTCATTGGCCTCAGCACCAGAGTTTATCAGAAACAAATGATAATCCTCATAACCTGACAGCTTTCCTAACTTCTCTGCAAGCTCTGTCTGAATCGGAATCTGTACAGAATTTGAGTAAAAGCCAATTTTATTGAGTTGTTCAGTTAGTTTCTGAACATAGTGAGGATGTGTATGCCCAATAGAAATTACAGCATGTCCCCCATAGAGATCAAGGTATTTCTGTCCTGTAGCATCCCAAACATAGCTTCCCTGTGCTTTCACAGGCTCAATATCATACAGCGGATATACATTAAATAAATCCATAGTTGAAAGAAGGGTTTTAAATGTTGAAAGCAATCAATGATAGTTTAAAATGCCACAGGCTTTAGACCAAGTCCTGTTTTTTCATCCAAGCCAAATAACAGATTCATATTCTGAACAGCTTGTCCGGATGCCCCTTTTGTCAGATTATCAATAACACTGGTTATCAGTAACTGATCTTCGTGTTGCTCCAGATGCAGTAAACATTTATTGGTATTAGTAACAAGCTTTACATCGATTTCGCTGTCTACAACATGTGTAAATGGATGATTTTGATAGAAATCGCTAAAATACTTTTTAGCCTGCTCCAGTGTTCCATCAAATGTTGTATACACACTTGCCAGAATTCCACGGGTAAAGTTTCCTCTATAGGGAATGAACCGGATTTTTTCGGAGAAATCACTCTGCAGCAGTGTCAGACTCTGACGGATTTCTTTCAAATGCTGATGTGTAAATGCTTTATATACAGAGATATTATTATTTCTCCAGGTAAAGTGTACAGTATCTGCCAGTTTCTGCCCAGCTCCAGTACTTCCTGTAATAGCACTAATATGTACATCCTCTTTCAATAAACCATTCTTCGCCAGAGGTAACAGAGCTAGTTGAATAGCAGTAGCAAAACAACCTGGATTAGCAATATGTTGTGCTTTCTGGATACGAGCCTTATTTAGTTCAGGCAGTCCATATACAAACCCGTTAGATTCATCCCGAAAATCCTGGCTAAGATCAATAACCTTAGTTTGCAAAATAGCAGGATTATCAGCCAGAAATACTTTGGCTTCGCCATGTCCAACACACAAAAATACTACATCTACAGATCCTTGAAAGCTCTCAGCAAATGTCAGGTCTGTTTCTCCAATCAGGTCATTGTGTACTGAGTACAGAGGTTTCCCTGCTGAACTTTTACTATGTACATAGGCAATCTCTGCATTAGGATGGCTTAGCAAAATCCGAATCAATTCCCCTCCTGTATAGCCTGCTCCTCCTATAATACCTACTTTAATCTTTTTCATTCGTATTTAATTCATTTCCAAGAGTATCTTTAATTTTCTCAATCAATGCCTTATTCTCTTTCATCAACATATCCTCAGAACGTACAATATCAACAATATAGATCTGAATAAGTTGATAAATAGCCTGTCCTGTATCCTCACCCTGATTAGTGAATAAGTCGACCAGCTTGCCCAGAAAAATCTGATTCATATCATCGAGCTTTTGCTGACCTGTATAAATCGATGCTGTCTGATGAAACAAATCATAAGGCAATATCTGTAAGCCACCTCCATGAATGGCTGAAGTAAAGGCCGCACTACGTAAAAAAGCCGGATTTAATCCTCTGAACAACTGCTGCCCTCGTCTGATCCGTTCTACGTCCGGCAACTGCTGCTGACGCCATGTTTCAAGTGAGTCTTTTAGCTGCAAATGATACTGATAAGAGTTTGTCAGACTTTGAACATTGTTTTGTGCTTCCCGATAGATCTGTCTCAGCATTTCTTGTTTCAATTCCTGTTCCCGTTGCTGATCCTGCCAGTCACTGGAAAGGATGCCCAAGTATACACCCAGCATAGTTACAACCACTGGCAGCAAAACATCTTTGAACCAGGAAATATCTCTGAAAACGGCTTTCATATGGATATCTATCAGCCTCTACTAAGTATCATACTACTAAATGAGGTTATTCCTCATTTACCTTGTGGTAAATCATAGTCTGATTTGACATGATCTTAGAGAAACCACGAACATCATCACCTGTCCATGCATTGTTCATCTCACCATAGCTACCAAACTTTGCAGACATCAGATCATGCTCTGATTGAATACCAATTACATAGAAGCGGTAAGGAGACAGTTGTACATGTACTGTTCCAGTTACATTTTCTTGAGTATCTGCTAAGAAAGTCTCAATATTACGTGCTACTGGTTCCAGAAACTGGCCTTCATGTACCATTGTTCCATACCAGTTACCCAACTGCTCTTTCCAGTATAACTGACCTTTTGTTAGCACATGTTTTTCCAGTGTGTGATGCGCTTTAATAATAACTAAAGGAGCTGCAGCTTCAAATCCTACACGTCCTTTAATACCAATGATGGTATCACCCACATGTATATCACGTCCAATAGCAAATGGTCCCGCAATCTCCTGTAATTTTTTAATAGCATCTACCGGATTTGCGAACTTTTCGCTATTGATACCTTTCAATTCTCCTTTTTCGAAATACAGATCAACCTGCTCTGCATCTGTTTTGGTAAGTTGTGTAGGGAAAGCAGATTCTGGGAGATATTGATTTGATGTCAGTGTTTCTTTACCGCCTACAGATGTACCCCAAATACCTTTATTAATAGAGTAAGCAGCTTTAGTCCAGTCTTGTTCTACACCTTTCGCCTTCAGGTATTCAATCTCTGCCTCACGTGATAAACGCATATCCCGAATAGGAGTGATAATTTCTACATTTGGAACCAGAATACGGAACACCACATCAAAACGCACCTGATCATTACCGGCACCTGTGCTACCATGTGCAATAGCTTCAGCATTGATGCTACGCGCATATTCGGCTACTGCTAATGCCTGAAACATACGCTCTGCACTTACAGAAAGCGGATAAGTATTATTTTTCAGTACATTTCCAAAAACCAGGTATTTCAGACACTTCTCATAATACTCATTCACCACATTTACAGTCTTATGACTCTTTACCCCCAATGTCTTTGCACGATTTTCAATATTTATCAATTCCTCATCCGAGAAACCGCCTGTATCAACCAGAACAGAATGAACTTCCATACCTTTCTCTTCTGAAAGGTATTTTACACAATAGGAGGTATCTAAACCACCACTGAAGGCCAATACTACTTTTTTTGCCATTGTATTAACTAAATATAGAATGAAGGTATGTTGTAAATGTAATTGTGTATATCCTGTAAGCAGGTTTGATTAGCTTGTTTCTCCACTAGTAACCAAAGTCTAATCACTTAGTTTAACAATTGATTTCTTACCCATATTGAAATTATATTCCCATTGTTCTTCATACACAGAAGCATATTCTAACCGTATATGAATATTTCTACCTTTAAGTGCTTCTCTGAATTGCCTTGTATTGATAGGCCCACCTACTTTAATCCATTCAATTTCTTCATTGGAGGCTAGTACCCTATCTTCCCAGATCTGATTGATTACTTCACCTTCATTAACGCTATCACCTGTAACTTTTTGAATCAGATCCTGTTCATCCTCACAAATCTGGCCACGATACCAGATCTCTACTTTTTTAATGATAGCAGGTCCGACACCTTTGTTAGTAATTTTAATACCACAAGAATTCTGTGTAGAATCCGGTAACAGCTGTGTCTGTGAATAGATGTGCAAACTAGGCCACATTGATGCATACTGTTGCTTTCGTTCAATCTGCACTTGATAGACAGATGTAAACAATGCACAGATGCTAATAAAGGTTGCCATAATCGCAATGATCTTATCACTGGTAAGGCGTTTGAGAAAAGCCATTTAATACAATATTGGTACGAAAAAAGCCCCCCTTTGCAACTGCAAAGGAAGGGCAAAATTATTGTCTTACTAAATAAAATTTCTCAAAAACTGTTCTTCTACTCAAATATAGATTTGATTAAAGCAGCAATTGCAGCTATGATCGCAGAATATACCAGAATCTTCTCTCTTTCAACAGGCTTCTTGATTTCAGGCATCGGAACCAACTTGGATTCTTCTGTATTTCCACCATTGTTGTTTCCATTTCCGTTTTTATTACGAAATTTAGACAAAACAGATTCTTTCAGACGCAACCAACGCTCGTAAACCTTCGTTTTTACGTTGAAATTCCATTTTGACTCCCGCTCTTTCTTCTCAGCTTCAGCCGGATCATACAACATACCTGTACAGATACACATCTTCCGGTTTGTACGAGTTAATACGTCGTAGTTTACACAGCTGGAACACCCTTTCCAGAATTCATCATCATCTGTTAGCTCACTAAAAGGAACTGGTTCGTATCCCAAAGCTGAGTTGATTTTCATTACTGCCAGACTGGTAGTAATACCAAATATTTTTGATTCTGGGTATTTACTGCGGGTAAGTTTGAATATTTCTTTCTTAATGTCTTTTGCAATGCCACTTTTGCGGTGATCCGGATGTACAATCAAACCTGAATTGGCAACAAACTTTCCATGCCCCCAACTCTCAATGTAACAGAATCCTACAAAATTGCCTTGTTTGTCAGTTGCAACTACTGCTTTTCCCTCCAACATCTTCTTTTTGATGTAGTCTGGTGACCGTTTGGCAATTCCGGTTCCACGGGCTTTGGCACTTTCTTCCATATGCCGGCATATTTCCTCAGCTAAAGCAAGATGTTCATATTTAGCTGTCTGGATAGTGTATTGATTCATCTTTTAGTTAAAGCATAAACAAGAGAAAGGTGAAACGAATAAGTAATGTGCTGAAATAAGAATAATAGAAATAAATATCAGAATAGCACAAGGAATACAATAAGTGACACTCGTAACACGGGTGCGGATAATCAGGAACAAATACTACGGAAATTTTCAGAGGCGCTCTGCCACATAGGCAAAACAATATTATGCTAGGGCTGGCACCCTAGGTCGCGGAAATCGTGGTGTAGTATGTACAAAGAATTGTAGCATTTCCGGGACTTTTAGTTTAAAATAGTTTTTAACAATCTTTTAAAAACTGCGCAAAGGTGATAAAAAAATAAATACAAAACGCAATTAATTTTATTTTTTTATCACATATACTCTTTTAACTTGCAAATTTGCCAAAAGGTTCATTTCACACAATTTGGCTTATTTATTCTTAAAAATCCTTAATTCAGGTTCTTAAAAACAAATGGTACAGGTGCAAAACCCGTACCATGTTGATATATTTATATAAAAATCTTTGTATTTCTTACAAGTTAGGTTGTGGAGTAACCCGAAGATAAGGCTTAATCTTAGTGTATCCTTTTGGGAATTTCACATCTGCATCTTCATCTTTTACTGCAGCTGTAATAATTACATCCTGACCGTGTTCCCAGTTAGCAGGTGTGGCAACACTATAATTTGCAGTCAGTTGCAATGAGTCCAACACCCGTAGAATCTCAGCAAAATTGCGTCCGGTAGAGGCAGGATAGGTGATGGTCAACTTAACTTTGTGATCAGGTCCAATGATAAATACAGATCGTACCGTAAAGCTATCTGATGCATTTGGATGGATCATATCATACAGATCAGCAATTTTACGATCTGAATCTGCGATGATAGGATAGTTAACAACTGTATTCTGGGTTTCGTTGATATCAGGTACCCACCCTTTGTGTGACTCCAGACTATCTACACTCAATGCAATAATCTTTGCATTGCGTTTGGTAAACTCATCATAAATGCGAGAAGCAGCACCAAGTTCTGTAGTACATACAGGTGTATAATCTTTGGGGTGTGAGAAAAATACTACCCAACTGTCTCCTGCCCACTCATAAAAGTCAATTGGGCCCTGAGTTGTTTCAGCCTGAAAATTAGGAGCTACATCTCCCAGTCTTAATGTTGCCATGTTGTTTAAAAGTTATAAGGGTAGAAAAGATATAAAGAAATCCCTATAATATCAATAGAAATACTATTCAAATGTAGAGCAAAACTTTTTTACCTACAAATTTTGGTTCAAGTTATTGGTTTTTACTATTAATCAAAAATTTCAAGTTACTAATACAATCTATTGAACGTCAAACAATTGCTGACTAGTTATAAAACTCTATCCCCTATTAGGTCTTTCTATTTTTATATACGTCCCCTATTCCTAACCCCCTTTTATATACTATTATTATAAAAGATAAGAAAAAGTTATCAAGTAGATTACTAACCAGAAATCTCTAATAGATAGTCAACTAATAAACCTGAATGGGATATAGCTTATTTTTCTGTTGTACAATCATCTGAAAAAATAAATCATTTAATATTTTTAAATTATAATTTTATAATTTTTAAAAATATTTAGTACTTTTGACATATTAAAATATTAAAGATAGATATATTTTATTAATTCAGACCGCTTGTATAGCATGACAAACGATTTAACCTACGACTATTCTATTCCATCCACTGTACAAAGAGTAGAAACACAAACAAACATTCTCCTTTCTCATTATAATGAGGACGCTGCACAGGAAGTATCCTGCTTTTTCTGGGGAAAGCTCAAAGATCCTTATCTAACAGCAAAGTGCCTGACCACTCTTTCAAAGGTGGTACGATCACGTTTTGCTTTGTCTCCACAGGAAATAGCAGCCATGCGTGATCCTATTGTAACAGCAGGTGCAGGTAAAATGCGCTTTGAGGCATTCTCGTCCTGCAATGGCATATATGCGCGATTGGATATCTTACCAGAAGGGCTGGAAGGAGAGTTTCTTTCCAGTGGTACTACCAATGTAGATTTCAATGAGCCTATGATTAATGCACTGACAGGCATTCTAAAACAGGATGAGGTGTTTCTTTCTGTAGGACAAAAAGAAGTAATATTAGAGAAACAGGGGGAACAAGTAGTAGAACGCAAAGTAACACTGCCTACCCGCTGGATAAAAGGTCTTACCTCTGTGCAGTTGTATCTTGCAGAAATGGACGAAGTGTGTAAGTTAACAAAGCTACAAACTATTCAGTTGTTTCAGACCCTTCCCAAGGGAACCATCAGAACAGCTTATTATCTGACGATGAGAGCTGGTAAGGCAATTTTCACCCCTGCCTCCATGGATGGAGCTATCATGATCGGCGGGCTTCATCGCATACGATTACTGGAAGGTCTACTCCCATTTATTGACAGCTTTAGTATTTACGCAACTCCTGATCGTCAGGCAAGCGCCTTTGTTTTATCAATGGGAGCCTTACGATTTATATTCTCTCTATCTGCTGATCCTTATCGGGGATTCTCAGGTGAAGGCAATGTATTGGATAATCTGACTGACAATATTCCACTGGAATGGATTCGGGGAGCCAATCACCTCTTTAAAGCGAATGAAGAATTTAATCCAACACTCTTCTCACTGGAAAACGACATTGAATTCGAAACGGTTGAATCTCTTTGTGCAAGTCTGTCTGCTATGGGACTGTTAGGCTATGATCTCACAACAAGACAACACTTCTATCGTCGTCTGCCTTATAAACCAGAGCGTATTGCCAGCCTGAATCCACGCCTAAAAAATGCCCGCAAGCTAATAGAGAAAGAAGAGATAGAACTACTCATCCATACACCTACCTGTACAGAAGCTCGTGTTAAAGGAACTAATGTATGGCATACTGTCCTGATTGATGAACATACACAATGTTGTACATGTCAGTGGTTCACAGACTATCAGGGAATGCGTGGCCCATGCAAACATATACTCTCTGTAAGAATATTGACAGAGAATATGGAAGCCTCCAGCTACTAACTTCAGGAGTTCACTACTTAAAACAATTGCTTACTTGACTCATTTCCAGAATATCTCTTTTCATTTTTTTATTATCCCTTATACTGCTTATACCTATGAATTACGCTGACCAACTACAGGAAATTATATTACACGAGAAACCAGATCAGTTATTGCCTTTTTTACAATCCTTACCTGCTGGAAATCTGGAGGAGTTACGCAAAAAGATAAAAACGTTAAAAAAACAACTTGAGAAGTATATTGAAATACGTATTGGAAACTGGGGTAGAAAAGGAACTGCAGGACAAACTAATGTATTGCAACTGGCCGCCTTAGGCTTACTAAGTAAACAGGACCTCTTCTCATCAGATTATATTGTTCGCCTGTTTAATAACCACAGCCAGTCAGATATTTGGCCTTATATTCTGGAAATACTAAAATATCGCCAGGAAGGCTGGTTCACAGACTGTCTGAAACATCATCAGCAGAAAAATGAATGGCTTATCATAGACTATCAGAAACTTCGTGAGTTACAGATGCTGGGGATTATCCAACATGATAAGGAATTGTTTACCAAACCCATGACATATTTGCTTCAAATACCCTGGAAAGATCAGCAGGAAACGCAAAGGGATGTTTACTCTCTTATCTGTCAGGATGACTTCTTATTAAAAAATGACCTCTTATCTGTATTTGAATATGAAACAAATCTGTATTGGATAAATCATTATTACAGTAAAGATCGCAAGCAGACACTTAACTGGACGGGTATTTTTCTCAGATTGGTTGAAGAAAACAAAATAAACCGACAATTGATATTACAAAAGTGTCTGCATGGCTTGAAACGGGATTTTAATAAAAACCTTCTTGGCTGGTATAAAGATCTGTTTAATGAATTAAAGCCAACTATTGGTGAACGCATAACTCTACAACAAGGTATCTGCGAATTGCTACATTGTACATCTACACAACCTGTAAACTTTGCTATAGAGCAGATAAAACATATTTATACTCACCCAGACTTTGACTTTACAGCATTATCTGTAGGTGCAGAAAGCTTATTATCCCGTAGTGATGTACGTACAGCAATCCGTAGTTTGCTAGCTATTTTCGAAAAATCAGTAAAAACACATCCATCTCTGGCAAAACAGATTTGCCTGCTTGTTTGTAATGTATTTATAATAGATGATGCCATTATACACGAAAAAGCCGCTAAATTGATTAGCCAGGTTGGGGATCGGACAGATGAAGCATTATTGGAACAGCTAACATTATTTAGTGATCAGTTATCTGCAACAGCAAGAGATCTGCTACAGGAATTTCTCCCTGTATCTGAAGATGACCCTTCCTGTATTTATCAAAAGCAGGAAATCTCAATACCACAACGCATTACAACTCAGAATAAACTACAACCTATAAACTCCTGGAATGATTTACTTTTTCAAATTGGCAAAGTTACCAGTCATTTAAATACAGAGAATCTGGAATTGTTACTTGATGGATTGATACGTCTTCAATCCAATGTACCTGCTAATTTTCATGAACAGGTAAAACCGTATCTGCGAAAGCCCGAACAAATGCAATGGCTATATGGCATGGAGGGATTGATCAATGCATTGATTTCTGATTGGGCAAATCAAGGAAAAACGCATTATGTAAGTCAGGTAAATCTAAATAATACAGACCGATTCCTGTATATTTATCAGCAGCGATTTGAACAGCTTATTAATAAAATACATGACAAATCAACTCTGCCTTTATTAGCAACACCTTCACATACACCGTATTGGATTGCGCCTGAGGTATTGGTAGACCGAATGCTTGCTTATCAAAAGCACAATACACCCATCGACTATCTGGATCTGGCAATTGCCATAGCCCGTACAAGCCAGGAAGAAAAAGAATCTGCATTAGAAAAGGCAGAACAGCTCACAGGATTTTATAAGGAATTGATGCTATTTTTTCTGGGAGATACAGTGGCACCAACACTTTCCAGTAAATCATCCTTTCTGAAGCCTATTTCGAATGTAATGACAAAACTCATGGATAAACACAGCCTTCGCAGACCTCGCAAAGAAGATGAACAGCATATTCTATGGGCAGTAGCCGCTCGTACCAAAAATCCATCTGGGAAATTTGATTTTCTGGAAGCTACCCCTTGGGCAACCGTACCCAATGTACTCTCACCGTTTGCATTGAAATGGGAGATACAACACAAAAACTATTCGTATAAAAACTGGGATAAAACAATTATCACTATCCGGTACAGTGTCATTCATTTACAGTTACCAGATAAAATCTATTCGCCTCTTGGATTATTGTATTCACAGCATATATGTAAGAAGGAAGACCTTTCCTATTACTATATAAACGAAAAAGATGCGGAGTTACTATTTTCACTCATTCCACACTATCCGGAAACATTGTATATCCAAGCCATACAAGCTGGTACAATACGTTCAGAATTGGGAGAAGAAACAGAGCGTAGAATTGTGAGTGCGGTATTACGAACCTTATTATCCCCAGATCACTCTTTTCAGACGGCCTCTACTCTATTACTTGCTACAGGCCTGTTACATGCCCAAAATACAACCCGAGGCATTGCATCCGAGGTAGTAGTTCAAGCTATTTCTGATGCTCGACTGGATACCTATCTTTTAGGTGAGATGTTAGGAAAACTTATTACTGGAAATTATGCACCTGTGCAGCGTTTGATCAGTGCTCTTACTCTAGTCAAGGGTATTTCAGCCCTACACGATTCAGCATTGGAGCAGATTCTGGAATCGTTGATCATCCAATTGGAAGGAGCACCGCCCAAAAATCTGAAGAAACTATTGGAACTCTATCTGGATATTTGCAAAAAACATCGTCGCCGAACAACAACAGCCATAAAAGCAAAAGCGTCCGTCTGGCAACAGAATGCTACATTAAAACCAGTTGCAGCTAAAATTACACAACTTATCAGTGAACCGACTGCAGCCTGACTTTGCTACTACAACAAAAATCTTACTTTAAAATTTGCCACTGGCCCTGTTCCAGTGGCTTTTTTATTTTCTGACCGAAGTACAGTATGACTCCTATTAAATTGTGCAGAACATCAAGATCCTGATGGGCTTGAAAGTTGATCAGTATTGTGATATTTTTCAGAAGTGATCAGCATTGGGATAATTGTAGATTTTGACCGGAACTCCAGTCAATCAGAAGAGTGACCTAAACTCCGATCAAACTCATAAAGTGAACAGAGTTTAGGTCAATGAAGAAAGTGACCATTATTCGAATATTTCTGTAAAGTGATCAGTATTCCGGTCAAATGCAAAAACAACTCAAACTCTGTTCAAAAATAATTTTGATCAAACGGTATGAGATCTTTCTAATAATTTTGGTTCTGAACAGAATTCCGATCACTTTCAAGATTGTAATTCATTCACCACAAATCCATACTACAATACTTTTCCCTATATAAGCACATTACCACCATCTACCACCACTGACTGACCTGTACTAAATGGTTGCTTCATAAAGTAAAGATAGGTTTGAGCCACCTCATCTGCCTCACCTATTCTGCCTACAGGTAACGCCTGACCCACGGTCTGAAAAAGACCATCCCGATCCGATTCGTCCATACTATTCCAGAGATTAGTACGCACCAAACCTGGAGAAACGATATTTACACGTATAGGGGCAAGCTCTACTGCCATAGCACGGGTGAAAGCATCCATCGCGCCACAAATACTAGCTCCTATACCCCATCCAGCTTGGGGCCTTAAACTGGCGATTCCACCTGTTAATGTGATAGAGCCACCTGAGTTTATATGCTTCTTAGCATATTTTATTGCAGCCAAAGCTCCCCAATACCGTATAGCAAAAAACTTCTGTGCTGCTTCCAGACTTAGCTGTTCAATCGTATTCAGAGTCAGATTTTCACCTGCTGTATACACTAAATGATCTATCTGACCATAGCCCTCAAAAAAGTCACGAATATTGGATTCCTTACTCAAATCTACAGAATATATCTCTGTCTCTGAGGGCAATTGACTTGCAGCGATCTCTAATTTTTGCATACTATGTGAGACCAACGTAATTTTAGCACCTTCCTGTGCAGCTGCCTTGCCTGTAGCAAATCCTAAACCTGTACTTCCACCCAGAATGACAACTCTTTTGTCTCTGAGGCTCTGATGTTGAAATGTTGTATCCATTGTATTGTTTTTTTGTTTTGACAATACAAAAGTCACTAACACCCAACCGAATCTATTTAACATTTGGTAAAATCGATCAGGTTCTGGCAGTGTGGAATGAAAAAACTAAATCTTTATTTATTACTATAATTGGAATGATACCTTTTAAGGTCGAGTTGGCTGATTGTAGCTGGATCGGGAGAGATTTTTTCGTATACGACTTAGCGACTGCTGAGTAATATCCAGATAGGATGCAATATACCCTAACGAAACTCGTGCGGCTACTTCTGGCTGAAGCATTAAGAAAAGCTTATAGCGACTTGTTGCATCAAGTCCTTGGTAGGTATTACGGACTTGTACTTTTTGCAGTAATGTTTCCTGCATCACTTTCTGTATGACTTCTTTTATGTGCGGAACTTGCAGATACAATTCACTAAGTTCTTCTTTGCCAATTGCCAGCACTTCTACATCTGTAGCTGCCTGAATGCCTTCCTGGGCTACAATCTGATTATTGAAACTATTTGTAATGGTACAGAAATAATTCTCTTTTAAGAAAAAATGGGTTATATCATTTCCTTTTTCAGAAACTGATACAATACGTAGTATACCATTACAAATGAAGTAAAGTTTTTTGCAGATCTGATTGACAGCAGAAAGCATTGTCCCTTCTTTAAACTCTAGACGTTCAAATGCACCTGTAACCAAGGATTCATCCTCTTTCGAAATTGGTTTATGAGATTCAAGATAGTGTATAAGTTCCATACTCAGTTTAAATCAAACGCCTTGACGCAAATATGTAACCAATTCTCAAAAAAAGGAAAGCATGTGTCCTCTGTCAGTTTAAGAATCATTTCTAACCTACTTTATAGATAGTCTATTTTAGCAGAGGCAATCCTACACTTTTATCAAACAAATAATATAACTTGCCCTCCATCATATCTATTTGGATAACCGTTAGCCCAGTTGAATTTATAAAATCAGCCAGATTTTTATCTTCTATCTGTGGCGCTATAAAATCCACTGTAAGAGGAAAGTTGTCCTGATTAGGATTTTCTGAATGAATGTATACAGCATCTTCACCACTATCCTTCTCATCAATCAAAATCCATAACTGATAATCTTTTGGATACATTTTTAAGGCATCTTTCAAGTAGTGGAAGCTATCTATCAACTCTTTCAAATAAGGTAATCTAGCCTTCCAACTTTGATTCCCTTTTCTTTTCCAATCTACATGAGTATGCCAAAAATCAAACCAACTACCAGTTCCGCCACTAAAGTCTAAATCTAGTTCTTTTATTCTCATCTTACAATTATAGCATAAAGCCACTATAGTATAACAAATAGAAGCACTATACCAATTATCACACTTGAAAATATATATACCTTCTATCCAATCAACGCCAATGCTGCATCTTCGCCTGTCTGGATAGCGCCTTCCATAAATCCTTGCCACTCAGCAATATGCTCGCCAGCAAAAACAACATGTTTGAATGATTGAGCAATAACCTCCCTGATACCATACCATTGATTTACATCATAAATAGCATAGGCACCCTGAGTAATTTTATCATCAGCCCAGTAGTAGCAAACAGCCATTTCAGCCAGAGATTCAGTATCACCAAAAGCAGGAGTCAAAGACTGGCAAATCCGTGAAATCTTTTGTTCTGTTGAAAGTCGGGAAAAGATATGTGCCTTATCGCCAATGGTATAGGATGTCAAAACACCTTTAGAGCCAGGTTGATTTTTGGTAGTATGAAAGAAATAATGAGGCAAAGTATCACTGACAATACTAAGTGCTTCGTCCTTCCAGAAGCGTTCTGTAAACAATACCGACGATTTGATAATTCGTGCATACTGTAGTTGCTGTAGAGCTTCTATCTGTAACTCTGGCAACACAGGATTCCATTGAATGTCCAGCACCGCTACAGCAGGTAGAGTACAAATTAGTTTATGTCCAGTATAGGCAGTTCCATCCTTACAGGTAACCCTTACCTGCTTATTCTCCTGATAAACATGTGTTACTTTTTTATTCTTCAGTATTTTATCAGTGCCTACCTTCTCAGTTAGCTTTTCAATAAGCTGAGTATTCCCGCCTTTTATCTTAAAGTCCATTTCATTATTTGCGCTTGAGCCTGCATATTCCGAAATACCAGAATATGCTGATACATTTCGAATGGATTCCCCAAAATCTGTACTATCATTGAGTTCGCGCATCTCCAGTTCACGATCCGGAATACCCTGGCTAACCAGATATCTCCACCAGTCAATTTTATCCAGCCGCTTTTTCTCTTTTTCACTTTTAGTTAGAAATCCTTCCAGTAGCCCTTTGTATTTCTTATCCCATGCTACATCTGGCTGATAGGTATCAGGGGTAGTATATTGTCCCTGCAAAAGAGAATAAAACCGAAACGAATGATCCTCTACTTCCAGGCCTAACTCTTTACAAAGGGCAAGTAAGCGTTTGTGAGAAGCGCCTACCCACTCAGCTCCCAGTTCCACATGTAAGCCAGTATCTTTATCAATTGTATGTGTCAGTATCCGCCCACCTGTCCTTGATCTTGCTTCCAGCAGGGTATAAGCGACCCCTCGTTTTTGTAACATATAGGCGGCAGACAGACCAGAAACGCCTGCACCCAGAATAAGTACATGGTCACCTTTTTGAATAGGTGTAACATTCTGGTAAGCTTGTGTAGAGTGAGAAAGCAAGGCTCCAGTAGTTAGAAAGCCTGCTTTTCTTAGAAAATTGCGACGTTGCATTGCCAACAATAAGTCATGGACAGAGTTTTTATCTTAAAATCATATAGGTTTGCAGGTATTCTCTAAAAGTCAGGAACAATGTATAGTTGTTCTACCTGTATT
Source organism: Xanthocytophaga agilis (assembly GCF_030068605.1). Classification (NCBI taxonomy): domain Bacteria; kingdom Pseudomonadati; phylum Bacteroidota; class Cytophagia; order Cytophagales; family Rhodocytophagaceae; genus Xanthocytophaga; species Xanthocytophaga agilis. The sequence goes on from NZ_JASJOU010000005.1 coordinate 430,515, forward strand.
GGTATACAAAAGATAAAAATGTAAATCTGTTATAGCATGAAATCTGAAAGACGAGGTATTCTTCAAACCATAAAAAGCTTTTTCGCTATTTACCTAGTCACCTTGATTGCTTGTACCTGTCTCTATGGTCAGAAATCTAATGATTATTATGTATCTGTATCTATGGAAGACGATCTGCCTAATTGCAGGTTAAAGTTTATCAGTGAGTCAATCATTGAACTCAGTAACATTCCGCACCAAAAACAAGAACAGGTCAAAAAGGATTTCACTTATACTACTCATGGCAAAACTATCGAGATTTTACCAGGAGTCTTAGATACACAGGATAGCATGAAGTTAGCAAGTGTCAGACTTATGTACTTTATCCATCCATCGGCCAATCTGACCAGAATAGAAGGTGGGTTTATTGACTATCCTAAATCACTTATTTATGTACGTGAAAAAGATTTCAGCAGAAATCCGGATCTGACGTATATCATTGATGGCAAAATCTATGTGCAGGAGATAAGCATACCTGCTAAAAATGGTGTAATAGAAAAAAGGCCCAAGAAAAATAAAGCGCTTCAGGAAAAGCTGAAAGCCGTAAAAGAAAAACCGGACAAATACACCATTGAAGTTGTAAAAGGTTTAGAAGCTTATAAACGATTTGGGATAAAAATGGTGTTTGGAGTAATCGTTATCACATCCCAATAGAAACAATCAAACAAGGCTTATAGTAACCCTTTACAGTCTGCACTAAGACAACTATTTCAAAAAAACTCCATTAACTGACAACCTTTTAAAATAACTGAGTGTCAATATGGTATAACAATTTTAGAAATTAGAAAATATACCACACTCATGAAATTGTTTCTACTATTTTTTACATGCATGATTATGCTATTAGTATCATGCCAGTCCATCGATGGTATAGGCCCTGAATCCAAAAGATCTGCACCAGCTTGTGGAGTTAATAATCCGGTAGAAGACCTACCCTGGCTCAAGGAACTAATCAAAAAATCCAATAAAGATCCGGAAAGTCCTTACTGTGTATTACAAAGTGTTCAACAAGGTACATATGAGGGACAAACGATTTACGTTCCTGTTGTCTCAGGAGCACTATGTTGTACATGTGCTGGGGTTGCTGCCTATAACTGTCAGGGAGACCTCTTATTTAGTTGTAATGTAGATGCCTCATCAAAAATTACAAATATTAAAACAATCTGGACGCTGAAATAATATACCTATTCTATTGCTTCTTTTACATAAGTCATCCTAAATTTTGGATATGAGTAAAACCCAAGCTTATGTTTTTGAAAATTGTGTAGGCTTGGGTTTAATTTTGGAAAATCTCTCTTTCTACATTTGTTTATAGTCCATTACATCACTCTTCCATTGACCTCTTACTTTTTTGCTTGCCCAAAAAAGTAAGCAAAAAAAAGCACTTTTCTCCGATCCTTCCGCCCGCAAGGCCAAAGGCCAACCTCGCGAAGAAAAGATTCCCTACGCACCTACACCACCTTCCACGATTGAAGTCGGCACCACTCTCTTTGTAAGTCCTTTACTTCTTTTCTTTTAAAGGATGTGATATCCTTTTCCTTAAAACTTGGGATGACTCATGTTTCTATTGATTAATGGGAGGCAATAAAAGCCACTCTGCCAGTAATGACACAAATCAATAAAACTACCGTTTTATGATGAATTTATACAAATAATCCCCTTTATCGATCTGCTACCTTTGGGCTTTTATCTATTCCACCCACTTTATAGGTATTATGAAATATAGCCTCTTTGTCCTTTTAATCTTAGTAATTATCTGTGTTCCTTCATTCAAGCCCAAAGACCAATGGACACCGTTATTAGACAAGAAGTTGTCTAACTGGGAAATGTATCTGAGCTTTCGTCATACACGCGATTACAAAGGTGACGCTCCAAAAGACGAATCCGGTTCGTTGATCAAACCGATTGGGTATAATACGAATGAAAAAAACGTCTTTTCGGTGATAGAAGAAAAAGGCGAACCTGTATTACGAATCAGTGGAGAAATCTATGGGTCGGTATTTACCAAACAGGAATATGAGAATTATCATCTGAAACTCAAAGTCAAATGGGGTGATAAAAAGTACGAGCCTCGCATAGAGAAACTGCGGGATAGTGGCATACTGTATCACTCTGTAGGTGAAAGTGGTGTGGACTATTGGAGAGCCTGGAAGTTATCACAAGAGTTCCAGATCATGGAAGGTCATATGGGTGATTACTGGAATATTGCTAACTCTGCCATTGATATTCGGGCATTTTTGTCAGAGGGAGATATGAATAGTGTAGCTAGTACTACTCAGTCATTTTTGCCATTTGGTACAGGTGTACCAGGACGTGGATTCTGCCTGCGTAGCGAAAACTATGAAAAGCCAAACAATGAATGGAACACACTGGAATTAATCTGTTTTCAGGATAAGAGTCTACACATCGTGAATGGCCATGTGGTGATGGTTCTCCAGCATTCACGATACATGGAAAACGGCAAGGCGATACCTCTTACCAAAGGCAAGATCCAATTACAGAGTGAAGCAGCAGAAGTATTATTCAAAGATATTCAGATACGAAAAATCCAAGCAATACCTACTGAGTATGCACCTCTCTTTCAATAGAAGCATACTCGTGTAAGTAAATCTCAAAAAACATGATTCATCCCGAACTTTGAATAAAAGACGTATCTCTTGTTAAGAAACAAAGGCGCTACAAAGAGAGCAAAGATGACTCCAATCGTGGTTGGTCTTGTAGGTGCGTAGGGATAAAAATTCCGCGGGCCTAGCGTTGGCTGTGCCGGGCGAAGCTTTGGAATTTTTTGTCCTTTTTGGGGTACTTTTTTGGACAAGCAAAAAAGTACCATGCCGCAAGAAGAGTGATGTAAGTGACAATAAACAAATGAAGAAATAAACATCTCTCAAAAATTAACCCAAGCCTACACAAAAACATAGGCTTGGGTTTTATTCATATCCAATATTTGGCATGACTCATGTCTGGACTTGCGATTATAGTTGTAGTCATTCAGAATCACTACATATACACTCAAAGCCTTATTTCTGTATTGTTTTCAGGAACTCAATTAGTTTCTGTACTGCTTTTCCCCTGTGACTGATACTTCCTTTTTCATCCAATGTCATCTCAGCAAAGCTTTTCTGATATCCATTGGGCATAAAGATGGGATCATATCCAAATCCTCCTGTACCTTGTTGATGTTCCAGAATATGCCCCTCAATTTTACCTTCGAACAGATGTTTTTCACCATTAATGATAAGGGCTATACAGGTACGAAAACGAGCATTACGATTTTCTTTCCCCTGAAGATTCTTCAGTAGAAGATCCATGTTATCATTATTATTGCGTTGGGGACCTGCATAAAAAGCAGTATTTACTCCAGGCTCACCATTAAGGGATTCTACTTCAATACCAGAATCATCGGCAAAACAACTTACACCAAAATGCTCCCACACATATTCTGCTTTCTCAAAAGCATTTTCTTCAATGGTATCATGTGTTTCAGGAAGTTCATCATAACAACCTATTTCCTGTAAGCTAACAATGTGAAAATTATTACCAACCAGTCTGGAAATTTCCTCAATCTTGTGGCGATTATTGGTCGCAAAACATAACTGCATCATACGATTCGGGGGATCTTTTACCCGCGAATCTACACATCCTTTGGAGAACAAGAAAGAATGTAGCCATTAATCATTGCTACACTGATAATTATAACTACAACTGTAGGCACCTGCATTGCCAGTTACATTATATTGTACAGGCACCTGAGATGAACTATAGGTATAATTTACACTACTGGTAAAACGTGAATTTTCCAGATCTTCTGCATAATAAATAGAATATCCTACACAGTTATGAAGACTGTAAGCACCCACCTGGTCGGCTATTTCGAAAGAAGTAAGCAGAGAAGAAAGCACAACCCATTTTAATATAGCATCATTTTGCCAGGGAGTATTGTTAGTGTCATACAGAAAATTCCCTAAAGAAAGGACTTCTTTAACTGGTGGTGCTCCCGGAACAGGAACAGAAGATAGAGCCTTGGTAAATACTTTAGAAAGATTTCCGTCTGTATCATATTCAAAACGCCTGTAGGAATTTATCTCTCCAGTAAGTTTCTGAAGCATGACCAAACGGTTCTGATCATCATAATTAAACTGATAGTCCATTGCTTCTATGATATTTCCTCTGCTATCTGTTTTTACAGCATAGGTCGTTCCTGAATGAACTGCATCAACAGAAGCCAGATATCCATCTGAACCATATTCAAACGTATAACTACCTTCTGGAAAATCCAGAGATTGTAGCTTTCCATTTGTACTTGAATAATGAAAAACCACATTATTATATTGTGTCATCTGACAAGTAGAAGCAGATCTTACGGTGCTTTCCTGTTCCTGCTCCTGACACGCACTGATCCCAAAAACGATCATCAAAAAAGCAGGAAAATGTACAAGTCTTTTCATGATAGGTCTTAACTTTAGGGGTGTTTCAAAACTTTCCAGCTACAATCTGCAATCACATTCATCAGTTAAAATTTCCGTACCAAGCAAACCATACATGCAAACCACTACCAAAACTCAGGGACATCTGGTCCGCTCCTTAGGATTATTTTCTGCTACTGTTCTCGTTATCAGTTCTATTATTGGCTCTGGAATATTTAAAAAGGTGGCTCCCATGTCTGCAGAGTTACAATCGCCAGGCCTGGTGTTGTTTTGCTGGTTGCTGGCTGGAATAGTTAGCTTATTTGGAGCATTAAGCAATGCAGAAGTTGCTAGTCTGCTAGCTGATGCGGGAGGAGAATATGTGTATTTTCGTACTATATATGGCCGCTTGTTTGCTTTTCTGTATGGCTGGTCCTGCTTTGCTGTGATCCGTTCAGCATCTATTGCTTCAATTGCGTATGTTTTTGCCCAATCTCTCAACAGCCTATGGACATTACCTACTTTTTCACCTGAAGTAAGCCAACTCTCCCTGTTTGGTATTTTTCAGCCTTTTGACAATATAGGTGTCAAGCTATTGGCAATTATTCTTATCTGCTCACTTACCTGGGTAAACTATAGAGGGTTACGTTTTGGAGAAGGACTAAGTAACATTGTAACCGGCACAGTGGTAGCCTGTATTGTGTTGATTGTAATAGCCGGATTGACCGTGGGAGGGGGATCATTTGCAAACATTCAGACACCAGCCCCCACATATGTGAGTCGTTCATGGACAGATCCTTCACTGATTAATATCCTCTTTACCGCAATGCTGGCTGCCTTTTGGGGATATGAAGGATGGAGCAGTGTAGGGTATATGGGTGGAGAGATTAAGAATCCAAACCGAAATATTCCTTTGGCTCTGACCTTTGGTGTTTTAGGTGTAATTCTGATCTATCTCGTGGTCAACTTCACGTATCTGTACGTATTACCAGTTACAGATTTTATTCAGATACATGAATCTAAAAATACAATTGCAGCTGTAGCTGTTGTGAAACACTTTTGGGGTACTACCGGGGCTTTACTGGTATCTGTACTCATTCTCATCGCCACCTTTGGCTGTACCAACACAACGGCACTGATGGCCTCTCGCCTCTATTACAAAATGGCCAATCAGGGATTATTCTTTCGCAAAGCTGATTACATTCATCCTGTATACAACACTCCCTCCTACTCACTGCTAATACAAGCTTTCTGGGCATCTATGCTTGTATTATCGGGCAGTTTCGATCAACTGACAGATATGCTGATTTTTGCGTCCTTCATATTTTATGGAGCTACTACATTGGGTGTGTTTGTTCTTCGTTACAAAATGCCAGACACCCCTCGCCCATATAAAGTAATTGGTTATCCGGTTATCCCAGCACTCTTTATTTTATTTTGTATTGTTTTAATTGTTAATACTCTAATAGAACGTCCACGAGAAGCTGGTATTGGTTTATTTCTGATTCTTACAGGTTTGCCATTTTATTTTTACTGGACACGAAACAATAAGTCCACTTCGGTGTAAGGGTTGTTGTTTCATGCTTCTAAAAACAAAAAGCTATTCTGGTACCAGAATAGCTTTTTGTTTAGCTGATGTTTTAGATTCCACTACTTGTCTTGTAACCAATTTTCAGGGTTTAGTTTTTCCTGATTGTGCCATATCTGAAATTGTAATTCGGAAGTACCTTCTCTATCTGTATATACTTGTCCAATAATTTGCTGTGCTTTTACCTTCTGTCCACGTTCTACATTTACCTTTGCTAACTTAGCATATACAGTCCAGTACTCACTGCCATGTTTCAGCATAATTAGTTTGTGCATTCCCGGAATATCAGTAATCGTAGCAACCTCTCCATCATATACAGCCCGTACTTCCTCACCTTTATTTGTTTGTATATCAACCCCATGATGCTCCACTACGACCCCTTTCAACACAGGATGTGACTGACGACCAAAATGGCTTGAGATAAATCCTGAGCTTACAGGCCAGGCTAACTGTGACTTAGCTCCTTCAAATGTGGATGACATTGTCACAGAAGTGGAAGCAGCGGAACTTTCAGATCGCGTAGCTCCTTTTTTAACAGTTGCTTTCCGACTATTCGCCAAGGCCTCTCTGGCTTTTTCACGTTCAGCAGCCTTCCGCAGTTCCTCTGCGATTACCTCTGCAATTAGTTTTTCCAGTTTGTCAACAGACTCTTTCCTTTCGGCCAATTCTACAGAAAGCTCTTGTTCTTTCGCATTTAACTTAGCAACCACATCATTCTGTTTATCTTTCAGCTTCAACAAACTTTTATTCTCTTTCAACCGGACAGCTAGCAGATTATGTTTTTCCTGTTTTTTAGTATCTAGTGCTATTCGTTGTTCTATCAGAGTCTTTCGTACAGCTTCAATCTGCTTAAGTTGCACCTTTCGTGCTTCAGAATACTGCTGCAGGTATTTCATGCGCATCAATAACTCTGTAAAACTTCCGGAAGAGAACAGGAACAATACCTTATTATAGCTATTTGTGGTTTTGGAAGCAGCATACAACATAGCAGCATACTCACGTTGTAGACTGGTAAAGTTATTTTCCATGGTTGTGAGTCGTTGTCCCACATTACCAATCTCTTTATCCAGCAAAGTTAGTTCTTCTGATATTTTATTAATAAGTCCTTGTTGTGTGGTGATTTGCTCATTTAGGGCAGTTAGTTGCCCTAAACTTACTTGCTTCTCAGCACCTGTTTCCTTAAGGATACGGTTAGTCTCTGCTATTTTAGCCAAATTCTGGCGCTTCTCCCGCTCCAGTTGAGAACGTGTTTTCTGTGCCAGTGCACCCTGTATATTTGCCAGTACTATAAGCAGGCAAGCAAATACTTTTAGACAATATTTACCAGTAGGGCCCGTAAATACAAATGCCTTCTCCATATGGGAAGGCTTAAAAAAGGCGATACCTAACCTGTATGCCTGTGGCAATAAAAAAAATGATAACCTTTTGAATACTAATGAGATACTATTTTTTACCATTTCTTCGATTGGCAGGCGGATTAAACGGAAATTTGAGCTCCTTATCGGCCACATCCGCTTTTGTATATTGAATAGATACTACTGTATTATATATACCCTGTGGTGATTTGTATTGCAAAGATATATTACTATTAAATGGAAACAAAACGTCATTTATCAGAGTAAAATTCTCATAGTCAAGAGACAATGAGTTATTGGTAGCAGGTTCAATAAAGAGAGCCTTTTTAAGCTTAAAATTCTCTATACTTACATAGTTATCAACAATGACTGAATCTTCTTTCTGGCGTAACAGATAATAATCCTTGTCTTTCATCACCTTTAGCTTCTCTTTCCGGTTTTTGGCAATAGGCAAATTACCAAAAATGGCAGCCTGAATAATATCAAAGGATAGATTAAAGTTGAATCTCTTTCCGAGTCCTTTGAAATCATATACTTCAAAACTATTATTCAATCGATCTATCACATAAGCTGAATCCCGAGTAATCAATACTCTGGCACCTTCAATACCTAACTTACTGATAGACATCCAGATAAGACTATCCCGCTTGATACGTAAATCTACAGTAGCAGTCTGATTAGCCACAGCATCTGCATAATTTATTTTCGCTTTTGCTTTAAAAAACTGAAATTCAATTTCACTTACATTTATTCTGGGATCTTCATCTTCATGCATTCCAGCGGAATCAGATGTAGTATTGCTTGATACAGGCTTCACTCGTTTACCACATGCCACCAGCATCAATGCACAAACGACAATAGGAAATATTTTTCGGATATATATATACATTAGAAAAAAGCTAATATCCTCTTATTTCTGAAAGGATCTGAATGTATGGTTTATCTATACTTAAATAAAAATTGTCCTACTTATTCCACCAGTTTCCGTTGAGCAATTTTTTTGTCAATAGTATCGGTAGTCTCACCTGCTTTTTTGGCTTTCATCCACATCTCTACAGCTTTTTCTGTCTCTCCCAGCTTATAAAGCACATCGCCATAATGTTCAAGAATTGTTCCATTATTGCCATCTTTGATAGCTAACTCGAGATATTTTTTAGATTCTTTATAGTCTTTGAGCATATAAAGTACCCAGGCGTGAGTATCGATGTAGCTTGCATTATCAGGATGCTTATCCATAAGTCGCTTACTCATCTCTTTCGCCTTCTCCAGCTTCTGCTTACGCAATGATAGGTAATAACTATAATTATTCAATACCGAACTATTATCAGGATCATTTGCCAGGACTTCTTCATAAGCAGCATCCGAGCGGGCATATTCTCCATTTCCATTGTAGGCATCACCCAACATTGAATTGTAATCATTCAGTAGCTTTTGATCGCTGGAGGCCAGTTTTTTACCTTCTTCAAGGGCATCTACTGCTTTCTGGTAATTTTTTCTTAACAGATAAGCATATCCGTTAAAGAACCAGAACTCACCCTGATTAGGAAATAATTCCAATGCCTGTTCAGAATGTTTGATTAATGAATCAACCTGGTTTAATTCAGCATCCAGTCTCAGGAGATTGCTCCATACTTCATAGATAGAGTTGTCCAGACGAGAAGCTTTGCTGTATATAAGGCGAGCATTTTCCTTTTGATCATTCATTGCCAGCAAATCACCATATACGGCATAGGCTTTTGCTTCCATGGGATGGGTTTTGATGATCAGATCCGCAAATTTCAGCGCCTTTTTTCTGGATTCCTGGTCCCGATGGGTTTGAATATAATTTGCAAGGATTTGTACTTTTACAGAAGCCTCCAGATCTGAATTACCAAACGCCTTTTCAATCTCCTGATCTGCTTCCTGCACTTTTCCTTGCTGCCTGTAGATATCTGATAATATCAGATGTGCCTGTGAACTTGCCTCACTTCCTGATGCTACTTTTTCCAGTAACGGAATTGCTTCAGTGGTACGTTTATTAGCTGTATAGATTTCTGCTAACAGTAAGGCATACCGAGGTTCATCCGGAAAACTTTCCACCAACTTCTTGCCTTCACTGATTGCATCATTCAAATGGTTGGTCTTCAAAAAGATCTGTTGCTTCTGACGGCTTATTTCTTCTGTAATTCCGATTCGTTTTTCTATCTGGTCATACGCTTTGATAGCATCATCATACTTTCCCTGCTGAAGATACAGGTTAGCCAGCTCAATATAGGATTCAGGGTCGTTTGGTTCTATTCTGACTAATTCCTGGTAGGCTTTAGCAGCTTGAGGATATTTTTTATCACGGGTATAGAGATCAGCCAGTAAGATATAATAGTACTTATTTGTACTCACCAGCTTAATAGCTTTTTCTGCATAAGGAATAGCATCCTGGAAAGATCTGGTTTTTGATAAAGCCTGAGCAATTGCATAATTGGTTCCGGCATTTTCTGAGTTAATCTCCAGAGATTTCTGAAAGTAATCTACTGCTTTTGTATAATTATCCAGCAAATAGTACTTCATACCTTCGGTAAAGTAATATTCTGCCTGGGCGAGTTCACTCTGCCTATGAGTCTCGTCTTTGTGACGACGATTTTTCTGTGCGAAAACCGGACTGCACAAGTAACTGAAAAATACAACCAGTGCTACAATCCGAAAAGAATGAGAAGACATTGTTAAAAGAAGCTGATTAAATGAACCCAAGTTTTACGAAAACCACTATTTTGCTACAATTTGATGGGGCATTTCTTCAAATATACAACAACAGCACAAATAAACGAATAAAGAAGGTATTTTATATTTTAACGAAGCCTGAATTATTTCATTGTCATTTTTAGAGAAAAAACCAATTCTTTCTCAGGCGAATACAACGGATGATAAACATCAGGAAATTAAACTCTTCCAATAATTACAAACATCAGGAAGGTACTGAAATCAGCAGATAGGTATATAAAAAAATACTGTTCTGAAATAGATCTCCAAAACAGTATTTACGGAAAAGTGTATTTTAATCAAAATAGCTTATTTCCACAACCAGCACAAAACTTCTGGCCTGGCTGAGTAGGTGCGCCGCATTCAGAACAGAATCTTGACTGATTCTCAGTTTGTGGTCGGGCAAGTGAGTTAGGAGTACCACATCCTGGACAAAACTTATCAGTAACAGTAAGCTTAGTATTGCAACTGGTACATTGCATTACAGCTGTTTTCTCTTTAAAGTTTATATGTTCTGTATAATTCTGTTCGCGAGTTTTCTGGTAAATCTGTTCAGATGTTGCTTTCGCCTGCTGCGCTGCCAGCTCTTCTTTTTCATCTGGAGCACATTCTTCACACAAACCTGCGGAATGATTCCAACAGACATCCGGACATACCCATTTACCACAGCGGGAACATTGCTTAAAGTACTGTTTTCCTTCCTGAACTGCCTTATCTAAGGCTTCATCATGTGCCCTTCCACCTACTGCACGTTGCATCTGATAGGTAGCATCCCCTACCTGACCAAATATTCCTCCAAATAAACTTCCGGCAGCATTCAATAGACTTCCAGCCATTCCCAGTGCGTTTGTCTCAAAGTGTGACATGTGACCATTTCCACATTTGTCACAATGAAACTTAAACTGGAAACCTTTATCAGTAGAGAGATCGTCGTAATTGCGAACAAATTGGATCATTTTACCCATGGTTGTAAGAGTTAATAATGGTAAGGGTTCTGAAAGTAATACAAAATCTACCAAAGCTAAAGATCATCACAAGTATTAATGGACAATTCACAATTAGGTAACCGTGTATAAATCAGAAAGTCATACCAATATTGGTATGACTTTCTGATTTATACTTATAAAAAGCTAGTAAGGTTTCCTATCAAGGATAATTCCTTTCACACAACCCTTATTCTTATTCACGTGTAGGAACTCCTTCTGAATGCTCTCTTTTAGATGATTTGGATTTTGACTGTGTATTCTTTGCAAATATTGGAATATGAATACCAGTGTACACATCTAATCCGGAAGTTTTACCCATACCTAGCAAACCTGCAATATTATCTGAGCCGAAGTGTAATATTCCGGCTTTGATATGAGTACCGATGGTCAGGTTCTTGTAGTTACCTGTTAAACCTACTGGAACCGCTACTTCAAACCAACGCATTTCCAGACGAGGTGTTACAGCCAATAGAGATGGTTGACGCATACCTAAGGCGTATTTCCCTTTCAGGCTTTGTACCCATACAGCATTCACATATAACTTTCCTTTGATATGATAATCAAAACTCAACTGAATAGCGGTAGGAAGGCTGCTGCTAAAGCTTGTCTTCTTTTCTGAATCTGTCACTCCCAATGCGTTATTCAGCGTACCTGCAATATCATCTGTAGAACCATCCAGACTATCTAGTGAAACTTTTGTATTGGTTCGTGTGATATCATAGCTCTGAACATAATTTCCGCTATAACGCATACTTCCTACATCCATCAGAGAGAAACCTACACGATACTTGTAGTTGTTGGTCATCTTACCATTACCCAGATCTAATTTAGGTCCTTTTTTGTGTACCATTCTGAGCGAATCCAGTTTATGTTTTCCTTCACTAACCCCAGTAGATTCTTCTAATTTTTCAAAAGTAGCACCCAGATTCACACCCCACCCTTTACCAGGCAGGCCTTTTCCAAAGAAGGTACCAAATCCAACATTATCCAGCGTATTGTCATATGCTTCTGATTGCACATAGGCATATTGTAACTGAATTTTCTGGATATCCAGAATCGTTTCCGTTTCACCCTGCTCATTGGTTTGATCATAGCTTGAGAAACTCATTTCTTTAGAGGTAATATGAGCACTTGTAATGCCAGCTACCCGATTGATTGTAATCCCACCCTTAAGGCTATATTCCGGTGTAGTTTTAATTACCCGTGCGTAGGTCAATCCAGTTTCCTTATAGGCATTCATATTCAGGTTAAAATGTATACCCTGAAAGGTTGAATAATCGTTATTATCACTATCCCAGATTATCTTTGCCAAACCTTCGGATACATTGTTGGCTGTTATACCATATCTAACCCGGTTGGTGAGTGCAAGGCTGTGTACAGGACTCATTTTTACCATAAATGAAAATGCCTGTGCTTGTCCCTGTACATTCAGGTATTTATCTTTTCCATTGTTTTTGACTGTAAAGGATTCTTTCTCGATATCAGAAAAACCTATAGGACCTTTTACATAGTTGTTGGATGCACCAACTTGTGCAGAAAATAAATCTAAATAGAAACCAAATCTGGAATCGGCAATAGAGGCCGGATTCAGGAATATTCCATGTGTACCACTATAATTGCTGCCACTTAGCCCGAGCGTTTGCTGTGCATTTACTTCATACAAACCCATAAAAGCTACTAAAAATGGTAGAATTTTTTTCATAATTAATATTTTAAGTACCCTTTTGAATGAAAACCATTCAAATTTACATATTGATCTCACAATAAGATTGTTACCTTAACTTACCCATTCAAAAGGTCGTGTAAGGTTATGTATGACCATTTACAGCATTTTACTACTTTTGCAATCCGGAAATATTTCCAGAACAGAACTCTAAGTCAGACAAGTATTTCGTTGAAGAAATAATCATCTGATTACAAGCCGAATGATTTGAAAAAAAGTATTAATCAAGGCATAATCTCACATTGCAGGGTTATTGATCTTTTTGCATTCTTTCCGGGTTATATGATCAGGCAGTTTGACTATTTCAGGTTTAGTCTACTATTTCTCAGGGAAGAAGCTTGGCTAATCATCAGACAAAATGCCTTGTTAATGAGTATAAAAATTCTTTTGTATCAGTGCGTTACATAAAAGCTAATTAGTTAATCTATGAATATTGGGGACAAAGTACGTATGGTTCACGGGCGTGAAGAAGGCATCATTGTCGGCTTTACCAAGAATCATATGATAGAAGTAGAAATTGAAGACGGTTTCCGGATTCCGATGTTACGATCAGAGATTGTTATTATCTCACAGGAAGAGGCTGCCCGGTTTCAGAAAAATCCAGTTACCGAACCAATCAAAAATACATCCAGAGATGTTCTGGCTGATAGAGGAATATTTCTGGCCTTTATTCCGCTTAATGACATAGGTCTGGCACTCTATTTGATAAACAATACCGATTTTGATATGCCTTATACACTGGGACAGGAGCAGAATGGAAAATACAAAGGGATCAAAGGTGGTTCACTGGCTCGGAAGTCGTCTGTGAAAATTGATGAATACAGCTCACAAAACTTTGAGAGTTGGGGAGTATTTGTGTGGCAGTCACTACTATTCCGGGAAGGAATGACATCCTTGCGGGAACCTATGTTGCAACGTATTCGGTTTCGAGCCAATACATTCTTTAAGACGAAGGCCAAAGCACCTCTGCTGGGAAAAGATGCACATCTCTTCCAGTTGGATACACCAACAGCCTCACAACCTGTTACTATCCAGCCAGACAAGATTGTTGAAAGTTGGGAAAACAACACTCAGCTTACCACAAACAATCAATCAAAGGCCAATACCGTAAACAAACCTGCCAGTGAAATAGATTTGCATATCGAAAAGCTGACAACGAATCTTATTGGCTTAGCCACAGCTGAGATGTTACAGATCCAATTACAGGCCTTCGAAAAAGCACTGGATGCAGCTATTGCACACGGAATGCATGATATTACTTTTATCCATGGAGTGGGTAATGGTACCCTACGAAATGAGATTCACCGTAAACTTGGCAAGAATGTGCATGTCCAATACTATGAAGATGCCCAAAAGGAAAAATTTGGCTATGGTGCGACCAAAGTAAAGCTGAAATAACATATATAACTATTTCCATTCTATTTTAAAAAGTATAACCTAACAACAATGTCTACTGACAATATTGGATTACAAGCTGAGGAAGTTGCTCGTATCAAGCGACTATGCAAAGAAGCAGGACAGCTCTATATTTTGAATGAAAATGAACCTCAGGGAGAAGAGTTTGCTCACTTTATCTTTGCAGGAACTCATAAAGGTAAGGAAGTAGTTTTTGACTCTGTCTTATATACACTGCGGTTGCATCATATGAGTGTATTGTATGAAAGTGCAGAAGATAAAGCATGTGAAAAATATCCAGAATATAATCGGATTGACCTGGAAGAAGAGGATGATCTGAATAAACATCTTTCAGAAGCCAAGTTGGAGGAAATTGAACTCTTCAAGGCTGAAATAATGGATGAGTTAGAAGAAACTGAGGAGATAAAAGTACAGGAGTATGTTAATCTTGATCCAGACTTCGATTATGGCATAGCATTGGAAGCCTGTCTGAATGTAGAAGAAATCACTCCACAAACTATTGCCCGTTTTGTGAAAGCGTTTACTAACAATACACTAGAGCTGGATAAGACATTATACAGTTTTAAACACGAAGAAGAATAAGCGTCTTTTCCTAAAATTAAAAGCCTCAGTGAGTCTATCATTGAGGCTTTTAATTTTTACATGAGTCCTCTCGAATTTTGAGTAAAAGGTGTCATTGAAAAAGTAATAAAAAATGTTACAAAGAGAGGTGTGATAACTTCAATCGCGAAAGGTGGTGTAGGTGCGTTGGCCTTCTTTCTGCCGCGAGGTTGGCCTTTGGCCTTGTGGGCTGAAGGATCGGCAGAAAGTGTCCTTTTTGGCCTACTTTTTTGGACAAGCAAAAAAGTAGGAGGTCAATGGAAGAGTGATGTAAGGGACTATAAACAAATGTAGAAAGAGAGATTTTCCAAAATTAAACCCAAGCCTACATTTTCAAAAACCTAGGCTTGGGCTTTACTCATATCCAACATCTGGAATGACTCATGTTATTCATTCATTCAGCTATTACTTCCATAACTGTAATTTGAAGTAGTTAATAAGCTGTCGTACCGGGCTTGGTTGAAAAAAGCGTTGCAGACCTTTAATAATCTCATCATTTGGCACCAGGTCCCGATCCAGCACCATGGATTTATTGCTTAGTACAGTTTCAAACCGTTTGGTTTTAGGAGAATGTGTCCCGGATTCGTCATTACCAATATTCTGTAGTTTGGATATTCGCGGAAACAGACAATAGGCTTGGTGTTTATAATGAGTGTAACTCCATCGTACTGCCCAGGAATTCACCAAGCCTTTTTGTTGTTTGATTAGCATATACACAAGATCCTTTCCACCTTGCGCGAATCCTTGTTGTATAGTTTTGTCTTTTAAAAACATTGGATAATCTGTTACCTGCCAGTCAGCCTTGTTCCAGCGGTCAGCCCAGGTGGCCCATCCCCAGGAGGATGCTCTGGGCAGTAAATAGACATCTTTTGTATAGCTATCCGGAATAGTGATAGGATAGCTGTATCCTGAAATAGAGAAGACAGAAGGATTATCCTTATAGACTTCCAGCGACTCATTCAGAAACACCAGAAAGTCTTCCGCAAACACCATATCATCTTCCAGTACGATAGCTTTGCCATACCGACTCATCACCTGAGAAACCCCATCAATCACAGACCGGGCCAATCCCATATTTGTGGGTCTTTCTATTACCATCTTGTTTTTAAACCCTGTCACAGTTTGTATATACTGCCGTACTTGTCGGACCTGCTCTTCATCATCTGTACTTCTGGCTGCATCTGAGAAAATAAAGATCTCACTAGCAGAAGCTAACTGACAGTTTACCAGTGAAGTAATAGTGCGTTGTGTATGGATAGGACGATTGTATACAAATAAAACAATAGGAGCCAGTGTATGTATAGCCATGAGTACAAATCAACGAATATTGTCCAAAGGTAATAGAGAATCAGATAAAAGTATCTATCATCTGAAAGCAGCTAGTATTCGATTGATATAAAAATGGGTATAAACAGAAAATGACCGGAACTCAGTTACCACTTGTTGGTGATCTGAATTCTGGTCATTTTTCTTTTCAGAGAATTTAGATTCTCTTTGATTCTGTATCAGAATATAATCAGGATTTTTATATCGTTTTCAAAATATCAGAATCCTGATCAACCTACAGAGTTATCAGAGTTCTGATTATTTTCTTTTTTAACCAGAATTCTGATAACCCAGATGTATAACTTATGTACCGATTATTGTCCTATGGATTCATTATACAAGAGTTCACGTGTTGGGATAGCCCACACAAAATCTTCACTGGTATAGGGATCTGTGCCAGCACCCCGTTCTCCTTTTGGAATATCCATCTTTAACGCCCTCAGATAGTCAATCCGGTCATTTTCACCAAACATTTCAATGAGTCGTTCATCATGAATCATATTTTCGGTAATGTCGGCACCTGTCACCTCTACATAGGGTCCGCCTACAGTTGTATTCCAGGCTCTTTTGCGCACTACATTTAAATCTTCAGCAGCACCCGACTTGTCTCCAGCTTTAAACCGGCTGATGGAACGTGTCAAATAGATCTCTGCCAAACGGATAAGTGGCACATTGGTATTAAACTCTTTACCTCCACGATAGTATTTGTAGGGCCAGATCGTAGTGATATCTTTCACTTCATTTCTTTCGTCTGTAGCCTGTCCTTCCTTGGCCTTACTTACAGGATATCTTACAGCAAATAATTGTGTAAACCGTTTGTCTCTTTTGGCAGCTACTTTCAGGGTCGTATCTGTTATCGGATCAGTCATCCAGCCTAGTCGCTTGATAGTACTATTGCTCATGCGTGTTTCTACCCAACCACATTGTCCCCAAGGACCTGCAGAATGATTCAGAACAGTTAAATGCATAGGAGCCTGACCCGTTTCATCATAATAAGGCAGATAGAAAACAACCTCTTTGGCTCTTTCTATAGCACTCTTTGAAAATGCAGCAATAGGGTCTTCAGTCAAATTATATCTGCCTCCATTCTGATCTATGATAAAATCGGCTTCTAGTTTTGCTTTATCATACTCTCCTCTCTGAAAATAAGCTCTCATCAGCATAGCAGAAGCTGCAAATTTAGAAGCACGCACCTGATAAGATGGATGCATATCATCTTCATATTCTTCTGGTAATAGATCTTTTGCCTTCTGAAAGTCAGCTACAATCAAATCATATACCTCTTGAGTTGTTCCAATTTTAGGATTCTTTGCTTCTGCTACAGACTTCGGATACTTAGTAGGCATAGGGATATCTTCTGTATTATTAGCACCACCTGGCACATAGGCATGACCAAAGGTCGTTTCCAACAAGTAATAGGAATATGCCCGGATAAAATACAGCTCCCCGACAATACGATTCACATTATCCTGAATGTTCTCTTCACTCTCAGTAGGAAAAGGATTGCCATTGTTTGCCTCTACAAACTCTAAAGCATTATTTGCCCCTGCAATAGCTCTATAAATCAGCAAAAAGCCTTTGTCTGTGTATTTGTTAAACTCTTTTGTCTTACGCCAGTAACCCCACTCCGCATTGTTTACCCAATCTACATCATCACCCATACTGGTTTTTACAATGGTGACATCTACCCAAGCCATATTCCAGCTATCACCACTGAACAAGGATGCATATAATCCGATAGGTGCTCTTTCAAATTCTTCCACTGTACTCCAGGGAGTTTGTGGAGGCCTTTTTAATTCAAAATACTCTTCTGAACAACCGCCTGATGCGAGTAAAAGCCCCAGCGTCAGGCTATAAAGAAGGATCTTTTTCATATAGATAGATAGTTTTCTTTGTTCAAATATTAGTTTAATAAATTTTCAATCAACAGGCTTATTGCTAAAAGCGAGCAGACAAGCCCAGTATAAATGTTTTTAATTGAGGTATGGTAGCTGTATAGACATAGCCAGCTCCTTCCGGATCAAAACCAGGATATTTGGTAGAAGTCCAAAGGTTACTGCCTGACACATATATTCTTAGTCCCTGCATATGTATTGTTTTCACTACAGAAGCGGGTAGTGTATAGCCAACCTGTACATTCCGTAGTCGGATATAATCGCCTTTGTACATTTCCCGGTTGTGGTTTTGCCACTCATCACCAAAGTCGGACACAGCTTCTCCATTAATGATATAGGTGTTTCCATAGCGGAGTTGTGGATATTTTGCCTGATCTCCGGGCTGGCGCCATGAGTTGTTTATAATATCGGTAAGGAATGTCTTGGTTTCTCCAGGGACAGTAGCCATTTGCCGATCATAGTCCAGAATATAATTTCCACCAGAGAAGGAGAACATAAAGCTCAGGTCAAAGCCTTTGTACTGGAAGGTATTGGTAATGCCACCATAATAAGTAGGATCAGCAGACTTACCATTCTGATAAAACTTATTATTGGCAATATTGGTCTTTGTCCCATAAGTAAGACTATCTTGTCCTACCTCATTTTTCAATCGCTTTGTTTCTCCTGTTGATTCATACAAGCTTTTGTCAACTACATAAATCATAGGCACACCTGTAGCAGGATCTACACCTGCATAATCAGCTACATACCATTCCTGACGTTTATGTCCTTTACGTGATACAGTAGCACCGTTGATGATTCCTTTACCTGTTTTATCAGCTTCGGGAGTCAGCTTTTTGATAGTGTTTTTATTAAAGGCGATATTAAAGTCTGTAGTCCAGCGAAAGCCACCTTTATCTATATTAGTAGAATGAACTTCGAATTCCCAGCCGGCATTTAACATATCACCAATGTTACTCCATACTGTATTGGAGCTTTCATCGTACACATTACCAGGAAACGATCCAGGAGGTGTGACTCCGGAGGAAGCAGGTACAGGAGAGGGTAATAACATACCTTTTATGTACCGATGATAGTAAGCTACTGAACCATTGATTCGATTATTGAGTAAACCATAATCAATACCGATGTCACCACTTTGTGTAGTTTCCCACGTAAGATTGCCCACAGGAATGTTAATAGGCATAGTACCATTTACACCCAATATATCATTGCTACCATATTTAAATGTACTATTATAATTGATTACATCTAGTCCTCCCACTACATTCTGATTACCTGTTTCTCCATAGCTTCCCCGAAGTTTCAGGAAGGTATTGCCACCAAGAAAAGACATGAAATTTTCTTCAGAAAGTATCCAACCTGCTGATAATGCCAAAAATGTTCCCCAGCGATAATTAGGTGTAAATGCAGAAGTGCCGTCCCGCCGGGCACTTAGCCCTACCAGATAACGATCTTTGTACTTGTAGTTAGCTCGTCCAAAATAAGCCAAGAGATAACGCTCCCCATTCATACCGCCCCACATAGAAAGCATTGATGTAGGGCTACCTATCTCCTGATACTTTCCTATCAATCCCTGTCCGGAGAGAGAACGGCTGTACTGGCTGCTTCGTTGGGCTTCTGTTCCTGCAACAATATTCAATGAGTGCAGGCCAAACGCTTTATCATAAGTACCATATACATTGTAATTTACACTTCTATATGTAATAGCTTCCTCGTATCCATAGGAAGAAGGTTTCTGTGATCCATCTAGGCGAATATCACGGCTTTGCCAGAAAATATTGTTACTCTGAATCAGATCTACAGAAACTTCTGACCGAACTGATAACCCTTTTATAAAAGGTAGCTGGTAATTCAAAAAGAAGCCTCCCAATGCACGATATTGTTCCAGATTATCTTTCAGATTAGCAGGATCTGCAAACGCGGCCGGATTAGAGCCAGAGTAAGCGTTAAAGTATCGGTTAGGATTATCTAGTTCCCGAACAGGAAACCATGGTAAGGCAGTAGTAGTAATACTATTCAATCCTCCATTTGGGCTGGATCCTCCACGATAGCTGGTGTTTTGCATTCTGTTATTATTAGTATAAGCAAAACTTAGCTTAGCTCCAATAGTGAAGTTATCAATAGGGCTGAAATCTATATTAGTTCGTAATGATATACGTTTGAGGCTGTTATTATTCTGAACCCCTTTGTCTTCCCGATAATTACCCGAAAGATAAAACGAACCTTTATCAAACCCTCTTGAACTGGAAAGATTATAATCAGAGAATCGCCCGGTCTGGAAAAGCTCATCATACCAATTGGTATTGATTGCCATTGCCTGTTCACGGGTTAGTTGGGTAAAAGCATAAGGAGAATTGCGATAATAGTCATTCATGGTAAACGTTTTGCCAGAGTTCTTATACATCTCATCCATGATCTGAAACCATTGACTTGTATTAGCATATCCAATATCCTGAGGAGTACGTGTCAATGTAGAGAAACCTGTTGAATAATTAAAAGTAGTATTTCCTTGTCCTTTCTTTCCTGTCTTTGTAGTTACTATAATAACACCATTGGAAGCTCTCGATCCATAAATAGCTGTAGCAGCAGCATCCTTTAAGATTTGTATATTCTCAATATCATTGGGATTTATTAATGACATAGGACTTTGCCCAGTAGTACCATCACTACGTCCCAATCCACCTGGACTGCTGTAAACAGGCATTCCATCAATAATCCATAGAGGGTCTGTACTAGAATTAATAGAACCAACCCCTCGAATCTTGATGACAGTAGGTGATCCTGGTACACCACTGTTAGTTTGGACTGATACACCCGCAGCCATGCCTTGCAGTCCTGAGTCAAAGGAAGCGGTCGACTTTAATTTGATATCGTCACCATTTACAGTAGCTATTGAGCCAATTACATCCCGTTTCTTCTGAGTACCATATCCTACCACCACCACTTCACCCAACGACTTCACATCTTCTGCCAGGGCAATAGTCCAGTTGCTGTTTCCTCTCACGGCTACTTCCTGAGTCAGATAGCCAATATAGGAGAATACCAGCACGGCGGTTTCATCCGGAACGCTCAACTGAAACCCACCTTCTGCATCTGTAACTGTTCCCTGTGTTGAACCTTTTACAGTGACACTAACCCCAGGTAAGCCCTCTCCTGCAGTAGAGGTTACTTTTCCTTTTATAGGAATAGCCATCTCCTGAAGAGTCTGTTGGATGCTGCTGATTTGTATACCCGTATTTCCGGAAGCGGATACCAAAAGAGGAGACTCCAGGGCTGTTTTGCCAGTTATTTTTCGGATGGCACCTTTTTGATCTATCTTTTCATAAATCACAAAGTCTTTGCCTTCCAGTCTTTCGAAGGTCAGATGCAGAGGAGATAATATCTTTCTGAGTCTGTCTTCAACAGACGAGGCCGAACGCTGTAAGAGTTTACCATCAACCATTTTGTCCTTTAGCAAGCCTACATTGTAGCTAATATCTATCTGATATTTTGCTTCAATGTCGTTCAGTACATCTATCAGGGGAATCATTTTTTGCTGATCCAGGCTGGTTTCAGATATAGCTTCATTGACAAGTGCAATTGTCTGCGAACTAACTCGTATGGCATGAGTTGTAGTTAAAAGCAATACAACTCCAAAATATCGTATAACTTGTCGCATAAGTTGTATAGAAATTAGAGGAATAGAGAATAGATTAGTTACTATATTATTCATGTGTGGATTTTTCCAGTAGTATTTCTCCGGTAGGCTGTCGGACAATATTCAGCCGAAATGCCTTAGATAATTTTAACAGCAGCAGATCTGTTCTATTTGCTGAGACAGAACCTGAAAATTGAAGCGATGCCATGGATGTGTCTTGCAAAGTTAGCTTTATCCCCTGCGTATCAGCTAAAATCTCTATAATCTCTGCAAGCGAAGTTCCATCAAAAACCAGTTTACTCTGAGTCCAGGAACTATAGGTATCAGGATTAACTGTTTTCTTAAGGATCTTTTTCTCACTTTCTTTGAACTCAACCAGATCTCCTGGTATCATCTGAATGGGAGGATCTTGCTTATGTTCTGACAAGGTCAGAGTCACTTTTCCTGTATTGAGAATCACGCGTGTCTTCTTATGGCGGGTATTTACATTAAAGGTTGTACCCAGCACTTCTACATTCAGTTGTTTGGTGTGCACAATGAAACGTGCCTTAGAGGCTGTTCTTTTTACATGGAAGAAGGCTTCTCCATCCAGCCATACTTCCCGTATATGATCAGTTTGCAGGGAAGGATTAAACCGGATAACGGAGTTTGCATTTAACGTTACCTGCGATCCATCTGGCAGCAAAACAGTTTTCACCTGCCCATTTTGGGTCAGATATGAAACCTCTTGTTGCTGGCTGTACCAGTAATAAAGTCCACCTCCGATAGGTAAAACCAATAAGAGGATACTTGCAGCAATTTTGAATACCTGTGTACGGAAGATAGTTGTTGTGCTTGTCTCCCTCTCCAGTATCTCTTCTTCAAATGCCTGGTCTGAGATTACCTGCCACATGGACTGCACTTCTTTCTGGTCAGGAAATGTCTCTTCAAAGTCAACCGACAGGACCAGTTGTCTGGCTTGAACTATCGTATCTTTCTTGTCCGGATACCGTTCAAGCCAACTGGTCCAAAACTCGCTGGTTGAAGAATCCGCAGAAGATTTTACCCACTGAATGAAATAGTCATCCATAGCAAAGTCTTCTGCACTGAAATCGGAATAATCCGTCATAGATAACGAGTGGGTTAGTGTAACGATTTTTAACCAAAAGCAGCTATCTTATCTTTTCTACTCGAAAAAATTTAAAAATTTCTCAAAATATTTTAAAACAGGATAGAATTGTGGTTACAGAGGCTTAAGGAATCCAAAATGGACGGAGTTATTTGAGGATGAATTTACTTAGAAGGATAGCAAACAAAAGAATAGGAGAACCTCAACAGGAAAGAATTTTCTCAGGAGTTGTAATCCCTGATACACCAGATTGTAAACAGACTGTTCATTAACAGCCATAAGAGAGGCAATTTCACTATTGCTCAGACTATCATAATATTTCAGAAATAATGCTTCCCGCTGGCGCTGAGTCAAGTGAGTCAGAGCTTTGTTCAGGTAAACTTTTTTCTGGTCTACAGACTGGATGTCAATAAGTAAATCCTCAGGAGATGATACTGGATTGTAGTTATTTTCAGTTGTAAAACTGGTATCAGGCAGAAACTTAGCAGACTGTTCTATGTTCCGGATAATTTTACGACGAATACACTTGTAGAGATAATATTTGATATTCGTTGTTTCGCCTATTGTGCTATGGTTTTTCCAGAGTTCAATAAATAAATCCTGAACAGCATCCTTTACCTGCTCTTTATCCCTGGAAAGCTTCATACCGTAATTGTACAAAGCAGAAACATACAATCTATAAATGGTAGAAAAAGCCTCCCTATCACCGCTTCTGAAGCGGTTCCATAAGGATAAATCACTTTCCTTAAATGGTAGTATTCTATCCTTATATACATCCCTCTTATCTTTCATACATCGACAGCTATTCTACTTAACTTACAAATGAAACTAGATATAGTTAAATTTTAAATCAGGCACCGAATGTATAAAAAATAAAAACAAAATAAAATAAAGACTATAAAAAACCGGTAATAACATATTTAAATCTCAATAAACAGGATTTATTTATGTTATTATCGGTGGTTTTATACTAAAATGAAGAGATTTACACACCTGCCTGATGTGTAATAGCAAAAGCGATTAGTTCATCCACTTCCCTTGCTGCCCGTTGTGCTGCATCTGCAATATCCTCTCTGGAAACCTGTGCAGCAAAGGCTTTGTCCTTGAGGCGTTTTCGTACGCCTTTGACATCCATCCCTTCATAGCCTGTAGGGCGCATTAATGAGTAGGCATGGATAAAACCTGACAACTCATCAAAGGCATAGAGCATTTTGTCCATAGTGGTTACAGGCTCCACTCCAAAAAAACGGGGTCCATGAGAGGCAATAGCATGAATAATCTCCGGATCAATGTCTCGTTTCTCCAGTTCCTCCACAATGCGTTTACAATGATCGTCAGGCCACTGATCCCAGTCGGCATCATGAAGCAAGCCAGCTGTTTCCCATTTCAGTTGTCCAACGTCATCCAGTTTCTCTACTTCCCTGGCCCATGCTTTCATCAAAGCAGCTACCTGCCGCATATGCCTTTTTAAACTCTCATTTTTTACCCAATCGTCTAGCAACTGGTTAGCATCCTGTAAGGAAATGATATTTCCAGTATTGGCAGGATTACCAAATACTTGTCTGCCTAAATCGTGTGTAAGCATGAATAAAATGGTGCAAATAGGTTAGATTGAAGGGTATTTTTTTAGTAACGCCAGCTTTTCAGATCAGCACCTTTGGGTGCATTTTTCTCGATTAGCTTCAAAATCTTGGGGACATACATGGTATTGTAATGCAACCGTGACAGATAATTGGGTAATGTAGGATCACCATTCCAGCAGTGTTCAGCTCGATCTCCATATTTTACTTCTCCACCTTCAGTAAAGTTTTTTGTTTTCTTCAAAAAGTCTTCAGCCAGATACACCGCATTGTTCAGGTAATAGTTGTCCATATCTCCACAGTAGATGTTGATCTTTCCTGTCAGCTTGGGTTCTAGCACAGCCCAGTCTCGTTGCATAATATATGTCAGGTCATAGTTATTACGCCAATATTGTGCTACCATCGTATCTATTTCCCCTGTCATCTTGTCAAAAATTCGTTTGGGATAGCCATCTTCTCCCACAGGCGAATACACGGCCTCCCAGATATCCCACTGCCCACCCGAACGGGTTTTAGTTCCTAATACCAATTCCAGATGATTCATATCGGCAATGGTTGTGGTGATATGCCCTAAGTAATTACGATATCCTGGCTTGGAGACTTTACGGAATGGTCCTTCGGTATAGTAGGCGTTTTTATCTTTGTAGATGTTAACCTGTGTATAAGCCCGAAAATCAATAGGGTCGGGGCATGCAGCAAAACAACCGCCATATTGATCAGGATAAAATATCTGTGCAGCCAGAGCTTCCCAACCACCTGTTGATCCGCCATATAGAAACCGAGCCCAGCCTTGTCCTATTCCTCTGAACTGCTTTTCAATATAGGGAATGAGTTCATAGGTTATAGCATCTCCATACGGACCAATATTGGCTGAGTTTACAGCATAGGAATCATCATAATAAGGGTTGGCATGTTGAATTTCAATAATCAACATACGAGGGAAGTTTTTGCCAGTCCATGTTTTATAGAAGTTGTGTGCTT
This sequence comes from Xanthocytophaga agilis, assembly GCF_030068605.1. Taxonomy (NCBI): domain Bacteria; kingdom Pseudomonadati; phylum Bacteroidota; class Cytophagia; order Cytophagales; family Rhodocytophagaceae; genus Xanthocytophaga; species Xanthocytophaga agilis. Next base: position 455,888 of record NZ_JASJOU010000005.1, read on the forward strand.
CCTGAGCGACAATCTTTTTATAGCCATAGATATGGAAACGGTCGCTATAATCAGAGGTATCCATATCCTCAGCAGGAGGTTCCGGGCTGAATCCGTCAAAGTCGACTGGAAAGTGACCATGATTGATACAAAGTGGGTAACGTGCTTCCGGATGTTCGTCAAATCCTTCAGGAAGTAATACGTGGGCACCCAGGTACATAGGACGTCCCCAGAATTCGGTTAGCAGCTTGCTTTGAATACGTATATGTTTGATGTGTTTCGTATCCTTGGGAGCAGCAATGACAGGATTGGCTTTTGTGAGTGTGACAGCAATATTGCCATCTGTACCAATGGTTACTTTTGCAGGAACGCTGTATAAATTACCAGGTGCGGTACGCCAGTTTTGTCCTTCTCCTCTATCCATAGGCAGCTTCAATACACGACCATCTTTTAGTTTAAAGGTTTCATACTTATGCAGTAACACCTGCACATAATAGTCACCAGCAGTTAGCTCCGACAAGCTTTTTAGCGGGTAACCAAATACAGTGCCATCTATTGTTTTCTCTTCTCCTGCTTTCCATCCGTCTACATCTATCCCAAAAATCTGGGCACTTCCCGGACTATCACCTACCTGATTACGAGGTTCGCCTTTAGCTGTATCCTGTGCAATCATAAGCAACAACCTGCCATCAAGGGTATCTTTGCTGAGACTATCGCTAAATGTGATTAAAAACTGTGGCCCTTTGCTTTTAGAGGAGTTACAGGCTACCAAAAAGAATACACAGACAGTGCACCAGAGTACTATCCGAGCAGGTAAATACATTTTCTTCATGTTTGGAGGTTGGTTAGGCGAATGCGGCAAAAGAAAGGTATAAAATCCAGTGAGATTTTCAAAACCACGTCTCTTCCTCCAAAAGAAAATATCTTCAACCCTTTTACAACTAAATAATTAGTTATAACTTACATTCGACAAAATCCATTAACACCTATGAAACACTTATTTGTTACATTCTGGGTATTAGCCAGTTGCTTGGCATTACAAGCACAATCGACAGACAAAGGAGTGGCTACCACACTGGAACAGATCCGACAAACCACACGTCCGGATACCATCCTGACAATCAACCTTCAGAATAAAGACATTCGGTATGAACGTGTTGAAATTTATGATACTATCTCAAACAGGAAAGAACCTATCATTCGCTGGCAAACAAAAGAAATAAACAATGGACTACAGGAAGTACCTGCGGAAATTGCCCGATGCCGCAATCTGAAAAGTTTACTTCTTCGCAAACATCGTATTACCTCTCTTCCTGCCTGGGTATCTGAAATGGATTCATTGCAACAACTCGATCTGAGTGGCAATCCAATCAACTACAAAAAACTTCGTTTTCGAAAGAACAAACATATCCAAAATATCAATCTGGCAGAGTGTGCATTAACACACTTACCCAAAAGGCTTCGAAGAAATAAGAGACTGGAACAGCTGGTGTGTAATAACAATGCATTTGTAGAATTTCCCAAGGTAATCCCTAAAATCAGATCGCTGCAGCGGGTAGGCTTCTATCACAACCTATTAAGTCAGCTACCTACTAAACTTCGAAAGTTGCACTCACTGAAATATCTTGATCTATATTACAACGAGTTTACAGAGTTTCCGGTAGTTCTCTGTCAGATTAAAACTCAGGAAGCCATTGCAATTTCCTACAATAAGATAGACAGAATTCCTGAGCAAATAGGTGATCTTTCAAATCTGACGGAGATTTATTTGAGAGGAAACCGGCTGACATCATTGCCAGAAAATCTGCAGAAGCTGCAGAAGGTCAGTCTTTTGTATATCAGCGAAAACGCATTTACAGCCATTCCGCCTGTTGTTTTTGAGATGAAAAGCCTGGAAGATCTGGATATTTCAGACAATCAAATGAGAAAGCTGGGACCACAACTCGTTCAGCTTCCTCATTTAAAAATCTTGTATGTCAAAGGCAATCCATTCTCATATCCTAACTACCAGGAGTTTTCTTCGCTGCTGGAAAAAATAAAGGCACAGGGAGTGGAAGTGCATGAGTAGTCCTTGTATTGCTTTTACGTTTATTTTAAGAGATACAATCATATTTGCGCCTCATTCACAACAATGGTCTGGTACAAACGCGAAGAGATCTCTTGCCTGTTATCCAATAAAATGTGGGTTGTTCACAACAAGTTTTATTTTGACCGGAACTCCGATCACTTTTTTATTTTGCTATCTCCTTACAATAACAAAAAAACTGATCGTAATTCACAACACTCATTCATTTGCCACAAACTATGCCCAAGATACATCTTTGCAGGGAACACAATGCAGGTCAATGTTATCTCGTATGAGCAAACTGAACCAGGTAATGCCACTGTTTATAAGTTTTCGCAAGGACAAAAATTGCATTTTTCTAACTCTACCTTATTTATCTTTTAGCTCACCACTTGATATTACAAGATCACAAAAATGGCCTAAAAATAATTGTACTTTTCATATAATCACATAATATCCATAAAACTAAATAATTGATAAACAATTAATTAACAACATACCAATGTTAAATATTTAGTTTAAAAACCAGAAGACATTCTTTGATTCACTGGTTCACTCCTATTAATAGGAGTGAACCAGTGAATCAAAGAATGTCTGAAGTAATTTTTCAAGATTACAAACCACTAATTTTCGCTTTCTATATATACTGATGACCTGAACGATGTAGAGAAGGATCTTACTTACTTTTACTTTTTATCAAAAATCGGCTACCTTACCAACATGAATACTCAGATAGCCAGACTTTACCAAATTGCTCAGAAACCACAACGTCTTATCATTGGCCTTATGTCAGGTACTTCTCTGGATGGGCTGGATGTAGCATTATGTCAGTTTACAGGAAGTGGTATTGATGCAAAAACTGAATTACTCGCCTTTGATACCATTTCTTATACAGACGATATCAAACAAACTATCCGGACTGTTTTTTCTCAAAAGCAGGTAGATCTGGAAATGCTTACTCTTCTTAATCCATGGATTGGGAAACTACATGCATCCATGATTCTGAAATGTTTACAAAAGTGGAAGTATACATCTACTGAGATAGATTTGATTGCCAGTCACGGCCAGACCATTTATCATGCCCCTCAAAGTCTGCACAAACACCCTGACTTTCCCAATGCCACCCTTCAGATAGGTGATGGTGATCATATAGCAGTACAAACGGGTATCATCACCCTGAGTGACTTCAGACAAAAGCATATAGCCGCCGGAGGAGAAGGAGCACCATTGGCAGTATATGGTGATTATATACTGTTTTCACAGAAGGGAGAAGATCGCATTATGCTCAATATTGGGGGAATTGCCAATTTTACTTTTCTATCAGGGGATCTGGATGCAACTAAAATGTTTTCGACTGATGTTGGGCCTGGCAATACCTTGATTGATGCCTTTTCACGTTTACACTATAATCACCCTTTTGATGAAAATGGAGCCATTGCAGCATCTGGAATTGTACATCAATCTCTGTTGACAACCTTGTTGAATCATCCTTTTTTCCAGGCTGGCTTTCCTAAAACAACTGGTCCAGAACTATTCAGTCAGTCATATGTACATCAGGCTCAACAACAATCACAAACAGAGAATATATCATCACAGGATCTGATTGCTACGCTTACCCGATTTTCAGCAGAAGGTATTGCTCAGGCAGTAAAGCGTAATAATCTATCAGAAAAAGCTGTAGTGTATATGAGTGGAGGGGGCATGCATAATCCAGTGCTGGTAAAACACCTGCACCAGTTATTGCCTGATAATGTGTTAAAGACAACGGCAGATTTGCAAATTTTGCCAGATGCAAAAGAAGCTGTTTTGTTTGCTATCCTTGCCAATGAGACTGTGGCAGGAGGACTTGTTAACTTTGGCAATCGTCCGGGAATTCCTAATGTTACAATGGGCAAGATTTCATTTCCGAACTGATACCTGTTTCCGGCTTTGTTAGTAGATCAACAAAGCCGGAAACAGAAAATTTATTTTACAGGAGAAAAATCTGTTGGTACCATATATAAAGATTCAACAGAGACAGTCAGAGAGCCACCTGCTTTATCTTCTGAATCTTTGCGTACTTTTTGCCATTCCGGATCATCACGGAATCTCTCAAATGATTTTAGCCCAGCTTCCTGACTAGGATGTGACAGAATATACACTAACATATCATCAGCACCCTGCTCTTTGTCAGTAAATGTCCAATACCACAGATTAGTCATACCGTGTTTTTCAAAAAGTTTAACAGTATGATCACGAAAACGCGACAGCAACGCGGGTAAGTTACCGGAAGTCGCCTTATAGGTACGTAATTCAAACACACGGTTAGCAGAACCTTTTTTGGTAATCTTCTTTGGAGAGAAGTCTGTGGTCTTCATAAAAAAGCTTTCTACCTTGGCCACCAGGTTCCCATTCTTTTCTGATTCAGAAGCCACTTTCTTCCACTCTGGATCGCTGCCAAAAGATTTCCATGAGTTATTCCTCGCTTCCCGGCTTGGATACGATAACACATATACCAGCTTATTGTCTTTGTTATCTATAGGCAGCCAATAGCCTTCATTGGTCATACCGTGTTTTTCAAAAAGCTTAGTGGTATGATTACGAAAGCGGGCTAACAGATCTTCCAGTTTACCAGGTTCAGCGTAATAAATACGCATTTCATAACAACGGTCGGACTTAGCAACAGGCTTATTTTTTTCATTTGGAAAAAATGTACTCATTGCCAATGCATAGAAGCTCAGACAGGAAAGAAGGAGAATTTTCATGGTGTTAAGTGATTGAAGAATGTAATGATTACGTTCGCCAAATTACAGTTTTCAATCCAAATCCAGATAGCATTTAGTAAAAAAGCAGCTATTGTAAGTAGCTGCTTTTTTAATGAGTACTATTATACAGTTGGTATTTTAAGTTTTTGTCCCGGATGAATAAGATTAGGATCTTTAATCTGATCTTTATTAGCCTCATAAATTTTCTGCCATGTCAGACCAGGATAGTTTTTGGCAATTTTGCTCAATGAATCACCACTTTTCACAGTATATGTGGTTTCCTGAGCTGCGGGTCCGGCTACTTCCAGGTTAAGTACCAGATCACCTGCACGATAATCGGGATCTATTGCTCCATATGTATCCCATATCTGCTGTTTCACTTCTTCACTGGGAGCAATTCCATCAATATACAAAACATTGTCTTGTTCTTTTACCTGAAGATTAGTTATACCCTTGCTGTTCGCAAGATTAATAACTGGTTGATATTTATCGGTAAGTGCCATAAAATTTTATAGTTAATAATAAGTAAATAAAAAATGTCCTTTGTACAGGCCCCTATCACTTACTGATAGTTAGTTTATTATTTACCTTCTTAGGCTTCGCCTCATTGGCAGCTTTAATTACTTCCTGTAGCTGAGCCCGTTTTACATTTCCTTCCAACGTCACTTCTCCATCTTTTACGGATGCTGTTACACCACTTATATTGTATTGCTTAAACTTATCGTCCACAGCTGTTTTCAAACTATCATCTGGTGAGAAAGTTCTCTCTGGCTCAACAGGTGCAGGAGGGGCTTTTACTGTTAGTGTATTTACCACAGACTTTACACCATCTGCAGTTTTGGCAGCCTCTTCTGCCTGTGTACTCAGTTCTGGCGTCTCTACCTCTCCACTTAATGTAACCACTCCTTCTTTAACAGACACATTCACCCCTTGTATGTTTTGTGTTTTAACCTTAACACTTTCTGTAATAGCCGTATCATCAGGCTTTTTCTTACAACTGCTGACAGACAATAGAATGCTGAACATCAGCATAAACAAGGATAATGACGTTTTGTTTTTCATAGAACTAAAAATTAGGTTGATTAATACATTACTTCTATAAACACTGAAATATAGGTAATTTTATTTGTTAACAACATACTCATACCTATAAAACAAACTGACTATCAAATAAATAACTAGTTATCTACCAATAGTCAAGATGTTTTAGAAGCCTGTTCCTCAGAAAGAAATTTCTATGCCTGCTGTAATCTAAATGAATAGTAAGAGAATGTGGTTTTACTACAGATTACATGACTGAGTATGTTAAGAGTGTACCATCCATTGAATCAGTATCTTATACAGACACTATAGCACAATAGGACACTTCTTCCCCAAAAGGGAAACTGGGGAAATATGTCCTCGAAATGGACTCTACTTACTTGATAGTGAAACAAATAGAAAATTAACCATATAAGCGAAAAAGTATTTCCGCCAGCTATAGAAAAATTTCAGCACTAGATTAATTCCTCAAATTCGTTCAGCAGCAATAATCCGGTTACGAATACGACTCAATGAAACGGGTGTAATCCCTAGGTAAGAGGCTATATAATGTTGAGGTATTCGTTCCAGAATCTTTTTCTTATTACTTTTTAACAATCCTATGTACCGCTCTTCCGGACTATCCATTAATAGAGAAACCATACGTATTTCAAGTCCGACTGCCAAATATTCCGCCAGCTTTCTGCCAAAAATCTGATAAACCGGATAGTTCTCATATAGGTTTTGCAGCGTTTGGGCAGAAAAACACAAAACCTCCGAGTCTTCCAGTGCTTCGATAGTTAACAAACTCGGTTGCTTTTGAAGAATACTTATATAAGAGGACATCAGGTGATTTTCAAAGTAGAAATAGGTAGTCTTTTCCTCTCCATCTTTCGTATAAAACTGTCGGAAGCTTCCCTGCAATACCAAAGCTATTTTGTCTTCCATTTGTCCTTCTTTACTAAAGGTCCTCTTACGTGGAATCTTGCTGACAGATAAATTCTGAGCCAATGCACCCCATTCCTCTTCTGTAAGAGAAACAAAACGTTCGATATGCTGACGTAAGAGAAGATGCTCCATAGTATAAGTAAAGGCTCCTGAGGAGGATTTATTTTTTCTCGAATATCAGTAAGTGTTGCCAGGGAAGCGAATCCTGTCTCTCAATCCCTTTCAAACCTATCACCTCCATTTCTTTTCTGATTTGCTCCTTTGTCATTTTGTGTAAAGGCTTAATCGGAATAGCCTCATCTTCTGCACGATATTCCAACAATACAACCTTTCCTGTAGATTTCAAAGCCTTGTATATACCTTGCATCATGGCATAGGGCTCTGAAAACTCATGATACGTATCTACCAGCAATACCCAGTCTACAGTATTTTCAGGCAGTTTGGGGTCTGTAATAGTCCCTAGTACCGTTTCTACCTGATACATACGGTTTTTCTCTCGTTTAGATTGTATGATAGCCAGCATCTCAGGCTGTATATCCACCGCATATACTTTTCCCTGTGGCACCATTGGCACAAGTCTGAATGAAAAATACCCACTTCCAGCTCCAATATCAGCAATTACATCCGTAGGTTTAATTTGAGACTGCAACGCCTGAATAATCAAATCAGTACGTTCTTCCTCCAATCTTTCAGGACGATCTAACCAGGAAGCCGCTTCATGACTCATGGTATGTGCTATCTCCCGCCCCATATACACTCTTCCTATACCATCCGGACTTCCGGCTGGAACATTTTTATATATACTATCTACCGCTTGGGTAGTAAGCGTTTGTCTGCCAGGCTGACTGCACGAAGCGTGTAAGAAGATGATACTCAGCAGACAAAATAGGTGGAATTCTCGCATAAAAGAGAAATTTTATTTCATACAAAACAAAATCAAGTAAAGAAAGTTATACAAACCTCAAGCCTGACGTATACTTTATAACGACAATAGTTTAAAATTTATAGACAGGCATTTGATTTTTATCTATAAGCTAGTAATTTTAATAAGTTTAACATACTACAAGTATGTATTCCTGCTCCTTTCACCACTCTATGTTTATATCTTTTAAATTGTCTACTTATTGAAGAAATGTTTACAATGTATGAAAAAAGCTTATCCCTTACTCGCAATTGCCTTGCTGGTGGTTTTTGGATCCTGTATGAACGAAAGCCGTTTTTTGGTTGAATATGATTATAGCTACAAAGGAAATTTCAAAAAGTACAACTCGTTTTGCTTTGTAGATAATGGCAGTGCTGACGATAAAGATTCGACAATGTCGAATCCGATTATCGAGGAATCAGTACGTAAACAACTGGAGTTACATGGTTATCGTTTCAATAAGCGTAAACCCAGCTTGCTGGTATCCTACAAGATTTTTTATGACGATCTTCGCTTCCAAGGATTTAATCAACCTGAAATAGAAAACTGGATAGCAACAGAGGATGAGGAGGTAAAATATGATCCTATCAAGTATAGTATGGTGCGTGGTACTTTGGTAGTGCAATTGCTGGACGCCAAAAAACATCAGACAGTCTGGCAAGGCTATGCATCGGGACTTTATAATGATCAAACATTGACCAGTGATCGCTATCTGAAACGTGCGGTACGTTCTATCTTTGATAAATACAGACTTTTTGCAGATGGGTATATCCTTGAAAACCGCGAAAACGCACCTGTGGGTAATTCGGATAAATAAAAGGGAGATATATAATAGTGGTGGTATGGTTATGCAGGAATCCGGAAAATCTCCGGATTCTTGTTTTATAGTAAAATTTGTCAGTAAAAACATATTATTTTCACCAAATACTCACCTCACTTTTACATACGATAGCAGGCAAATTTACTACGCCAGATCAAAATTACTTCATATGTGATTCTCTACACATACATAGATTACATATGATATTACATCGAAAAAAAAGTGTTATTCGGAATAATCCTATATTTTTGGGTTTGATACTTGAAAACTTTTGTTTTTTTACTTTACTTAGTTAAAATTACCGTGCAAGAGATTGTCAGCAATCTGCCAGATAGTAAATCCGCCTATATTGAATTACATTATTTTCCTTGTTTAGCTTATTTCGCCTGTATATCATGTTATGAATCAATTCTGTTAGAATCAGCAGAAAATTATACAAAGCAAAGCTACCGGAACCGATGTAATATCCGTACTGCCAACAAAGTAGCCAACTTGTCAGTACCAGTAATAAAAGGAAATACAAAACAGCGGATAAAGGATATAAAAATTGATTATAGTGAGAATTGGATTAAAGATCATTGGCGTACAATTGCTTCAGGATACGGAAAAGCGCCCTTCTTTAGTGAATTAGCTCCTGTCTTTGAAAGAATTCTCCACAAAAAACATACGTTTTTATTTGATTTAAATCTTGAAATACTGACAAACTGTCTGCGTATTTTAAGATGGAAAAAGGAAATACGCTTGTCTAATGAATATTTTAGGGGTCTGGAGGCTCCAAATGACTTTAGAGATCGTATTCATCCCAAAAAAACAGAGTTATTAGCGGATCTTTATAAAGTTGTTCCCTATACGCAAAACTTTGGCAGTGATTTTGTACCAAACTTATCAATCCTGGATATTCTTTTTTGTGAAGGTATCTATGCATCTGATCTCATCTGTCAATCTTCTGTCAACCCGCAAGGGCACAATTTTTAAAGAAAGGAGTTTATACACTATTTTAGTGATGTGAAGGTTTACTATATACCATACTTGAAAATCTTCTCAAATATTGATTACGTATAAAAATTTAATAACACTAATCTGAGCCAATAAACTATTTTTTGTTTTTATTAGTTTATTAATAAATTTCAGACTTAAATAACTAACCAACTTATTGCTGAAATAAGTTTTTAATTAGGAACCATATATGGAAGCTAAGTTTTCTAACCGAGTAAAAGAGGTGATTTCTCTCAGCCGTGAGGAGGCATTGCGACTGGGACATGACTATATCGGAACGGAACATCTCATACTGGGTATGATTCGGGAAGGTGAGGGTGTCGCGATCGGACTACTTAAAAAGCTGGGCGTTTCCCTGGAAGAGCTTCGTCAGACGATTGAGCAGGCAACCAAAGGTACAGCCACTCATACTGTGAAGAATCTTGCCAATATTCCATTGACACGTCAGTCCGAGAAAGTGCTGAAGATTACTTACCTGGAGGCTAAGATATTCAAAAGCCAACTTATCGGTACAGAACATTTGCTCCTCTCTATTCTACGTGACGAAGATAATGTTGCCACGCAGATTCTTTCTAAATATGATATTAATTACGAAGTGATTAAGGAAATGTTAGAATACCATACCCACAACCCAACCTCTGCTGCCGATGCAGATGATCCGGATGATGACAATTCACGGATCTTTGGCGGTGGCGGAAGCCAGGGAGGCAGCGGAAGGGAGTCCGCTAAATCCACAGAAAAGTCGCGTACGCCAGTACTGGACAACTTTGGTCGTGATTTGACTAAACTTGCAGAAGCTGGAAAATTAGACCCGATTGTTGGCCGTGAAAAAGAAATTGAACGGGTAGCACAAGTATTATCTCGTCGGAAAAAGAATAACCCTATTCTGATTGGTGAACCAGGAGTTGGTAAAACTGCTATTGCAGAAGGTCTGGCTCTTCGTATCGTTCAGAAAAAAGTGTCTCGTGTATTGTTTGGTAAACGTGTGGTTACACTAGATCTGGCTTCATTAGTAGCTGGTACCAAATACCGCGGACAGTTTGAAGAGAGAATGAAAGCCGTTATGAACGAGCTTGAAAAATCTCCGGAAGTTATTCTGTTCATTGATGAGTTACATACCATTGTAGGTGCAGGTGGAGCTTCTGGCTCACTGGATGCATCCAATATGTTCAAACCAGCTTTAGCCCGGGGAGACATCCAATGTATTGGTGCCACTACACTGGATGAATATCGCCAGTATATCGAGAAAGATGGAGCATTAGCTCGTCGTTTCCAGATTGTAATGGTTGACGCAACTTCACCAGAAGAAACCATTGAAATTCTGAACAACATCAAAGATAAATACGAAGACCACCACCATGTAAACTATCGCCCTGAGGCTATAGAAGCTTGCGTGAAAATGTCTGATCGTTATATTTCTGATCGTTTCCTTCCAGATAAAGCTATTGACGTATTAGACGAAGCAGGTGCTCGTGTACACATCAATAATATATCTGTACCTGAAGATATTCTGAAACTGGAAGAATCCATTGAGAATATCAAGAAGGAGAAAAACCAGGTTGTAAAGAGCCAACGCTACGAAGAAGCAGCTCAGTTACGTGACAGAGAGAAGAAATTACTAGAGCAGTTGGAGCGTGCAAAAGATATGTGGGAACAGGAAACCAAGCAAAAACGCTATACTGTAACAGAAGAAAATGTTGCAGAAGTAATAGCGATGATGACAGGTATTCCGGTTAACAGAATCGCTCAGAACGAAGGAACCAAGCTGCTTGGCATGGGTACTGAACTGAAGAACCGTGTAATTGGTCAGAACGAGGCAATTGAAAAGTTGGTAAAAGCAATTCAACGTACGCGTGTAGGTTTGAAAGATCCTAAAAAACCAATTGGTTCTTTTATCTTCTTAGGCCCTACAGGTGTTGGTAAAACTGAGTTGGCAAAAGTACTGGCAACGTATTTGTTTGACAAAGAAGATGCCCTGGTTCGGATTGATATGAGTGAGTATATGGAGAAATTCTCCGTATCCAGACTGGTAGGTGCGCCTCCGGGATATGTTGGATACGAAGAAGGTGGTCAGCTGACTGAGAAAATCCGTCGGAAACCATACTCTGTCGTACTATTGGATGAGATCGAGAAAGCTCACCCGGATGTATTCAATCTGTTGTTACAGGTATTGGATGACGGTATATTAACAGATGGCTTAGGTCGTCGGGTTGACTTCCGGAACACAATCATCATTATGACGTCTAACATTGGGGTTCGTGACCTGAAAGAGTTTGGTTCTGGTATTGGGTTCAGCACCCGTGCTAAATCAGATAATAACGATGATCTGATGAAGAGTACTATTCAGAATGCCCTGCGCAGAGCTTTCTCTCCTGAGTTTCTGAATCGTCTGGATGATGTGATTGTATTTAACTCACTGCAACGTCAGGATATACACCGGATCATTGATCTGTCTCTGGCTAAACTATTCTCTCGTCTGACTCAGTTAGGTTACAAGATAGAACTGACAGAAAAAGCGAAAGACTTCTTAGCTGAGAGAGGTTATGATCCTCAATATGGTGCTCGTCCGTTAAATCGAGCGATTCAGAAATACCTTGAAGACCCGGTAGCTGAAGAAATCCTGAAAGGTGATTTTGCAGAAGGTGATACCATTCTGGCGGATTATGAAGGTACAGGTGAATCTTTGACCTTTAAAACAGTTAAGAATGTAGGTGTGTAACACTTTCACTTGTTATAAATCTGAAAGGGGCTCTTGTGAGCCCCTTTTTTGTTTGCGCTCCTGAATATTTTTAATTGGCTATTTGTGTGCATCATTCTTTGAATATCTTTATACTACACTATGAATATTTCCTTTCTACAAGAACTCATGAACGATGGATACATCTGCATGCAAAAGCATCCTGAGGCAGACTATTACATCTATAATTATACACCTAAAACTCAGTTTGAACGTACATGGAATGAGTGGACACTCATGGCTCGAGGTTTGATCCTGGATCAGAATTACACAGTTATAGCCAGACCATTCCGAAAGTTTTTCAATATGGAAGAACATCCATCAGAGGAAATTCCTTCTGAAAATTTTGAGGTATACGAAAAGCTGGATGGATCTCTGGGAATTTTGTATTGGCTAAATGATAAGCCTTATATGGCAACAAGAGGTTCATTTAATAGTGAACAGGCATTGAAGGCAACAGAGATGCTTTATCAAAAATATGCTCATACATTTCCATTATTGGACACATCCAAAACCTATCTGTTTGAAATTATCTATCCAGAAAACCGGATTGTAGTCAACTATGGGGAAAAAGAAGACTTAATCTTACTGGCGATTATCAATAATGAAACGGGTCAGGATGAGCCATTAGAGGATATTGGGTTTCCACTGGTTACCCGATATGATGGAATCTCAGATCTGCAAACATTAAAATTGCTTGAGGAAGAAAACAAAGAAGGATTTGTGATTAAATTCCGATCGGGTTTTCGGGTAAAAGTAAAATTTGAAGAATATGTGCGGTTACACAAAATTCTAACCCGCATATCATCAAAAAATATCTGGGAATACCTATCGGGAAATCAATCTTTTGAAGAAATTCTAGAGAAAGTCCCTGATGAATTTTATGATTGGGTGAAAAAGACAGTTGCAGATCTTAACAAAGAGTATCAAGCTATTGAAAAATATTGTCAGGAACACTTCAGAGACCTTGGCAACCGAAAAGATAATGCCTTATATTTTCGTACACTTAAGTATCCAGCTATTCTGTTTGCCATGCTTGATCAAAAGGATTATAGCCATATTATCTGGAAGCTAATTCGCCCTGAGTACGAAAGGCCTTTTCGTATAAGTGAAGATAGTTAAACCAACTTTTTTATAATTCCGTTAATCGAATAAAGGGAATGAATATTCATTTCAAAGAAGCATCCTTATTTTCTAAGCTCATCAAGGCAACTATTGTACAGCTGGAAGTGGGTTCTCCTTTATATGGCTTGCAGGATGAATACAGTGATAAAGATATTCTCTGTATTTATTACCCTTTTCATAATCAACTATACAGTTTTGCACAAACACACCACCAACTACAATACAAAGCACAAAAAACAGATTATCTGTTTGTAGATGTATTTACATTTATACGTAATGCTTTATCAGGTGATTCTACGCTTAACTTTGAGGCTATTCATATAGAAGATCTGCCAAACACTGCATTAGGCTTTTTGTATACACATCGTACCTACTTTTATAATTATCAGATTATTAAAGCTTATCTTGGATTTGCAAACAGAGATCTCAAACAATACTGGCAGCAACCTTCTGATAGGGAGGCTGTCAAAAAATACATACACGCAGAACGCGGATTGTTATTTGCTAAAAGCATCTTTCAGAAAAACTTTACCCTGAAAGATGCTATTCTTCTGGAAAAGCGACAGAAATTTGTATCTTTTTCTCTTTCTACCCGAAAAGAGGCACTGAAAGAATTACAAAATGCAATAGACTACTTTCGCAAGGATGTGCTTACTAAGGCTATAGAAACGGAGAAGTTAACACGTTACATGCTTCCATCACATCAAAAGGAGATAGATACTTATTTACAACAGTTAAAAAGTTTGCCTCAATATCATTATACGCAGACAGAATACTTTAACTTAGATCTTTTCTATACTGTCAATGAAAACGGTTTATCTTATGAATAAAACCTTTCTTTAAATACCTAAACAGGAGCAGTATGATGATAATCTCTGAAAATACGGTCAGTATATGATTCCAGTAACTCCAGAATTCTATCTCGTACCGGAGACTGCAGAACAAAGCCTATGTGATGTGGATCATTTATCTTCCAGATAATTTCTGAGTCAGCAAAAGAAGTAGTATCCAAATGTTCGTTATGACTTAAGGATAACAGAAGACCTGAATACATGTTTTTTACTTCTGGTAGTTTATAGTCAAAACTTCTTGCGGATGCTATTTCAATATTTGCCCACTCCTGCCATAGGTTAATTCCTGAGGCAGCTTCTATCATTTCGGCAATATATGCGCCGCCTACCCGTGCAGATGTCTCCACAAAATAAAATTGTTCATCTTCTTTTGCTTGCACAATCTCACTATGTATAGCACTATTGCGTATTCCAAATGCCTTTATAATCTGATTATTTAATCGCTTTAGGCTTTTTTCAGCTTTTGATTGGAATGGAACTGTTACAGAACGAAATAGGGTCCCTTTATAAGCATCTTCTACAGGATTACTCAGATTACGATTATACCAATCAAAAACAATTTTTCCGCCCATAACCAATGTATCTACATAGTAGGTATCTCCTGGTTTAAATTGCTCCAAAATATAATTATGGCGCATATCTTCTAGGCCATTAAGTATATTCCATAATTCATCAATACTATGAATCTTTTTTGTGCCTGCTGAGGATTCTGTGCGAGGTTTAAGTATCCAGGGAGGACTCACAGTCTGTGTATAATGGTGTACTACTTTATCTGTAAAAAGAGCGCAAAATGAAGGTACATTTATCCCAGCTTCTGCTGCTTTCATACGCATTGCCAGCCGATCCCGAAAATAACGTGCTGTGGTCTGTCCAATACCCGGAATACGAAAATTTTCCCTGAGAATAGCAGCTTTTTCAAGATCTATGTCATCCATAGCTACAATACGATCTATACGTTGTTGACGCATAAGATGAGCAACAT
Organism: Xanthocytophaga agilis; assembly: GCF_030068605.1. NCBI lineage: Bacteria > Pseudomonadati > Bacteroidota > Cytophagia > Cytophagales > Rhodocytophagaceae > Xanthocytophaga > Xanthocytophaga agilis. The sequence continues at coordinate 471,077 of NZ_JASJOU010000005.1, forward strand.
TTGATACAATTGAACTCATATCCCATTCTGTCTCCTCCATATAAAAGACCTCATCAATAGCGTCATGTGGCCAGGGTTTATCTGCCATTGCTTTAGATGTCAGCAGATAAATGGTACAACCTGCTTCTTTGCAAGCACTTAGAAATTTCGCACCTTTGAAATAGCTTGAAACACAGAGGAAGGTAAGGCTAGTAAATGGCATGTTCCAATAAAATAAGTAAGTGATGAAGTTATCTACATTTTCAAGCTGGCCATTTGGCATTCAAAGCAGAAGCATTTCATTTATAACAACAGGCACTGTATGTTACTAAACGAGACATCAGATTATTTTATTAGATGGAACTGTCTACATTATTTGTTAAAGCATTGAAAATATGTCAGAATTACGTTTAATCTAAGATTCCGAAAGTCCCTCCAACAAATTATGTAAACAGTACCTGATTATAATTTACAAAATAGGAAATTGTAGCTTAAGTCTAAGAGGATATCTAAACTATTTTTAAAGGAACTCAACGAGCAGATTTTTTAACGAGCCAAGTTATTTACCTATAAACCAATCGCAACATAGCCAGCAGCTATGAACCGAAAAATAGGTGAAGACGCAGCACATATGTTTTTAGTTCTTTAAGAACTTTACTACTATCTGCCTTTGTAGCCTTTATAAAATTTTGATAGACAACTGCTCAATACTTTCAAGGTTTATATCTTTTGCTCAATGTAGGCTGTTAATAACCGGATTCCATAAGCCGTTGCATTCTTCTGAGTACCATATTCACTATCTGTAAATGCAGTTCCAGCAATGTCAAGGTGCGCCCAGGTAGAATGGTTATTGGTAAAAACTTCCAGAAACTTAGCACCCATAATGGCTCCTGCAAACGGTTTCCCATGATAGTTTTTCACATCAGCTACATCTGATTTCAAATCATCTTTGTAATCATCCCACATAGGCAATCGCCATAACTTTTCTCCGGTTTGTTCACTTACCTTTATTAATTCAGATGACAGTGTGTCATTTGTAGTAAACAATCCTGCAGCTACATATCCCAGGGTTCCTATTACGCTACCTGTAAGTGTTGCCAGATCTATCAGCACATCTGGTTGATAGTTCTTAACAATATAGGCTAGTGCATCTGCCAGAATCAATCTTCCTTCTGCGTCTGTATCAATCACCTCAATTGTTTTTCCTGCATAAGAACCAATTACATCTCCGGGCTTGGTAGACTCTCCATCTACACTATTTTCAGTAGATGGTATCACACCAATCAGGTGTACTGGTAATTGTAACCTGGCAGCTAGTTCAATAGTGCCAAGTACAGCAGCAGCTCCTCCCATATCACTTTTCATCAAATGCATATTGGCTGAATCCTTAATAGAGATTCCACCAGTATCAAATGTGACCCCCTTACCTACTAATCCTATTTTCTGGGACGCAGTAATAGTATCTGGTTTATATTCTAGTACAATCATCACCGGTGGATTGGCACTTCCTTTATTTACAGCCAACAGGGCCTCTGCTCCTATATCGATAAGCTGACTCTTATCAAGAATAGTGACAGCATATCCCCATTCTCTTCCAGACTCCAGAGCCCAGGTTGCTAATGTTTGTGGTGTTTTGTAATTACCAGGAGCATTACCTAGATTCATTATTTTAATCTGAGTCTCAGCTATAGCTGTGCCTTTGGAAACCGCTTTTTCGGCATTAGTCATACTATCTTGGTGTACATACAGGTCTAGTGAGGGATTTGCCTGAAAAAAGTTATAAGAGTCTGATTTATTTGTCTTATATAAATTCAGATCATATCCTCCAAGTAATGCTCCATTTATAATATTTTCCAGATAGTTGATACCATTAGCAGAAGCTTGTAAAGTAAGGTCTATCCCAAGAGCAGCAGGCAATTTGGCCTTATAGCTAAAAAACAAATAACGGAATGCTTTTAGCACTTCTATACTGCCAGCAGGTTTCCCTAACCCTAGCAAATAAACTTTCTTCAGCTTTTCAGAGGATGTAGAAACATAAAAAAATAATACTTCTTTAAAATCTGCTTTAAAGTCGTTTTGTAAGTCATCGTCAGAAAGTTGAAATTTCTCAGCAATCTGTGTTAAAGAAGCCTGCAAGTTAGTATCCTGCCATACAGGAATAATCAAAGCATGAATCTGAGGTTGAATCTGTGAATAGAGTTGTATATTCATTGTCTAATAAATATTGAGTTTTACTTATAGTAAGCAACAAGGATTATAAGATCTCAAAAATAGTATGTTTTCTCAGGCATGAATCATAGATTGGTTAACTTTGTGTCCTAATTAGAATTTTCGTAATTTTTTCACTACTATAATTTTCAGAGATTATGTTCGACATGATGAATATGCTTGGTAAGGTAAAAGAAATGCAAGCCAAGTTGAAAGAAGCCCAGGATAATTTAGTAAAAGTACAGGCAACAGGGGAATCTGGTGGTGGTATGGTAAAAGTTATTGTAAATGGAAAAAAGCAAGTAATTAAACTTGATATTGACAATGACTTATTAAAGCCTTCCGATAAAGAAATGTTACAGGATCTTATTATTGCTGCAATGAATAAAGCACTGGAGGAAGTGGAAGAAAAAGCACGGGAGGAACTAAAAAAAGCCACCCAGGGTACATTGCCAAACATTCCGGGTCTTGATTTAGGGAGTATGTTTTCGTAAAATCTCACATCTGTTTTGTGTTTACCGTTTTTCGTTTTACGTTTACTGTCTTGAAGTAAGATTGTTTCATTCAGGATATCGATGAAAAAAGTAATTGGTATCACTTGTTTGAACTTTGAGATACAGGCATAAATGGGTAAATACAAAACAGATCTAGTGAAAACCGCAGTTGTTATTCTTAATTATAACGGAAAACATTTTTTAGAGCAATTTTTACCTTCAGTTGTACAATATACTACTGAAGCACAGATTATCGTAGCAGACAATCTGTCTACAGATGGATCGGTAGAAATGCTTCAACAAAAATTTCCACAGGTACAGATCATTGAAAATACGCATAATGAAGGATATGCCGGCGGATACAACTCTTCACTTAAACAGGTCCAGGCCGAGTACTATGTACTTCTTAACTCAGATGTAGAAGTTACACCCCAATGGCTTTCTCCACTTATTCAGTTAATGGATAGCAATCCTACTATTGCAGCTTGCCAGCCTAAACTAAAGCAATTTCATCAAAAGACTCACTTTGAATATGCTGGTGCAGCAGGTGGATTTATAGATATTCTGGGCTATCCATTTTGTAGAGGGCGAATTTTTCAGGAAATGGAAGCTGACACAGATCAATATAATGATACACGTCCTGTTTTTTGGGCATCTGGAGCTTGCATGGTAGTTAGATCATCCATCTTTTGGGAACTAAATGGCCTTGACGCCGCATTCTTCGCCCACATGGAAGAAATTGATTTTTGCTGGCGTGCACACAATAGTGGCTATCAGATTTATTACTGTGCAGAAAGTACAGTTTATCATGTAGGAGCCGGCACTTTAAGTAATTCAAATCCTCAGAAAACGTTTCTGAATTTCCGCAACAGTTTAGCGACACTGTACAAAAATTTACACACGTTTAGGCTTATTTATACGATTTTTATTCGTTTGGTATTGGATGGAGTTGCCGGAGCAATATTTTTATTACAAAAAAAGCCGACACACTGCTGGGCTATCGTTCGAGCCCATTTTGACTTCTATAAAAAAATTCCATTTTGGATGAAACAAAGGCAGAACGTGATACGTAAGAAGGATGGTTTTGACTTATTAGTTTATCAAAGTAGTATTGTTTGGATGCATTTTGTTCGCAAAAAAAAGAAATTCAGTGAATTGCAATTTTAAGGACAAATAATACAGAAAAATTGTAAAATGTATTTTATTTGTGGCGAAAACAAAAAAACATTAAATATCCCAGATAGTAGGATGATTATATCGGCGAAGATGTTTACGCATATTAAGTACAAAAGCTAATACAAGATAGATAATTACCGGAGATCCAAGTGCGAGAAATGAGGTGTAAATAAAGAATAAGCGAATACTACTGATCGAAACACCCATCTTTTCTCCCAGACGTGTACAAACACCAAATGCTTGATTTTCAAATAAGGATTTAATCTTTTGCATATGTTCATCTAATTAATAGTAACAAAAATAATAAAAAGTCGTACAAGATCACATAACGAAGTTAAGTGCTTCTTTGAGACAACAGAAAAAAGTATATAAAAAATACACTTGATTTCAATAAATCTCTTTTACTAAAACTATTTGTAACTTCTAAATTAAACTTTTTTATTATGATTAACAAAAAAACAACACTTGCAACCCTTACTGTTTGCGGTGTATTGGCGCTTTCTGGGTGTACACTCAACCAGATGGTCAAAAAGTCTAAAGAACAGAAAGTAGCTGTAACTCCTAATCCTCTGGAGGTTCATGCTGATCAGGTGAAGTTCACAGCCGAAGCAACATTGCCTGTAAAAATGTTGAAGAAAAAAACAACCTATACAGGAAACATCGCATATAAATATGGAGATAAAAAGACAGATGTAGGTTCTATCCAATTCAATGCAGCAGACTATCCTAATGCAAAGAAAGAATCTCCTGTAAAATCTCAGGAATTCAATTTCCCGTATCAGGAAGATATGCGTCGTGGTGAATTAACCTTTACAGGTACTGCAGCAAAAGGCAAAAAGTCTAAAGTATCTCCTGAGTTAGCAATCGCTCAAGGTATCATTACAACATCTCGCCTTGCTCAGGATGCAGTTCCTGTTGTGTATGCAGAGACTGGCTATAACCCAGATCCTGAATACAAACCAACTTATGTTGCGTTTTACTTTGACCAAGGAAAATCTGCACTGAAAACCAGTGAAGTACGTAGCAAACGTGGTAAATTCCTGGATGCTTTCATCGCAGACAAAAACGTTACTAAAACAGTAACTGTAACAGGAACACACTCTCCTGAAGGTACAGAACGCAAAAACAAATTCCTTTCTGATGATCGTGCAAAACAGATCGAGAAGTTCTATCGTCAGAAAATGAAACAATATGACTACAAGTCTCAGGCTGACTCTGTTGAATTCGTTCTGAAGCCAGTATTCGAAGACTGGACAGTATTGAAAGATTCTGTAAACTCTTCTACTATCCTGCAACAAGAACAAAAAGACCAAGTGTTGTCAATCGTTGATGGAGGAGGAGAATGGGAAGAAAAAGAAAAACAACTGGAGAAATTAGCTTTCTGGAAAACTTTGTTCAAACAAGTATATCCTAAGCTTCGTAACGCAAACACTGAAATCTTAACGCTGGTTGAGAAGAAAACAGATGCTGAAATGTCTGCTATCTCTAAACGTATCGTTGAAGGAAAAGATACAGTAGGAGCTCTTAGCGAAGCTGAATTAGCTTGGTCTGCAACATTGACTCCAATAGTAGAAGAAAAACAAGCAATCTATGCTGTTGCTGTTAAAAACTACGATAGCTGGCAAGCACACAATGACTATGCAGCTACTCAACTGGAAATGGCTAAGAAGTCTTCTGATCCTGCTAAAAAAGCTCAACTAGCTGATGATGCAATCACTCATCTGGAAACAGCTAAAACTAAACAGGAAACAGCTGAAGTGTATAGCAACTTAGCAACTGCCTATACTATCAAAGGCGATAAGCAAAAAGCTGCTGACGCTATCACTAAAGCGCAGTCTTTAACTGGTAACGATCAAGTAACTAAAGCTATCAACGCGACAAAAGGTGTTCAGCAAATCCGTGCTGCTCAGTATAGCGAAGCTGCTGCAACATTGTCTCAGGCTGGTGATGATGCTAGTGTGTTGTATAACAAAGCATTGGCTCAATTACTAGCAGGACAAAACGATGCAGCTGTTGCAACACTGAACGATGCAGCTGCCAAAGATGCAAGCAATGGTGATATTTATTACCTGATGGCTGTTGCAAATGCACGTGCTAAGAAAGAAGCTGATGTATTTACTAATCTTCAGAAAGCCGTTCAAAACAAATCTAGCCTGCGTGAAAAAGCAGTAGATGATCTTGAATTTGCAGCTTACAAAGATTCTGAAGGTTTCAAAAATTCTTTGAAATAAGCGTTGTAGCAATTTTCAATAGAAAAGCCCTGCCAATGCAGGGCTTTTTCATTTTCATCATATCTCGGCAACGTTATAAAGCTGTTTGTACCCATCCAAGCCCATGGCGGGTTGTTTCTACTAACCAATACGATCCAAATTTAGCAAGCGCGAATACCGACTCTCCTTTTGCTATGGTCTGCATCACGGCTGCCCTAGAATCAGGTTGATCTGTAATAGAAGTATTCTGTTGTACTTTAAGCTGGTCAACAGGAATCCTTACCTTTTCTATATCTTTCGCAGCAATGTATCCATTTACACCTGAAGGTAAGATTATATGATACCAAAGAGCAGATCCTCCAACCACAATAAAAGGTGTATGGCGCTCTATGGATTGCAGAAGAAGCGATTTCTTATCTGGTGTATGATAGACAGATGCTTTCTTTGCTGACACCCGATACCACATACCCAAATTATCCAGTGGTACTTTTATATCAGCAGGCATACCGGAAGAAGCTTTTATAAACGGATAAGGATCTATAGCTCCAGAAGGCCAACGATAAATACCAAAGTGCAAATGCGGAGCCGTAAATCGAGCATTACCAGTAGTACCCACAAGCCCCAGCGTATCTCCAGGGTTTACCAGTTGTCCGGTTTGTACCAACTGACTATCCAAATGGGCATAATACAATGTCTGATTTCGTTCCTGATCCCATAGCCACACGACCTTTCCACCCAGGTTATTGGTATTTACGCCTCTTATTACACCTTTCGTAGAAGCAATAGCGGGTGTACCTCTCGCTGCAAAAATATCTACACCTTCGTGTCTTCGTGCACCCCCATCACGGTCTGCCCCCCAGAAGCTCCCAATATGTTTATCGGTTTTTCCCTGTACAGGAAATCCTAAGCTGGGGCTATTGGTAATAGATAACGTATAGCGTCCACTCCGTAACAATTCAGGCTGTATCCGTACCAGATGCATCTGATCACGTTCTGCTTCAAAGGTTACTGAAGTTACATTGGTATCAGCAGAAATAAGTGATTTTGGAGCTCCTTCCCATTCAAATACATCTACAAATACTTTTACTTTCTGAAGAGATTGTACTCCGACTTGGATAGTAATACGTTCTCCCCTACGTGCATTAAACCGAAAACTATAAGCTGTAGGCTTTTCTGCACCAAAATACCCCGTTTCCTGAAAAGGAATAGAAATCAATAGCGAATCATGCAATGCACGCTGCCCTGCTAATAACCAATCCCTTCCAATAGCAGTTTGGTCAAGTTTAGTGTCTTCCAGTGCTTTTTGGTATTGCTCATAGGGTGTTGCCTTTTTGAAAACTTCCCGAAAGGGCGTTGTCTTTCCACAACTAGTCAGGAAGAGCAGGAAAGCTGTACAAAGTGAGAATGTGAAATAATGATTTTTTCTACGATGCAGATAATTTGTCATGTATATAAACTGAGGAAATAATGATAACTACCTCATTTATAACAACATGTTATACCTCAAAGTTTCAATCTATTGTAGATCAATAAATTACAATTTTAGCAATCCATGTATCAGGTAGCTGAATAACTAAAAAATCAGAATACATGGCTTTCTGATCAGAAACTACCTCTAAAAGCTTGAATCATCCCAGGTTTCTCTAAGATAATGGAACTACTTCTAGTTAGGATTTCTGATTTGCCTATAGTTCAGTTCAATTTTTTTTAGTGAAAGCAAGACATTAGGTCCAACCAATGAAAAGTTTGCGTTTTATTCCCTATAGCTTTGGTTTTATGCATAACTCACAGCGGATTTTATTTTGACCGGAACTCCGATCACCTTTTCGTCTTGCGCATTATTCACGGCACAAACAAAATCTGATCGGAATTCACCGCAAGCAGCGAACTTCTCTGAACTATACGCAAGCCTTTTTTTGTAATAATATAAGTCTATGTGTAACTCTCTAGACAACCATCTAACTATGATTCGGAATCACTTAGGTACCGCGTGTTAATTGACTTAATGTACCAGATTTAGAATCTCCTTGGCAATTTGTTCGGCAGCATTTGGATAGCCAAGCTTTACTATGTTCTGAGATAGTACCTCCTTCCTTTCTGGATTATTCAATAATTCCAATGCTGTAGTTACCAGGTTTTGCTGGGCATCTGTATCCTTTACTAGCAGTGCAGCGTCCGCCTTAACCAGGGCCATTGCATTTTTAGTCTGATGATCTTCTGCCACATTAGGAGAGGGAACCAGAATAGACGGTTTGGCAGCAAGGCAAAGTTCTGAGATAGATAAAGCGCCAGCCCGCGAAATAACTACATCAGCAGCAGCATAGGCTAGGTCCATCTGTCCAATAAAATCAAATACCCGAATATTTGTAGCTCCAGAAGCAGCAACAGCCTTCTGACAGGCTTCATAATAGTACTTACCAGTTTGCCAGATTACCTGTACAGATGTTTGTTTCAGTGTTTCAATAGCTCCCTGAATACTTTTATTGATTGTACCTGCTCCCAGGCTGCCGCCTATTATAAGCAACGTAGGCACATTATCCCACAGCTGAAAATGTGAAATAGCTGCGGATTTCTTCTGATCTGCTGATAAAATATCTTTTCGAACAGGATTACCTGTTAACACAATCTTTTCTGCAGGAAAAAACGCATTCATTCCTTCATAGGCAACACAGATTTTGCTGGCACGTTTCGCTAACCATTTATTTGTTATTCCTGCATAAGAGTTTTGTTCCTGAATGAGAGTTGGAATTTTCATCAATCCTGCAATATACAGCAATGGCCCACTGGCATACCCTCCTACACCTACAGCAACCTGAGGGCGAAACTCCTTAATTACCTTGCGTGCTTTTAACAAACTATTTAGAAATCGCCAGGGAAGTAAAAAATTGCTCAGATCAAAGCCTCTCTGAAGACCTCTTATAGGTAAGCCTACAATCTTATATCCTGCTTGTGGTACCTTCTGCATTTCCATTTTACCTTCTGCCCCAACAAACAAAACTTCTGTATCAGGATTGATATTCTTTAAGGTGTTAGCAATCGCAATAGCCGGATAAATATGGCCTCCTGTGCCACCACCACTGATAATAATACGAACAGGTTGAGTCAAGATATTAAGGATTTGAAAATGTTCTTTTATAAACTCACTAAAAGTAATAAGACTACAAACTACGCCCTTTCAGGTCTGTACGGCTTACACTGATGATAATACCTATTGCCATTCCTGTAAACAGCAAGGAAGTTCCTCCCATACTCAATAAAGGCAGAGGCTGTCCTGTTACAGGAGCCAGGCCTACAGAAACTGCCATATGCGCAAATGCTTGTAAGACAAGGCTAAAACTAAGCCCTGCAGCTAGCAACCCTCCAAACGGTCGATCACTATTTGAGACAATTAACATACTTCGATACAACAAGAGCAAATACAGCAGAATCACGACAATACCTCCCAACATACCATATTCTTCCACAATTATGGCATAAATAAAGTCATTGTAGGCATTAGGCAACATATTACGTTGTTCACTGTGTCCAATCCCTTTACCTACCAAACCACCCGTAGATACAGCAATAAACGATTGTTCAGCCTGATAAGGAATATCTTTACTATCCAAAAATCTATTAACCCGGCTAATAACTGTTCCCCCACGCTGACCTACAGCCATTGCAATGGTTCCTGCTAATATTCCTACCAAAACTAGCCGAAACAAATACTTAACAGGCACCCTTCCAATGAACATTAGCAGCATACAGGTTACAAACAATAGCGCAGCTGTTGAAAAGTTAGCCAAAGCAATTAGACCGCAGATAAGTCCACACCAGATAAGTACAGGAATCAACGTTCCTTTTACATCTTCAATCTTTTGTTGTCTCTTTGCCAGAATCGCTGCAATACTTGCAATCAAAGCCAGTTTGGCTAAGTCTGACGGTTGGAATGATTGTCCAAAAACAAAAATAACCCGTGTCGCACTATTAACACGACTTCCAACAAAAAATACCAGGATAAGTAGAGGTACAGATAGCCAGAGTCCTAATTGGGACAATTTAGCATAATATCGATAATCTACCCGATGAGCCATCCACATCACAAATACACTTATCCCCATAAGTAAAGAATGCTTAAAAAGATAATATTCCGTATTTCCACCTTGCTGTTGGTAAGCCAAAGTACCTGTTGCACTATATACAACCAGTACACTCATAATGGAAAAAGCCAGAACAATGAACCAGATATAAAGATCTCCTTTAAAATTTTTTTCGATCCATTCACGCATAGGTCTTCAGGTAGATTAGGTGTAAGTAAATACAAGAAACTTGTAGGTATGTCTGTTTCACAAATCTACAGGAATCTGGCAACTTGGGAAAGTTATAAAATAAAAAAGCGAAAGTGTATCCACACCTTCGCTTTTTGAAAGAACTATACTTATTAATTTATTTCTTCAACAACAATACTGCTGCAGCACAATAGTCTTTTGATCCTTCAAATGAGAACTTCAGGTAATATACACCTGTAGCAGAACAGGTATATCCTAAGCCTGGACGAAACTTTTTCCCACTTGCATCATAACTTGTTCCAATCAGATTACGGTTTGCATCATAAAGTTCCAACACAACGCCCTTTAATTCAGGATCTTTGTTAGCAATATTGATTAGGTAAGTCGAATTCTGACGAAATATATATGGATACTCGATTTTAGTCTTGTTACCACCTTCACCATCAATCTTATAACTCTTCAAAAATGTTGTTCCATCAGGTAAATTACCAATTATCTTTTCTGTATATTTTTCTGCTTCACACTGTGCAAGAGCACTATTCTTTGCACAAAAAAATAATGCAAGCAGCATAGCGGTAAATAGAATGTTTTTCATAAAGTCAGCCAATATTAAGTTCTTGTAAGTATTGCGTAAAGCTTTAATTATTAATACTAAATATAACTCTTTAGTAATCCGGTATCTTGAACAAATCTTCTATTTGATAATTTTGTCACGTACGGCAATGGTAGCATTACGAATATTATCAATATCTTTTTCCGTAAAATCAATGCGACTGGTACTCTTATCTACAATAGTTGGAATACCATTGATTTCTTCCATCTTGGATTCCTTGTACTCACGAGTAACTTTTACAGCATCAAATTGGGCCTTCAGATTGTTAAGGTCATTTATCAATCCTTGCACATTTGCATCGTCCTTATAAAAATCTAACAGAAGTAATAATTGATCCAAAATCACTTTTTGCTCACCTACTCTTTCTTTGAATTGTTGACTTGGATTTTTCTTCACTACTTCGCAGGTCAGATATAGTGATTCAACCCATCCGCCTGTCAAAATCAATACACTTTGATTAGAGCGATTTTGATCCTGCAGGTAAGAGTTGATCTTCTCAAAATTTTGTGTTGTAATTAATAACAGTGAATCAAGGTTACTGCTATTTGTTGCCAGTCTTTTAATTGTTGAGAAGTCGAAAAACTGTCCAATATTCAGACCATTAGCCATCCCTGTTACAGCATCGAGGTATTTAATAGCGTCTTGCTTCTGATCATAGATGTTAGCATATCCAAGATCCGTACTATATACACCTAAATTCACAGCTTGACGGAAACTAGTATTATAATTACCCTGGCTTGCTGTCGGGTTAAGTAATTTTGAGTCGTATTTTGCACCTTGTTCTTTAATAAGAACAGAAATTTCAATAGGAGAAGGTATAGATTGTATGAATTCGTTGACAACTTCCTTAGATACTGCAGGTGCTTTAGGAAGGGCATTGGCTTTAGCTATACTGTCTGCAACGAATTTGTCACGACGACTTTTTTCGCTCTCGCAAGACAGCAAGGTCAATGCAACAAACCCTATCAGTAGTTTTTTCATAGTGATCGGTAATTGAAATAGTTAAGTAATGAGCGCAGTAAAAATAATTGTAATTCAGCTATTTACAAGTTTTATCAAAAATTACTTCCCGTAATCCATGTAAGAGATTTATCAAAAATGATTTTTTCTCTACCTCTAAAATTACTTCTTCTGGTAATGATCTTTAGAAAAGTTCCTCTATTGTAAAGAAGCGGGCCATTTGTTATAGAGTTTCTATAATATGCCTCATAAAATAGTTGCATTGTTATCTATGATTATACTAAAGACGACAATGATATCTGCGATATACATTGTCGTCTCTACTAAAGTATAATTAGTTGGTAGCAACTTTTTTCTTTGCAAATGGAATATCTACCTTCACCTTTACACGAATGCCACTCAATTTTTTCTTGAGTCCTTCCAGGTTTGTCAGAAATGCCTTAGGTAAACGAATATTGCCGAAAGCATAGAATAGTTTGCGAAAAGCCTCAAAGTATAAGGTCACATACAAAAATCCTGTGAGTGCCCAGAGAATGATAATATTAAAATAATATGTATCAAATAACCTCCCAAACAATGGTTTCTGTGGGGACAGAAAATGAGTTCTGTAATCCAGCATGGATAGTGTTTCAGGATCTCTGAAAACAGGATCAGTTTGTTGTAACAATTTACCATTGTATTCTACAATCCTGTCTTTTGCACTGGTATTCTTCATAAGATCTGCCAGTGATTCATTATAAAACTGATTTTTGAAGGATGTCAGATTGAATGTCTTATCTTTTTCCTGAACAGAAATGAATTGATCCTTTATATTTCCAGCCTGATTAAACTGCTCAATATTAGCTTCTTTTACCTGCTTGATAAAGGCACTTATTTTAGCCGACTTTTCCTTAGTAAATTTATCTAGTGTCAGTCCATCTAATTGTAAAGTTTCCACCCCAGGTTCTTTCATTAATGTCCTCTCCAAAATCATCAAATCCCGTTCAGCCAAAGACTTTACCGAATCATCTTTAGCAGCAAAGTTTTCTGTTACAAAACTCAATCTGTTTTCTAACTCAGGAACCAGATATGTGTATTTGAAGTACGTCTGACTTTGTGTTTTTTCCCAATCATAAAAAGACTCCTGATAGGCATTATTTTTAAACTGATCTACCGCTAATGCTTCAAAACCCCAGCGAGCGGCAATCACATCTGCCAGTACGGGTACTTTGTCTTTACTACTTACTGCTTCATTCAGTTTATCAAAGCTGAAAATAATACCACTAAATATCATCTGTGGTATCAGTAGTAACGGAATCGTTATATATACTGTCACAGCAGAGTCAAAAGAAGCAGACATATTCAATCCCAGCACATTGGCAAAACAAGACAATGTGAATAGAATCAGCCAGTAGCTAAATGTCATTCCCTGAATATCCAGTATCCAATGTCCTACAACCACAAAGGTCAACGTCTGAATCGCAGATAATGTAAACAGAATCAACACCTTTGACGTCAGATAACTGGTACGGCTCAGATTTAGGAAAGATTCTCGTTTCTGAATCTTTCGGTCTCGTATAATCTCTTCAGCACTTACTGTCAGCCCCATGAATAAGGCTACCAGAACACTCATCAAAATGAATGCAGGTATGTTATCATTATATCTGTAAGAGTAGTCAGCTGTCTCAGAAGTATTTGTATATCGAATCACAAAAGCCAGTAGACATGCTAGTAATGGAGCCTGTAACAGGTTTATAAGCATGTATTGTACATTGCTGACTTTTGACAGGAAATCCCGGATTGTAAAGATGGTAGCTTGCTTGATACGAGATGGAAGATTTAACGCTTTTGGCGGCAACTCCGTTATGGTAGTAACTTCGTCCATTCTGAAGTTTGTCAGGTATTTATCATTCCATTGTGCCGGTGTGACTTTACGTTTACTGGTGTATCTTCCGTATTCATCCACCACCTTAGCCTCGATGATATTAAATATCTGTTCGGGGTTTACGTTACCACACGTATGGCACTGACCACGTTCACTATCTACCTGATTTGTAGCCCTTTTGAAGTAGGTTACTGCTTCTACCGGGTTGCCGTAATAGATAGGAAAACCTCCTGTATCCAGCAAAAACAGCTTATCAAACATCTTGTAAATGTCTGAGCTAGGCTGGTGGATAACCACAAAGATCAGCTTTCCCTTCAGTGATAATTCTTTTAATAAGTCAATTACATTTTCAGAGTCCCGGGATGATAATCCTGATGTAGGTTCATCGACAAACATAACTGCTGGTTCACGAATCAACTCCAAAGCAATGTTCAGACGTTTTCGTTGTCCACCACTAATCTTTTTATTCAGGACATTACCTACTTTTATGTCTTTGATATGATCCAATCCCAGGCTTGCCAACACACTCATTACAGCTTGGTGAAGCTGTTCTTCATTCAGGTTAGCAAAGCAAAGTTTTGCATTATAATATAAGTTTTCATACACTGTCAGTTCTTCAATCAGCAGGTCATCCTGGGCAACATACCCAATTACACCCTGAATCTGATCTTTCTGTGCATGAATATTGATTCCATTGATCAGAACTTCTCCTTTAGAAGGAGTTTCAATCCCTGCCAATACGTTTAGCAGGGTAGTTTTACCAGCACCACTACCTCCCATAATACCAATCAGATTTCCCGGACCAGCAGCCAGATTGATATCACGTAATCCAATAGTTCCACTGGAGAAGCGATATTCAAGATTTTTGGCGTGGAAGGAGAGCTTATTGGCTTTGGCTGTATTCAGGAATATACCCGCTACATCGCTATAATACAGAGGTGAACTGTGTGCCAGTTTCAATGTACTACCATGTGAAAACAGATATATCTGTAACGGTTTAATAGGTAGTCCATTCAACAACAAATCTTCATGTCCGGCATATTTCACGAAGTACATATCCACACTTGCGATATGGATAAAATACAATTCACCGGAGAAATGATCCAGATGTAAATATTTTGAGTGAGAATGTTCAGATGGCAAAGCGTCTTCACGTGCTACCAGTAACTTGGCATCTGAAACAATGTCCAATAGATTATCCTTCAGTACAACACTTTCAATCAGTGAATATTCTTCTTTAACAATATTGAATACAGTGGATACAGTATCAATAATGCTCATCCGCTGAGGGGTGAAGTTTTTATCAGAATTTACTAATTCCAATAGACGGATCAATACAATGACTTTCTGCTTCTGAGTCAACGTTTTGTTGATCTTCTTACAAATAGCCAATGTTTTTACCGAATCCTTTACAGAAGTAAGTTTAGACCCACTAGTGTCTTCTACTCCATATCCGGCTAACTCATCATAAAGGGCCAGATATCCCTGTACTGAATCCAGATCCAGTTCCTGTCGGAAAAACTGAATAACATAATTACGTTCCTTGACAGTGGCCCCACTATCCTGTTTGGTAATAATGGCAAACAGTTGGGTCAATGCCTTAAGTATTTCCTCACTCATAGCTGTAATTTTTAATTCAGAAACTGAAAAATAACAATCTGCCGATTAACTATTATTTCAGTCTCTCAATTACGTTTTGAGAAATAAATGCTGGCAACTAAATAATTAAACTTTCGCACTAGAATGACAACAGGAATATCTCTTCAGTACTGATATAAAGCTCCGTCTCCCAAGCCAGCATCTCTTCATCTAAGCTTCATTCTCTGAATACAGCCACCTGCTTTATAAATATTCGGATTTTCCTTATTTTTAGGCAAGACAAAACCGATTTGCAATCAACACATGACTGCATTCAACAAGAAATCACTATCAGCCAGACTTAGAACAGATTTGCTTAAGTCTGTATAGGTCGAGATTACTCCTGTATGTCTAATGAGATTAATAGGCTTTGAAATCGAAAGGCACCTCTACTAATTCAGAGAATTCGCCTCCGGCTTCTTCCATATCTTCGTCGTCCTCATGAAAATACCATTCAACAGTAGTACCAGGTATTGCCTCCAGCTTTGCCAAAATATCCAGGATAAGCTTAGAGGAAGCAGTATTGAAATACTCTAATTTGAATGTAAACTGAGTTTTGCTATTTGGTGTCTGAGCATAACGAGACAACCAATCCAATATAGGTCTATAGAATTCAGCAGTATCTTCAGGAAGTGAACGGCCAGATATTTCGAAAATACCATTCGATTTATCAAGAATAATTTTTGGCGTATCTTCTGCGCCTTCTAAATTGATGATTTCCATGATATGTTAAAGGATTTTAAATTCTTTCAGAAAGGATTAATAAATCAAATTATGTTTTAGGAATATTTTCAACCGTTTACGCTTCCATGCCTGCCATGCGGGAAACACGGGTCTGTAGTGAAAAGAACGATGTTTTTTCTGTTACCGGATGAAAATCATACTCTAGCTTCTGGCCAGATTTCCGAGCCATATCCACAAAGCCCAGGCCTGCACCACCTTTTTCCGAAAGTTCAGTATTCCGGATGATCTCTTTATAAAGGTTCTTCAGACCTTCTTTGTCTAAACCATTGATCTGATCTAGTTTAGCAGATAAGAGGGCAATTTTGTCATTACGAATCGGATTGCCTGAAGTAATAACGTATTCTTCATCTCTCTTACCTACAATGAAAATAGCAGAATTGGGTGCATCCTCAATTGCTTCTTCAGCATGCTTACAAATATTCTGCAAACACTCTACCATTACATTGAATACTTTACGTTTAATACTGGACTCCTCTCCCATTGACTCCATATTACGCTCTGTCATAGACAGAACCGACTTGGTAATCTCTTGCGTGAATTCTCCTTCATAGACTAAAATTAAGTCCTCCTGGATCATAATTCGGTGCAAGTCATAGATATACTTCATAGTTTTAAAAGATATATTGGATGAATACGAAATTTGCTTTATCTGCTAATTGAAATTTATGGGTTAAACTATTCTTTTATATAAAAACGGATTTATTAAAATCTGATTCCTATCATAAGTACATCGTCGGTTTGTTTGGTATCACCTCTCCATCCCTCAAACTCCCGATCAAATATGGTATGCATCTGGTTCATACTAGCAGATGGATTACCGGTAATCAGATCACGAATACGTTTTGGAGAGAATTTGCGATTATCAGGTCCACCAAACTGATCAGGGAAGCCATCTGAACAGAAGAATGCTGAATCTCCTGAATTTAACTGGATAGTTGTAGTAACAAAGTTGGTTCTGTCTTTATACTGGCCACCGCCAATTGGGAACTTATCTCCTTTTATTTCAACAAGTTCTCCACCTGCCTGTAAGAAGTATAATGGTCTGTGAGCACCAGCGTATTGTAATACATTCTCTTTCAGATTTATTTTACACAAGGCGATATCCATACCATCACGTGTTGAACCTTCATCATTGGAGTCTTGCTTGAGAGTGGCTGTTACACCGCGGTCCAAACGATCCAGAATCTCCCCAGGAAGGATATTTTCACCACTTTCAGTTATGTTATTCAGTAGGAAGTATCCAATTAGTGAGATCAAGGCACCTGGTACACCATGCCCTGTACAATCGACAGCTGCGATATACAGATCATCTCCTTTTTGCATAAACCATGGGAAGTCACCACTTACTACATCTCTTGGCTTATATAGGATAAATGCATCCGGAAATACTGATTTAATAAGTTGATTCGCAGGAAGGATAGCACCCTGAATTCGTTTTGCATAGTTGATAGATTCTGAGATCTTCTTGTTTTTATTAGAGATCTCAATCTCTGTCATCTTTCTTTCTGTAATATCACCCAGTACAAACAACACCGACTCTACAGTTCCCTGATCATTAAATTCCGGGATTGCCTTGATATCCATCACACGGGTACCAACAGTAGAAGGAAAATCAATTTCGGTATTTACTTTTTCCTGAGTTTCTATCACCTGATTCAGAACAGAACGCCACGCATCAACCACAGAAGTATTAATGGTGAGCTCATCCAGACTCTTTTGCTCAAATGTTTCTTTACGTTGCCCCGCATATACTTCAATCATTGGGTTGATATAGAAGATACGGCCTTCTTTATTGAAACGAATAATCAAATCAGGAGAGTTTTCAGATAGAGACTGCATCTGGCTACGCATACGCTGTTCTCTCTCTGCCCGAAGTCTTTCTGTAATATCCGTAGAGTTTATCAGAATACCTTCGATTGCTGGGTCATGCAATAAGTTTGATCCCGTTGCCTCCAGCCATATCTGCTCTCCGTTTTTTCTATAGTAGCTATACTGAACTGTATATTTCTGACCTGGGTTTGCCAACAAATCCTCAAACATCTTCGTAATAGACTCCCTACCTGCTTCATCTACATGAGCCATATCGTCTGCACCAATCAATTCTTCCTGTGAATATCCCAGGATTCGGTTTACAGAAGGGCTGGCATATCGGATGGTTCGGTCTTTTTCATAGATCATGATCACCTCTGCCGCATTCTCAAGTAGCTTCTGCAAACGTTTTTGAGCATGTACTACTTGTTCTACCTGGTATTCAAGCGCTGTATTGGCTCTTTTCAGTTCTTCCTGTGTTGCCTGCATCTCTTCTGCGTTCTGCTGCAGAATTTCCTGTTGTTCCTGAAGTTCCTGAGACTGTCTCTGTGACATTTCCAGCAGTCGGCTGGTTTTCTCATTTACTTTGATATTGAATACAGTACGTGCAATGATTTCACTTACTTCATTTATAAACTGAACGTTACGAGAGCTAAATTTTTCAAAGCCGGCAAACTCCAATGCTCCATACACTACCTTCTCACTTCCTATCACAGTCATTAATGGTACAACTAGTAAACATTTAGGTTTACGATCACCTAATAACCCAGAGGTAACTGTTACATAAGTATCTGGAATCTCTGTTCGCAGGATAGTATCCCTCTCAGCAGCTGCCTGTCCTACCAGGCCTTCTGCAAACCGAAACTGGGCTTTAAGATATTTTTTCTTGTTATAGGCATAGCTTGCCTTCATTTCAAGCATAAATCTGCCTTCATCCTCATCATTTACAACATACAAAGCACCTTGAATAGCTCCTATTTTGCCTGTCAGATAAGAGACTACTTTATCACTAAGTTCTTCCAACTCATTTGTTGAACGAAGGATATTGCCAATCTCAGCTACACCTGTTACAATCCAGTTACGTTCTTCATCCCGTTTGGCAGACTCCTGAATGCTATCTCGCATATTCAACAATGCCACACCCAGCATATCATCCTGGCTCATAGGCTTAAACTCAGCTTCAAATTCTCCCTCTCCAATTTTGTGAGCAAAGTCTGCCGTTTTATGCAGGCCTTCTACCAGACGGTTCATTGTCTCAGTCATCTCACCAAATTCATCTTCACTTGACTTTTTAATTTTCTCAGGCAATACACCTTGTCCGAGAAGTCCCATTGTTGTTTTTAATGTCATCAACGGACGGGTAAGAAAGCGTGAAAAAAGAACTGTAATAACCAGAGCCAGCAATAGAATGATGACGCTTACACCTACCATATAGTATTGTATCTGCTCGGCAGGCACAGACTTATCGCCCAGATGGCTTATGACAATAATGGTTGTAGCTAAGGCAAGTACCACAATTGAGAGGACAAGTGCGGTAATTTTTGTGCCGATTTTTATATTTTTAAACATACCTGTTAGTAACTTATTTCGATTCAAGAATATGCTGAACTTCTGACTTTCTACTTTTTACTAGCATAGCTATACCAAACTTGCCTGTGGAACCAGAGAAATTACTTCTTCTTCCAAGAATTGACTATTGATACGATTACTAATCAAACGAGTCACTTCTGTTACCAGGGCTTCATCCGAACGGGTAAATCTCTTGAAGGATGCTATTTCGATTACAGCTACAACCTGTTCATCATAAATTACAGGTGCAATCAATAACTCTGCAGGTGAAGCTTTTCCCAACCCAGATAGTACAGTTACATATCCATCCGGTATATTTTTAATAACAACCTGCTTTCCCTCCTTGGCAGCCTGTCCTGCCAGGCCTTCGCCAAACTCATAATGAAAAGTTTTACTCTCGGCAATATGATAAGCATAGGTAGCAAATAACTCCAGAATACGTTTCCCCTCATATCTTTTGGCAACGAAGATAATCGCCTGAGATGCTTCAAGCTCCCGACATACTGATGAAAGAAGCTTCTCAAATACGGGTTTTAAATCACGTGATTGCTCAGCAAGAATGCTTTCCAGATGGCTTGCATTGTGATTTTTTCCCATTTCATTCTGCTCATCATCACTTGTATCAAGTCCATATTGCTTCTCTTCACTTTTCTTTACATATACAACTTGCACCTCTCCATTATTTCTGCTTAACAGTAGTATGGCAAGTGTTACTAGTGTCACTCCACTGCAAATAGCAACAGATGTACCCAGGGCTTGTATCAGATTCTTAACAGATACCCAGGATGTGGCAATCTCTTTTCCAGACAAAGTATGAGCTTTATCAGTAAGAGATATGTATTGATACCAGACATAGCCGATACTTGCCAGCAACCCAGCAATGGCTACAATAGAAAGAATAGTATATAATTTTCTTTTATTCATTGCTCTATACCTGTTTTATCTTTTTAGTCTGAGATGTGTTTATTGTATTATTTGCTCATTAACGGACTTATTTTTTTATTCTGTTTGTGCACTTCAAGTAAAAACTGAAGGATCTTCTGAACTGGCCATACATGATCAATTTGTGTAACCTTCATAGCAGATGTTGGCATAGTATCTATCATACATTCTGCGGGATCTTGTACAATGGTCAATCCACCCCAATCTTTAATCTTTTTCATTCCCAGAGCTCCATCTTTGTTGGCACCAGACAACAAAATTCCGATAAGCTTATTTTTATATACATATGCTGCACTTTCAAGTGTCAGATCTATGGACGGTCTTGAGTGATTTACCATTTCATCTGTAGAAAGTGCAAATGAATTTCCGAGTTCAACTAACATGTGATAATTAGCAGGAGCCAGATATATCTTCCCTTTACGTATTGGCTCCTTGTCATCAGGCTCTTCTACAGTAATGCTGCTTTTCAGATTCAGAGCCTCTACAAAACCCTGTCGTACGTGTTTCAGCCTATGCAAACACATGATAATCGGTAGTTCGAAATCAGTTGGTAAACCATTCAGTATCTTATTGATAACCTGAAAGCTACCAGCTGATCCTCCAATGACGATTGCTTTATATTGGTTCGTATTCTGAACAGGATTCACTTTCGTACTTTTTCGCGTTTAATAATTCGGCCATTTTGCTTTTATGTATTACCTGTCAAAGCAAAAATCTTTTAAAAACTTTCTTATCAACACTATTCATCTAATCAACCACCAGAAAGCCTTACCTTATCTACAAACAGATCATTGTAGAGATTGGTATCAGATTAATCTTTTACTTTCTTATAAACCTTTTCTTCATTGTTGACAACAATAAAGCGGTTTGCCACCTCGCACCAGATCAAAGACTCTTTTGAACCAATAATCAGATAACCATATTTAAATAAACTTTCATGAAACATTTTTAAAACCTGGTTTTGCAACTGCTGGTTAAAATAGATCATGACATTACGACAAAGTATGATATCAAACTTGGAGAACGGAGTACAGTCTACCAGATTATGCTCTCTCCAGGATACATTTTCTACCAATGTTTTATCCATTATAGCCTTGCCCCCTTCTTCTTTATAATATTTCTCCAGCGAATGAGCACCTTGAAAACGGATATAGTTTTTCTGATTCAACTCCATGTTTTTAACGGGAATTATACCAGCTTTTGCTTTAGCCAATATATCCGCATCTATATCTGTTGCCACAATTTTACAACGATCCAGAATTCCCATTTCTCTCAACAGAATCGTCATAGAGAAAACTTCTTCACCAGAAGAACATCCGGCATGCCAGATACTCACATGATTATTATTTAAGAGAATATTAGGTATAACCTTGTCCCTTACCTCTCTCCAGAAAGAAGGATCACGAAACATCTCCGTCACATTTACTGTGATTTCTGAGATAAACTCTTTAATAAATCCAGGTTCGTCATTGACTCGCCTGATCAAACCATCAATCGTCGGAATGCGATACAACTCCAGCACACGTTGGATTCTTCTCTTGAAGGAAGACATCGCATAGTTAGAGAAGTCATAGTTATACTTCTGCCGGAGAAGCTCCGTCAACCTCCGAAGTTCCGTAATCTCAATGTCGGGTGTTGTAATTATGTTCGGATATTGTAACACAGGACTTATTATTTTCGTAATGCAGATAGAACTACAGTTTTTTTCCTTTTTGGCTATTGCGAATTTAATGGAATTACATCTGTTACAAGTATTTAGACAGTAGTGCTATGTATAAAAGGGAGTAACTTTCAGGATGTATTTTGTCGATTTTCCCAAAGAAGGGTGCAGTTTTTGGATACTTTCAAATGTCGGATATACGCATATATGATTACCTTTACGGCAACTTCTGTAATTAGCAGAAAAAGTTTGCTCAGACACAACTCATAGCTTGGAAACCGGGTCTGGGTACTTAAAAAAGGGTTTAGGCATATTCAGAAGTCCTTTTTCTCTAATAAAAGAAAGGGAATTTGATAGTGTAGTGACATAAAAAGGTGAATAGCCACCTAAAAATTACGCCTGTCCTTTGCAACAAAATATGCGCTTTGGCTAATTGTATCAAATAAGTAATAAATTCTCCAGAATTATGTGTATTTATGCCTCCTGGCCATTTCTATTTGTATCTCTTTTGCAATAAAATCCTCATTTTTCCTCTTTTTCAGATACATGTGTGGCATTCACATAATTATTGATAAGCAAAATCAACTGAATGAAAAACCCATTCAGCAAATGCTTTCGGCAACCTATTATCGTGGTCCTGACGCTCAGGTCTGGACTCAGATTGTATCATCTCGTCAGACAGTCTGGATGGCAAATAACCGACTCAAAATCAGTGATCTTCGGGATATTGCCAATCAACCAATGAGTACGGCAGATGGGCAATTTACACTCGTATTTAATGGGGCTATATATAACCATGTTCCATTACGTCAGACTAAGCTGTCTGACACTGAATTTGCTACTCTGTCTGACACAGAAACACTATTACAGCTATTAGTCAGATATGGTCATTCCATTTTCTCAGAGTTGAATGGCATGTTTGCTGTAGCTCTTTATGATAAATTTACTGAAACCCTTATCATAGCCAGAGATCGATGGGGGATAAAACCTCTTTACTGGTTTGAAAACGACGCATTTCTAATTATTTCTTCAGAGATCAAAGGAATACTGGCAACTGGATTAGTTCCCAAAAATCCCAACCTCAATCAGATACAGCATTATCTTTCGTTCAAGTTTCCCTGTCGTCCTCAAACATTTTATAAAAATATTTTTGAAGTCGAGCCTGGCAGAATTTGTCAAACTGGTTACAGTTCTGAGTTACATACAATCAGCCATCTGTCAATTCCTCAAAGGTCGACAAGTAAAATACTACATAAAGAAGAAGCGCGAAACAACATAGCACAGGCATTAGAAGAAACTATCTATCAATATAGTACAGCAGATGTACCAGCGGGCTTGTTTTTGAGTGGTGGTGTAGATTCTACTTTATTGCTAGCTAGCTTGTATGCCAAAGGTATAAAGAACTTCCCTGTGTTTACTATTGGATATACAGATTCTGATAAACCTTATGCGACTCAGGATCAGTATTTCGCGCAACAGGCAGCCAGGCAATATAAAGCAGATATGCATGAAGTTGTTGTTGGTAGTCAATTACTCGATCAGTTTTCTGAGTGGGTAAGGACTATCGATCAACCTGTTGCAGATGGAGCTGCATGGCTTACCTATCTATTATCTCAGGAAGCCTGCAAATATGTTAAGATCATCTTGTCCGGAGCAGGAGCAGACGAACTATTTGCAGGCTATAATCGACATTGGGCTTATTATCAATACCTGAGAACACCATCCTTTATAAGAAAGGGCATCCCTTTATTGCATCATATTCCACACCATAAATTTTCTAAGACTCATTACGGTCGTCTATGGGAAAAAGCTCTGCAGCAGTTACACCCATCACCAGAACAAACGTACGTTCGTTTTACTAGTGGAGCTACTTCTTTTTCTTGGCATAAGGAGCTTTCATCCCGTATTCAGGAAGAACTTTTCACTACCACAAGCCAACAACAGTCAATAGAAAACTATCTCGCTACAGCTTTACACTTTGACCAGTCACATTATCTGATATCAGATGTATTAACCATTACAGATCGGATGACTATGCAGCATGGAATTGAAGCCAGAGTTCCCTATCTGGATAATACAGTAGTAGAACAGGCACAAAACATTTCAGCTACAGATCTGTTGAAATATGGAAAGAAGTGGCTATTGAAAGACATCCTTTCTCAAAAACAAGGTACAGCTTATAATAAACGACGTAAAGAAGGATTTGGAATGCCGTTAGGCCATTGGTTGCGGAAACCTGTTTCGGATAACATATTCAGGTCTTTACAAAATTCTGATTCATTGATTTATGAGATTGTAGATTATGCCTGGGTACAACAGCTTAAAAAGAATCATATCACAGGGTCAGCTGATTATACCTCAGAACTGTGGGGACTTTCATTACTTGCTACTTGGTTGGAACTCAATTTTTAGGATTGTCTGTTGTCTAAAGTGAAATGATTTTGTGTATATCTTCTTTTTGAGAAAAAAAATTGTAAAATTGCTTTATATAATTTTTCTAAAAAAAGACCTTTCAAACAAAACATCAACAACCATTCGGGAGCAGGCAAGCAGGAAGCGAACTGTTGAAAAACCCAGTATGTTCATATGTTGCCTTTTGTTTCACCAT
Source organism: Xanthocytophaga agilis (assembly GCF_030068605.1). Classification (NCBI taxonomy): domain Bacteria; kingdom Pseudomonadati; phylum Bacteroidota; class Cytophagia; order Cytophagales; family Rhodocytophagaceae; genus Xanthocytophaga; species Xanthocytophaga agilis. Next base: position 495,819 of record NZ_JASJOU010000005.1, read on the forward strand.
CAATTTCCAGCTTTTCTAGTGAAGATTGTTTATATTCATCAATATTTCAAAACGTATTCAGACGGGGGGTCCTCCAGATCATATTACCTTGCTAAATCCTTAGTTGATAATGGATTTGATGTAGAATTAATTACTTCCCACAATAGCAAGGACTATCTCTTTACTACTATAGAAGGTATAAAAGTTCATTATCTGCCTGTTTCCTATGATAATCATATGGGCTTTTTTGACAGAATCTGGTCTTTTCTTTCTTTTATGTTCCAAGCCTATAAACTAACCCGAAAGATTAAGAATATTGATTCCTGTTATGTATCGTCTACACCATTAACTGTAGGTATTACAGCACTTCTGCTGAAATGGCAGAGAAATATTCCATATCATTTTGAGGTACGTGACTTGTGGCCTCTAGCCCCTATTCAGCTAGGCATAATCAAAAATCGCTGGTTACAAAAGTTTCTATCCCGGCTTGAGCAAAGGATCTATGAAGAAGCAACATCTATTATTGCTCTTTCTCCTGGAATAGCCTCACATATTCAGCAATGTGTCCCCTACAAAACGATTCATCTGCTACCTAACATATCAGATTGTGACTTCTTTCAAAAAGAAGCCAAGAAAACATATTTGACAGATAAATACGATACTACCCATAAGTTTGTAGTTACCTATTTTGGTGCTATTGGGCAAGTGAATAATCTACAAAGCCTGATTGAGGTTGCCAAAACAGCGCAGGAAGCCAATAACCAGGCATTACGTTTTCTGATTGTAGGGCGTGGAAATCAATTAGCAGAAGTACAGAAACTGGCAAAACAGTATCAATTAACAAATATCCTGTTTATCCCTCATGTTAGTAAGTATCAGTTGCGTGAAATTATCAATATAACAGATGCAGTTTATGTATCTTTTGCTTCTTACCCTGTACTGGAGACCAGTAGCCCTAATAAGTTTTTTGATACCCTAGCCTCCGGAAAATTATGCATTACCAATACATCCGGCTGGATAGCTCAACTGATTGAAGAATACGAATGTGGATTTTACGTAAATCCTACTAAACCAGAAGAACTGCTGACCAAGATTTCATACTATATGGCAGATCCAGAGGTATTGGAACAAGCCCAGTATAATGCCCGTCGTCTGGCAGAAACTCAGTTTTCCAGAGAACACCTGACAAGGAAATTTGTACAAATACTTGATCCAAGTCTGGCAACCCATACCCGAGTAAAACACGTTGTCACAGTTTAGTCGTCGATCTTATAATCCTCTACCCGGATCTCTTCTAAAAACAAGAAGAGAATACAGCTTATGCTGCTATAAAATCAATCTGAATCCTTCTATTTAAATTTTAGTCGCTTGCAACCATTTATTACTATTCAGAACGTTTCTGTCCGAAAATTTGAAAAAATTATCTTTCAACACTTTAACTGGAATCTTCACGAAGGTCAGCACTGGGCTATTATTGGGCCCAACGGATCAGGAAAAAGTACATTGTTAGAGGCCTTGGCAGGTAAAATACCATTCATGGGAGGGGCAGCAACCTATCACTTTCTAAAGGATAATGAATGGATAGCTGATTCATTGGAACTGGTCACTAAAGATTATTCTGGTAATCGTATACTTCAGTCTGCAGCACAATATTATCAACAACGCTTCTATGCCTACGACTCCGAGCATTCTCCTACTGTATGGGAATTTCTCACAGACCAGATGAAACCTATTGGTACTATTGACGATGCATCTGTAAATCTGGGACTTCCCAAGTATACAGATGATGAAATAAATCAGGCTGCTGATATACTCAAAATCAGTCATCTGTTATCACGAAAACTGATGACGCTTTCCAATGGTGAAACAAGACGTGTCTTATTAACCCGATCATTCTTAAAACAACCTAAGGCCATATTACTTGACATGCCTTTTGTTGGACTGGATGTTGCATCTCGTCAAATTCTTCACACTGTACTAAACCATCTTGCAGAAGCTGGTACAACAATTATTATTACTACTACCTCTGATGAGATACCAACCTGTATTACAAATACTCTAACTCTGTCAGCCATAGAAGGTCAGGAAACACCATCTATACAGGCTAATGCACGTATTCATGCACTGTCCCAGCAAACAGATACCAATTTTGAGTATGCTGTTAAAATGCGGAATGTCACAATATCTTACAATGATAAAAAAGTATTATATAATATTAATTGGGAAGTAAAACGAGGTGAACGCTGGGCAGTATTAGGGCCTAATGGGTCTGGAAAATCGACACTTCTGAGTTTGATTAATGCTGATAATCCTCAGGGATATGCCAACGATATTTTTCTTTTTGATCGAAAACGAGGTACTGGAGAAAGTATATGGGATATTAAATCACGTATCGGATTTGTCTCTCCAGAACTTCATTTGTATTTCCCCAAGCAAACCAAAGTATATACTACCATCATATCAGGCCTTTTTAACACAGATGGATTGTATCGTACACCCACGCCAGAACAACAGGCATTGGTAGATGACTATATGCATTTACTGAATATTAGTCATCTTTCACAAAAGAAGCTGGAAGAAATCTCAACAGGTGAACAACGTGAAGTGTTATTGGCAAGAGCTCTGGTGAGAAATCCACCTCTGCTTATTCTTGATGAACCATGTCAGAGTCTGGATACAAGCAGAATGAAACAGTTTCGTGATTTGGTTAACGAGATTTGTCTTCGTCTTAACAAAACATTATTATATGTAACTCATTATGATGAAGAAATTCCATCCTGCGTTACTCAGATTTTATCTCTTAATGCTGGACACGCTACTATTACTTCCAGATAAAAACAAACCCGGCTTGTAACCGGGTTTAATTCAATTTTCAGAAAAATTCCAATACTTTTTCTCCAAGCTTATCAATAACCAAAGTCAGGATTACGCCCCAAACTAAAGCACTGAAAAACATATATAAAAAAATCCGAAATTTAGACTCTCCAAACGAAGAAGCGACTATTGTTCCCCCAATAGGGGTCAAGATCAATGGAGTTAAAAAAGCAACCCCCAACATCCCATATTTACGCCATACTTTTACCAATCTCCGATTACGAGGTGTAAATAAAAGCCGTTTTTTATAAAAACGACTCAACAAAGTATGTTTGAGTTTATGTCCCAGCAATGTAAACAGGATAACACTCACCATCATCCCTGTTACTGTAAGCAGGTATGTTTCTGTCCAGTGCAGCCCCAAAGCAACTCCACTTAATGGTCCTCCTATAAACTTAAACATACTTGCAAGAATGACGCTAATATATTTCGCAATCCGCATAGAGTTCTATAGATTATACATCCATCAATCTTTCTGAGTATAACTGATCAATGTGAGAGCTTTGATAGCCATTAAAATTCCAGCATATCATCCATACCAAAAACCCCATGCTTTCCAATAATCCATTCCGCTGCCAATACCGCTCCTGATGCAAACCCTTCCCGATTATGTGCAGTATGCTTGATTTCAATATCATCAACCTGAGAAGTATAACGAATCACATGAGTACCAGGTACATTTGGAATCCTGTGAGAAATAATGGGTAATTCTGATGCATTTTTTCCACCATGGTTTACCCAGTTATTTTTTCGTACAACTTCATCCAGAATATCTCCCGCCAAGGTAAGCGCTGTTCCACTAGGTGCATCTTTCTTCTCTGTATGATGAGTTTCTTCCATAACTACATCATAATCGGGATAGCGATTCATTAGCTTTGCCAACACTTTATTTATGTGAAAAAATATATTCACACCCAGGCTATAATTAGACGCATAAAAAAATGCGCCATTCTTCTGCATACAATGTGTTTCTACTTCTGACCGTTTATCAAGCCAGCCTGTAGTACCTGATACTACAGGAATATGATGGTCAAAACAAAAATACAAATTAGAAATAACAGCACCAGGTTCGCTGAATTCAATAGCAACATCGATCTCTTTAGGATCTATCTGATTCAATTCATGGATATTGTCAGCACTGATTTTATGTTTAATCTGGTGACCACGTGATAAGGCAATCTGTTCAATCATTTTGCCCATTTTACCGTAACCAAGAATAAGGATATTCATGAAAAATGCGGTTAGAATGAAAAAAGGTATTGGAAATCAACTAAGGCACAAAAATAACATCTTTCTGTTTCGAATGATGTTTTGCCAGCGAAATATCCGGAGTTTACAAATGTAGGGATTACAGAACTATGCTATGATTTTTACCAGCGTAAACGAAAGCCCAAACCAGCATAGTTATTTTCAATAATTGGTTCAAAACGTAGGCTAATGCTATGATTATTCCAGTCAAATCCTTTCAGGTGAGCATCCACATTGGCATCTATGATCTGTAATGCATAGAATGCAGCAGCAGACAAAATGCTGAGTTCAAGATATCTGCGAAAAAGGTCTTTATTTCGTTTCAGCACAGTTACATCATTCAGTCTTTCTAATTGCTGAGCTGAGAGTTCCGGATAAAATTTAGCTAAAATGAATGGTCCATCGTTACTGCCTCCGTTATACTTGGCAGTCCACGCCTGTAAAAAATTCTGGTAGGTACGATTGTTATCATAAATGAAATAACCAATAATCCCAAAACCAATATATACTAAAGGCACCTTCCAGTATTTCTTATTATAAATCTGTCCGGCACTAGGCAATATAGCGGCCAACATTGTAGCACGACGAGGAGAATGAGGATTAACACCTTCAATTAGCAAGGTATCCTTGGCAGCATTAACCACACGAGCCTTTTCAGGGCCAACTTTGGTAGTATCTGTCTGGCCTATAGCAGTAAAGGTACCTAATAGACATAACACAAATACTACAAAAAATTTGAATACTATTTTCAGTTCTATTTGATCAATCATACATGTGATATTACAACATTCTGCTTAGCAGTAATAAACCTTGGAGCAATAGAGACTAAAATGATAAACCCGCAAGAAATTGCTTTGCGGGTTTATCATTTTATCAAAAATCAGGCCAGCATACAGTTGGTTCAAATATACTATTAACTTAATGACAATATTTCCAGAATACGGTTCAGATCATCTTCTGATACAAAAGGAATCCGGATTTCACCCTGATTTTTATCATTGCTCTTCAGAGTCACTTTTGTACTTAAAAAAGAAGATAGTTTATACTGCAGTTGTGTGTATTCCATTCGGAGAGGCTTCCGTTCCTTTTTCTTTTTTTGTCCGGATTCTTCTGCGAGATTACGAACCATATTTTCAACAGCACGCACAGATAAATCTTCTTCAATGATCTTATGAAATATAGCTAATTGAGCCTCAATATTCTCAACATTAATAATGGCACGGGCATGTCCCATTGAAAGTCGGTTATCACGTAATGCTGCCTGAATATCAGGTGGTAATTTCAACAAGCGCAGATAGTTATTTACAGTAGCACGATTTTTACCAACTCTTTCTCCCAATTCTTCCTGTTTCAGACTACATTCAGAAATCAGGCGCTGATAACTTAAAGCAATCTCCATTGCATTCAGGTTCTCACGCTGAATATTCTCAATCAATGCCATTTCCAGCATCTGCTGGTCATTGGCAGTACGCACATAAGCAGGTATTTCCTTAAGACCAGCTAGCTTGGACGCCTGTAAACGTCTCTCACCTGAAATCAACTGGTAGTGATCTCTATCTAGTTGTCGAACAGTAATAGGCTGAATAATTCCCTGAACTCTGATAGATTCAGCCAGTTCATTCAACGCATCGCGATCAAACGAGGTACGTGGTTGAAACGGGTTGGTTTCTATAGTATCAACATCAATGTCAGAAACAGAATTTATAGATGGAACCTGAGTCAGTTCCGTTTCATTAAGGGGCTCAGTTTGCTGAAGTAAGGCTCCAAGGCCTCTACCCAATGCATTTCTACGTTTCAAATTTTTAGCCGTCTCCATATTGTCTGTCTCTTTTATGTTTAATTCCATATTTGATTGTCAGGATTATTTTATCTGGTTCTTTCTGTATACAAGCCTTATCCATTTCACACAACAAACGTAGGTCTGTATACAATACAGGTCATTCTTATTCAGAATGAATCATTCCATTTTTAGCCAGTATCTCTCGTGCAAGATTCAGATAGCTGATAGCGCCTTTACTTTCCGCATCATGAGCAATAGCTGGTACACCAAAACTTGGAGACTCACTAAGACGAATATTTCGCGGAATAATTGTACTGAATACCATTTGCTGAAAATGCGCATTTACTTCATCTACTACCTGATTCGACAATCTCACCCTCAGATCATACATAGTCAGCAGAATACCTTCTATTTCCAGACTGGTATTTAATCTTGATTGAATAATCTTGATTGTATTCAGCAGTTTTCCTAATCCTTCCAATGCGAAGTATTCACATTGCACTGGGATAATGACAGAATCTGACGCAGTAAGACTGTTTATTGTGATCAGACCTAGGGAAGGAGAGCAGTCCAGGATAATAAAATCATAATCGTTTTTCACATCCCGTAATGACTCTTTCATCTTATCTTCCCGATTCTTCAGATTGATCATCTCCACTTCTGCCCCAACCAGATCAATGTGAGAGGGGAGAAGATCAAGGTATGATATATCCGTATGAATAATCACATCACGAGTGTTGATTCCTTCAACCATACACTCATAAATACTGAATTCTATTTCCTTTGGATTAAAACCCAGACCAGAGGTAGAGTTAGCTTGAGGATCAGCATCTACAATTAATGTCTTGTATTCCAATGCAGCCATACTGGCAGCAAGATTAATAGCGGTAGTTGTCTTCCCTACGCCGCCTTTTTGATTGGCAATGGCTATGATTTTACCCATATATATGATTTGGCTTACTTACAGGCTTTGAATTATAACATAGTAACCTACTGAAGATCAAATAACATCAGTATCTCATGTTGTTTTTACAAAAAAAATGTTACTTTTTTAAAAAGTTAATACAAATCTTACTTTTTCTTACCTGTAAAAACCTTTTACTTGGCTTACAAAACGACTGAAAATTAACCATTTAGCTTTAACTCAAAGATTATTGACCACTTTTTTCCGAATTTTATTACGGTTATCACACACGTACTAAAACGCTCTCCTATTTGTTTTTTTCTCTAGAGTTCTATGTGATATTTGTTATGTGATCATCTTTACAAAGATAGATGTTTCACACGTTTCACGGAAATTAAATTTTATTCATTTAAGAGAAAATATCCCCAAGTTTTCAATCAGCTATCAAACAGCAGTATACTACTATACTGCTGTTTTTTTATTTTTCAAGATAATTAAAGCAAATTAGAATACTATTGCAGATTCTTTCCTTATAAACTATTTATATAGAGGAGAAGTTCTTGCTCAAAAATAAAGAGGATGTGCTTTAAATCCTGTTACATGATTCCATTCTAAGGCAGGCGCTGGAATATGTACATTATTTAATAAAAAGAATAGACTTTTCAGGAAACGATTTTTTGTATGAATTTTGGTAAAATTAATATCCAATGATAGATAATATTGCCTGTAAGGTATATATCCTGCTAACCTGCTCTGGGCATTATCTGCAGAAATCATATTCTGAGCACCATATCCTAAACTTATACATAACCAGTCAGGAAAGTTACTCTCTTGCTTTAACCATGGCTTTATATCAAATGCAAGCCAGTAGGTTTGACCATTATAGTCTTTTAGAGACTGTTGAATTAGATTATCACCCAATATATGTGGACGTACCTTAGCTAATGAGGTAGGATAAAATGAGAACTTGGGATGTATACGTTCTTCATCCCAAAGCAATAATTGCCCTATGAGTAACCCTGAGCCAACAGTATTGGCCGTAAGATCGCCCCAGGATGCGCCATATGCTGCTGAAAAACCATCCAGCACCTCAATAGGAGTCTGAAAGATAACTCCCATTAAGCCACCCCACCAGATAGATTTACAACGTGGCATACCTGTCCACTGAAAAGCTTGGACGCCTATTCTACTTATATGATAAGCTGTGTAGAAATGTCCTACCTTGTCAACCTGCTGCCATTCAGAGTTATCGTCAAAAAAATGAAAAGAACTACGTGGCTCATCTGCATACCAAAGGAAATTCAAACCTGTTAAAGTGGCAGCATAAACTGTACTTCCCCCGATCACCAAAGTTCGTAAACGTTGTTTGTTTACTGTGGAAAAAGAGAATGTAGAATCAGAATGATTACTAGTTTGAGCAGAAGAGGAAAAAGCCAAACCAGCGAAAACCAGAGATACTAAAATGGTTCTCTGTATGTATTCTTTAAAACTATTCAGGAATTCTGACAAAATCGCATTGATAGAGGTGATTGTCAAAAGTATCAGCTTATAAAGGAAATTACAAGCGATACTCATTTCAATCAAATATTTTATTGATTAATGGCTTCTTCTTCCTCAACTGTTTCTAGCACATGCTTATGAAAATAAACAGTAAAGGTACTACCCTCACCTAACCTGCTATCCAGATGTATCTCGCCATTCAGCTGCTCAACAAGCCTTTTCACAATAGAAAGCCCCAAGCCACTGGAATGTTCTCCAGCTGTTGGACGGGCAGAAAGACGTTGAAATTTCCGAAACATCTTTTGCTGATCTTCTTCTGATATTCCTGGCCCCTCATCCTTCACAGCAATAGAGACCAATGAGTATCCTACATCAATAGATATGAGCACATTTTTATCTGTAGGAGAAAACTTAATGGAATTAGACACCAAATTATCTACTATCTGTCCAAAAGCTGATTTATCTACTAATATATAGCCTTCACTGACATTACTTTGCATTCTTAGGTCAATATTTTTCTTCTTTGCAGTTTGCTCATAGCCCACTATAGAGCGAGAGAACCACTGCATAATTTCCAAAGGTTCTATCTTTAAACGTCTGCTTTGTTCTTCAATAGCTTTCAGGTCTAACAAGTTCTCAATAAACTGTCTCCCATCAAATGCAACTTGATTTATCATATGCATACATTTTGTCTGCTCCTCATTAAGAGAACCTACCAATGGTAGTAACTGAGTTAGACCCACTACTTTGTTCAAGGGAGCTTTCAGATCATGGGCAACTATCCCCATCAGAGTCTTAAGTTCTTCATTAACCACTTCTAAACGACGACGTTCTTCCTCCAAGGTTTGAGAGGTTTCCTGTAGTTTCTTTTTCTTCTTATTATTACTTACTGCAAAAAATACAGCAATCGCGACCAATAACAGCAAAAGGACTACAACGAATTTACTTGCTCGAAACTGGCTTGTAATAATACTTAATTGACGATCCGCTTCATTCTTTGCATCCAGAATATCCTGATTATCCCGCTTATATTTTTCCAGGAGAATAACCAATGGATTATTAGGATCAATTTTTCTGAGTGATTCGATAAAGCTGTTAATATATTCATCATTGATATAGGCTGTAAAAGCTTCTTCTGCGAGAGTACGTTCGTGATCGGTTGTTGCTCCAGTTACTTCACCTTGTAATCGACTTAGTTCTTTACTTATAGTTTCAATTTCTTTACCTATGACCTGTGTATGATTTCCTGTAATAGCCTTATCACCCCGCTTTTCTCCTATTAATCTGATTAAAGCCTTAAGGTTCTTATTGTCTTTTGTTATTTTAAAAGGCTCCTGATGGGATGAAGCTTTTTGTAAACTAATACGGTTAGTAGTATTCTCACTTGTATTTAGCGTATTTGCAGTATTTTTATCTTGTAAAGATGTTACTTCTACTATCTGGTCATCTGCTGATACAGTCAAGAAGACAAATGTATTTTCTTGTATAAATTTCAGATTGTCATTTTTTACCTTTCGTAACTCTACATTACCATCATCTACTTTGTAGGCCTCTACAGCAAAGTCTGAAATAGTAACCTGTGCCTCATTGGGAAGCTGCAACTTAAAAAAACCATCAGTGTCTGTTGTTGCACTTCGTTCAAGCGTATTATTCCTGAATCGGACTAACGCATTGCTAACAGGTGATTTATCAGGAGTCCGAACCCAGCCACCTAATGTCTTATAAATGGGTTGGATGATTAGCTCTATCTCTCTCTGATAATAATTAAAGTCTTTTGATTTAAGCTTATATCCAGTAGCTATAACAACAATATCAAGCTCTCCATTTACAGGAGGAGATTTTAGATTTACCTGAAAACGTCCTTCTTTTGGTGTACTTACAACTGTATACGAACCATTGATTGAAATCTGTACACCACCAACAGGAATATGTGCGTCATCCATTACTATACCACGCAAGGCATACTCCTGAGCCTTTACTATACATAAAAGCCCAGCGCCCAACCAGATGAAAATCACAAGCCGTATGAATTTGCGTATCACTTGACGCTGTAAGTAATTTAATAATTTTAAACCTATTTTGTAATTATGCCGATCCTCTATACATCAGACAGTTAGCTTCCATCTATTATATTGGATATCAGACTATAATTATTAATTTTTATCAGACTGCCCTTGCATATACACTCAAAACACTATCTTCTGCCTGTTATCAAAATGATCGGACTGAATAACAGATTTATTCTATTTTGTGGGTATTATTGAGAATGTGGTTAGTTGAAGTTCGCAAATTTTCTCCATCTTTTCTCACCCTGATGTTAACCGGAAACAGATTGACTATAGAAAGTATGTTAGTTTTTACCAGAAAGCATACAAAATGTACTCCTTAAACAAAAAAGTAAATCTTCATGCCGTCAGATATAACCATCAAATACTTATCCTGCGATATTATGTGGGGAGATTGTATTCATATGAATGAAACTGATTGTGCCAGTGCTATTTCCAATTGTTGATGGTACTCTGTAGCTGGAATCTCTACTGCGCCATATCGCAATACATTGTCATTGATAAATTGAGTATCCAATAATACAAAACCCTGTTTGATCAGGTGTTGTACCAGATAATGAAATGCCACTTTTGACGCATTGGAACGTAAAGTAAACATAGACTCTCCGAAAAAAGCCCCACCTAAAGCCACTCCATATAAGCCTCCTGCCAACTGTCCATCATACCAGGCCTCTACACTATGAGCATATCCATTTTTATGCAATTGTGTATATACCTGTATCATCTGTTCAGATATCCAGGTATTAGCATCTGAAACCCGCGGTGCAGCACAATGCCGCATAACTTCTTCAAAACGGGTGTTAATCCGGATTTCAAATATGTTCTTATTGATTATCGGTCGCAGGGATCGTTGTGGACGATATGTATCCAGAGGAATAATAGCCCGAGGATCTGCTGAATACCAATGAATTTCACCATTGCGATCATCTGCCATGGGAAAAATTCCTCGCGCATAGGCATATAACAGCATGTCTATCGTCAGCTCAGACATTCTATTCTTAGTATCTGGTTTTAGAAATAAACTTACCTATTTTAAATTATCTTAACTGTGCCTTTAATTTCTGAATTTCAGATGCAGGAGAAGCCTTCTCATAAAGAATCCGATACACTGCTTTAGAAATAGGCATATTAACCTGATATTGTTTGTTAATAGCAAAAATGCTTTTAATAGCATAATATCCCTCTGCAATCATATTCATTTCTACCTGAGCTGATTTAACACTATAACCCCGTCCAATCATATTTCCGAATGTACGATTCCGACTAAACTGAGAGTATGCTGTCACCAGTAAATCGCCCAGATAGGCAGAAGCCATCAGATCCCTTTGCATAGGGTTAATTGCATCCACAAACCGCTGGATTTCCTGCATAGAGTTAGAAACCAACACTGCCTGAAAATTATCTCCATAATTTAAGCCATGAGCTATACCACATGCCAGTGCAATAACATTTTTCATTACAGCACAGTATTCCACTCCATAAATGTCTTTTATGGCATGAGCCTGAAGGAATCGGCAACTCATCATCTTTGCAAAGTGGGCAGCCTGTAGTACATCTGTTGATGCAATGGTCAGATAGGATTGTTTCTCTAAAGCAACTTCTTCAGCATGGCAGGGGCCTGCAATCACACAAATCTGGCCCTTCGGAACAGAAAAGGCACTTTCTACCCAGTCTGTGATTAGTATATTCTCATTGGGGATCAACCCCTTTATTGCAGATATGATTACTTTCCCCTGTAAATCTTCAGGACGTACATCTTTCATGGCATCCTGAATAAAAGCAGCAGGGACAGCCAGAATCACATGTGTTGCATCTTCAAGCGCTTTAGGTAGCTGATAAAATGTACGCACCTTACGGCGATTAATCTGAACATCACTCAGATAGTTGGGATTATGACCAAATTTACGAATGTACTCAACATCCTCTATGTTGCGCAGCCACCAACGTATATGAACATCATTCTCACATAAAATCTTAACAATAGCTGTTGCCCAACTACCGCCTCCAATAACGGTAATAATTGGACTTGAATGAGTATCTGGTTTCAATAGATTTGGCAATTGGTTTTTATGTCTGCAAAATAATAGTATTTTATGAATCAATTCTTGTCATTGTGCAGGAAAGATTATAATCAACTTCGTCACTACTACTCCTTCTTTTTGATATATTTTACATTCTCTTTCTCCTCTCTTCCATATTCCTCTTAATAACACATCAAACAAACCACTGATATTCAGCGTATTAATAAAACCATAAATTTCACTTAGAGATAATACTTTGTTAATCAGCTAGAAGCATGTTTCCTCTAATTTTGATTTCAATACATTCTTTCACTGCAATCATTTTTAACTGTCAAACCACCTTTAACCATGCATAAACCTATACTATTTATTCTATTTACAATTCTGTGTGTGAACTCCATTACTGCGCAACACAAAACGGAAAATGTATTTCTCATTATGACAGATGGCTTACGTTGGCAGGAGATATTCAGAGGAGCAGATTCTGCTTTGATCAACGATGTTGTCTTCACACCTAGTCCGGAAGATGTCAAACCTCAATTCTGGAAGGAAACAACTCAACAAAGACGAGAAGTATTATTTCCTTTTTTATGGACAACAATAGGCAAACAAGGACAATTATATGGAAATCGGCACTATGGGAACAAAGTTAATGTAAAAAACCCATTCTGGTTTTCGTATCCTGGTTATAGTGAAACATTAACAGGCTTTGTCGATACCCGTATCAATTCTAATGATAAGGTTCTTAATCCAAATCAAACTGTTCTTGAATTTATAAATCAGCAAAAAGGATTTACCGGAAAAGTGGCAGCCTATACAACATGGGATGTATTCCCATTTATCATCAATGAATCCAGAAGCCGTATACCAGTCAACTCAGGTTATGAACAGGCAACAGGACAACTATCTGTACAGGAAGAATTATTGAATGATATGCAGAAACAAGTACCTAGCCCTTGGGGTACAACCCGCCTGGACTGGATGACTTATTATCTAGCTAAGGAATACATCAAAAAAAATAAGCCCAGAGTATTTTTCTTATCTTTTGATGAAACTGATGACTATGCACATGCTGGAAAGTACGATACCTATTTAAAAACCGCCCATATGGTTGATGGATTTATTGGAGACTTATGGAATTTTGTCCAATCACAACCACAATATAAAGACAAGACAACTTTTATTATTACAACAGATCATGGCAGAGGTGATGAACCCAAAGCATTATGGAAAGATCATGGAGATAAGGTAGTACATGCAGATCAGATCTGGATGGCTGTAATCGGCCCAGATACACCCAATCAGGGAGAGATGAAAGTAGAAGGACAATATTATCAAAACCAGATTGCAAAAACGTTGGCTGCCTTTCTGGGTATTACCTATACAAATACCCAACCTGTCGGAGAAATAATATCTCCAGCTAGTAAAGCTAAATAAATGAGTGTATTTTTTAGAAAGTAACTTAATGCAAGGCAAATACCTGAGCAGCATATTGCCAGGCATCTTCAAAAGCTGATTTATTAATATTCGGATCTATCGACTGACGTTCAAAATACTCAATAATTTGTTCGGTAGGGAGGTTGCCTGTCAACTCATCTTTAGCCATCGGGCAGCCTCCAAACCCTCTGATAGCGCCATCAAAACGAAGACATCCCGCCTGATATGCTGCTTCTATCTTAGCAATAACAGTCGAAGGAGTAGAATGCAGATGTGCCCCAAACTCAATATGAGGGAAATCTTTTAACAGTTGCTGAAACAACTGTATAATACTTGCAGGAGTAGAAGATCCAATAGTATCTGAAGGTGCAACTATAGTAATACCCAGGTCCGATAACTTTTCTGTTAACAATGATACACGATCCGGGTGATACAATTCATCATAGGGATTTCCAAAAGCCATTGACAAATAAACTACCAATATCTTTCCCTTACCAGATATATGGTTCTGAATCTGCTCGATTTCTTCTAATGCCTCTGAAATAGACTTATTGGTATTGCGTTGCTGAAATATTTCCGAAACAGATAAAGGATACCCTATATAGCTAATTTCATCAAAATATGTGGCCTGTTCTGCTCCTCTTCTGTTGGCTACAATAGACAACAGTTTAGTACTAGTACCACTTAGGTCTAAGCCTTTTAATACCTCTGCAGTGTCAGCCATTTGAGGGATGGCTTTGGGAGAAACAAAGCTTCCAAAATCCAATGTATCAAAGCCAACTTCCAATAATTTATTGAGATAGGTGGTTTTAACAGATGTTGGAATAAAAGCTGTAAAACCCTGCATTGCATCACGGGGACATTCAATAAGTTTCATAGGCAATCCGTTTTATTACCAGAAACAAAATTTATATGGATTTCAATCCTTTATTTTATCTTCTTGATAAATCAAGCTGAAAGTGATGACAGGTAATCCGGAATCCTTTATTCAAATACAGTCTGTGAGCATCAAATCGTTGATGTCCGGAATCCAGATGAACGCCATTCAATCCTTCATTTTTAGCTTTTTCAATGATATAATCCAACAATGTACTGGCATATCCTTTGCCTCTACTTTCTGGCAATGTTGTCAGATCATCTATGTAAATAATGTTTCCAGCATAGAACATAGTCATATACCGAAATCCCAATGCAGCAGCAGCCTTATCTCCATCTTCAATAAAGATAAGACTATATCCGCTTTGAGTCATTTTTGTTAACAACGCCAGATATTCTTCTATTGTCAGATGAGGCCGTAACGCATGTATCACCTCCCAGCATTTGAGAAAATCTTTTTCTGTGTGTGCGAGTTGAACTTCCATAATTAAAAAATTGCCTGTGCTATGGCTTTTACAGGATCAGATTTACTCATTGTATAAAAGTGCATGACAGGTGCTCCAAACTCAATAAGTTCTTTGCACTGTTGTATACACCATTCTATCCCGACCTGCTTCACCTCTTTATCTGTTTTGCATTCTTCCACTGCTTTTACCAGTTCATCAGGCAAGTCCAGATGGAAAATACGTGGCAATACGGTTAATTGCTTTTTTGTAGTCAGAGGTTTGAGTCCTGGAATTATAGGCACTAATATCCCTGCCTGGCGACATTTCTTTACAAACTCAATATACCTGGCATTATCAAAAAACATCTGAGTTACAATAAATTCAGCCCCCATATCAACCTTCATTTTCAAGTATTTGAAATCTGTCTCCATATTGGGAGCTTCAAAATGTTTTTCAGGATAACCTGCAATTCCGGCACAGAAGCTGGTGGGATAAGATTCTGTTTCCTGATGTAGCAAAATACCCTTATTCATTTGCATTACCTGCTGTAATAACTCGGAAGCATAGGCATGTCCACCTTCACGAGGTTTAAATACGCCGGCTGATTTTTCAGGATCACCTCTTAACACTAATACATTATCTATTCCCAAGTAATGTAGATCCACAAGCATATCCTCTGTTTCATCTCTTGTAAAACCACCACAAATCACATGAGGCACTGCATCTACCTTGAATCGTTCCATAATTCTGGCACAGATGCCCACTGTACCTGGACGTTTCCGTACAGATACCTTCTCAATTAATCCGTTGCTGTGTTTTTTATCAATAACCTCTTCTCTGTGATAGGTTACATCAATGAAAGGAGGTTTAAACTCCATTAAGGGTTCTATTGCATCAAAAAGATGTTGAATACTTTCACCTTTTAAGGGAGGAATTATTTCAAAGGAAAACAGAGTCTTCCCATTAGCCCGTCGAATATGTTCAGTAATTTTAGTCATAGAAAACAAGTACATGTCTAGTCAAACATGCAGAAGTATAAGGCAAAGGTAATAACGTGTAGTAGTGTAGAAGAAAAAAGATATTATTTTTTGGTGCTAATCTGATTAAGTTCAATAACATATCCATCAGGATCTGTAATATAAATCTGCTTTACACCGTCAAAGCGCACTTGTGGATGATAAGCTATATTTCTCTTTTTCAGAAATGCTTCTGCCTGATCAATACTTTCAACGAAGACTGCAAAGTGACCACCATTCCGATCATTAACCACAGGTTCTGTACGTCCTGCCAATAAATGTATTTGTTGGTCTTCTCCTAGCTTGAACCAAGATCGAATGGCCTTCAAATCATCAGGAACAGGGATAGGTTGTAGGCCGAGGGTTTCGCGATAAAACTTTGTACTGGCTTGAATATCTTTAACATGTAATCCAATATGATTATGTTTAACTATTCCAAGCTTATCTGCAGACTGGCTATGGGCTGCTATTGAACTAAGAAAAATAACCAAAAAGAAATAATAACGCATAGGATTGGAGGTATTAGGTGTTAAATGTACAAATATAGGATCACTTAAATATATTTCTATTTATCCAAATTATAATCCAAAAACAAGAGTCATTCTTTCATTCAGGTAGTAACTCCAAAAACAAAAATTTTACCTTTGCATAAAAATAGACAAACGCATTTATAAACAAGTTCTTATAATCTTATTACCATGCTTGGATTAAAACTTCCAACAGATCCCCGATGGGTCAATATTGCTGAAAAGAATATTGATGAGATCCTGATAGATCATGCATACTGTGAACAAAAAGCTGCATCAAATGGTATTTCTCTTATTGTCCAGTTTCCAGAACGAACAAAACTTGTAGATACAATGACAGAGATTGTTGCGGAAGAATGGAATCATTTTGAACGTGTTTTGGCAGAGTTAAAAAAAAGAGGGTATCATCTAGGCCATAAAAGATCAGATGAATATGCTGTTCGTTTGGGAAAACTAGAACGTAAAGGTGGACGTATCGAGCAACAACTCATGGATAAACTCCTCATTAGTGCATTAATAGAAGCTCGTAGCTGTGAACGTTTCAGATTATTATCAGAAAATATTGCAGATGAATCACTAAAAGAGTTCTATTATGAACTTATGGTCTCTGAGGCTGGACATTATAGAACCTTTTTGGACCTGGCGAAAGAATATATGCCATCAGAAACTGTTAAACAACGATGGGAAGAATTATTACAGGCAGAAGCTGAAATTATCTCAACTTTAGAAATCAGAGGAGATCGAATGCATTAACTGTTTTAACCATGTACGATTTATTTTTTCAAAAAAGCAGAAAAAAAGCATGAGGTTTGTTTTCTGCTTTTTTTCAATAAAAATGACACTGAAGATAAATGGTTCTATTTTCTTTATCAGATATAAAACCATTTTCATCTTCTTAAAACTTCTTTCTGTCGAAGGAATGCCCATTCTTTAACTTCTTGGTGTTTACCTTTTTACCTTTACCTGTACTAATATTCGTAGAATGGAAATTATTAAATTGGTATATTCAAAAAATTACATATTCATCACATTTGAAAATGTATCGTAAGAATTGCTCTACTAACCTTGTATCACCATCAAGTTAATTTATGATCAAGGATCTAACCTCTTATCCGGAGAGTCTGCTATCTGGATATTCTAGCCTCAAAAACAAATAATTAAATTATTTCTTACACTTGTAGTGATGTCAGATATTTCTACTATTACATCTTATTCAATCTGACTTAACTAAAAACTGATTTTTAAATTTCATATTTGTTTTGCTACAAACCACTGTCTATATACGGATCTCTTAACAATTTAAATCCACTTAATTAATTAGTAACCAGTCAGATACACACGCCTATGCATTGTCGTCATTGTAACACAGAATTGAAGCATGAATTTGTAGACTTAGTAAGCAGTCCACCAGCTAACTCTTTTCTTTCACACGAAGAATTGAATGAACCAGAAGTTTATTATCCGCTAAAGCTTTATGTGTGTCATGAATGCTTTTTAGTACAGATTGATGAGTACAAAAAAGCAACTGAGATCTTTAACAACGATTATATTTATTATTCCTCTTTCTCCAAGAGCTGGCTTGAACATGCAAAACGTTACACCGAAATGATGCAGGAACGTTTTGGAATCAACGAGGATTCGATGGTTGTGGAGATTGCTTCAAATGACGGTTATTTGCTTCAATATTTTAAAGAGAAAAATGTATCTGTACTAGGTATTGAACCTACCCGAAATACAGCTGCAGAAGCAGTAAAAAAAGGGATATCTACTATTACCGATTATTTCAGCAAAAAACTTGCTGTAAGATTAGGGTTAAAAGCCAATTTATTGATAGGTAATAACGTATTAGCTCACGTACCAGATATTAATGATTTCGTTAGTGGTATGAAGATGCTTTTAGCAGATGATGGTATCATTACAATGGAATTCCCTCATTTGTTGAAACTGATCGAAGAATGCCAGTTTGATACTATTTACCATGAACACTTCTCTTATCTTTCATTTGTCTCTGTAAAACGTATTTTTGAAGCGCAGGGTTTGGAAATGTTTGATGTACAGGAAATTTCTACTCATGGTGGTTCCTTACGGATCTTTGCAAAACATGCTGGAAATCAAAAACACCAGATAACTCCTAATGTAGAGAAGTTATTACAGAAAGAAGAAGCAGCCGGTCTCAAAAACATTGGATCTTATGCTGATTTCCAAAGCAAAGTTTCCAAAATCAAATACGATTTTCTGTTATTCCTGCTCGAAAAGAAAAAAGAAGGAAAGAAAATTGCTGCATACGGAGCTGCTGCAAAAGGAAATACATTCCTGAATTATTGTGGAGTAGTAGGTACAGAGTTAATTGAATTTGCTGTAGATGCTTCACCATACAAACAAAACAAATATTTGCCAGGCAGTCACATTCCAGTTGTGAATGAATACAAAATCAAAGAACAAAAGCCTGATTATGTGGTCATTCTACCATGGAATCTACGGGATGAGATAAGCAAACAACTGAGCTATATTGGAGATTGGGGCGGACAGTTTGTAACCTGTATCCCGGATTTAAAAGTTATATCTCCTAAAAAAGCAGTACAGGATAATGTGTCAGCACAAAAACTGGAAGAAGTAGAAAAATAATGATAACTGAAATAAATACAGGTCTGCCAGCAATGGCAGACCCTTCTGTTATACAACCGGGTGACGAAATGTATCAGATCGTTACCCGGTTGTATCCTATTTGCCGGAGCATTACCGGGAATGGAGTTCGCCAGACATTACAAATCTTACAGGACTATATTCCAGTACAGATCAAAGAAGTTCCTACTGGAACACCTGTATTTGACTGGACTGTCCCTAAAGAATGGAATATTCAGGATGCATGGATAAAAGATCCTCAAGGAAATATTATTCTTAGCTTCAAAGACCATAACCTTCATGTACTTAATTATAGTACTCCTATCCATAAAACGGTATCACTGGCAGAACTAAAACCTCATCTGTTTTCATTACCAGACAAACCTGACTGGATACCATATCGGACATCTTACTATAATGAGAACTGGGGCTTCTGTATGACTCATAGGCAATTAGAATCATTAGAAGATGGAGATTATGAAGTATGCATTGATTCTTCTCTTGAACCAGGCAGTCTCACTTATGGAGAATGTTTCCTGCCGGGTAGCACAGAAGAGGAAGTTTTAATCTCCTGCCACATTTGTCATCCATCACTGGCAAATGATAATCTTTCAGGTATCTCACTGGCAGTTAAACTGATTCAGTGGCTTCAGGAACAACCTCACAGATATTCTTACCGATTTCTGTTTATACCTGGTACTATTGGCTCTATAACCTGGTTGAGTCTTAATGAACAACAAGCATTTAAGATTAAACATGGTCTGGTCGCTACCCTGGTAGGCGATAGCGGAAGATTCACATACAAAAAATCCCGTCGTGGTAATGCAACGATTGACAGAGCTGCTGCGCATGCATTAAAACATATTCAGCTGCCTTATCACATCATAGATTTCTTTCCTTATGGATATGACGAACGTCAGTACTGCTCTCCAGGTTTTAATTTGCCTGTAGGGTGTCTTATGCGTACTCCACATGGACAATATCCTGAATATCATACTTCTGCTGATAATTTAGATCTGGTACAGCCCCAAAACCTTACAGAATCTTATCAACTTTATAAAACTATACTTCAGATACTGGAAGGTAATGGTATATATGTAAACCAAAATCCGAAATGTGAGCCGCAGTTAGGGAAACGGGGATTATATCGGGCTATTAGTGGTGATAATCATACCAAATCCTATGAGATGGCTATGCTTTGGGTACTAAACCTTTCAGATGGCGAACATTCATTGCTGGAAATTGCAGAAAAAGCGGATATTCCATTTGAATTTATCCAAAAAGTGGCTGTGCTACTAGAGGAACATGGCTTGCTGAAACTTCAGACGTTTTTATAGAATAAAAATCGTCCTGCCTTAAGTTTGAAAATCAGAGGTATTGAAGATTTGAAGGAGCAAATTTCAGGTTTGATATAGCGGTACACTATGTTTTTGTACCGCTATTCTTTTTTATGGAGTTATGTAATACCTGTGTGTGAGTGAACTTTAGAATTGATAAAAGAGGACCTTAAACAATATTGCCTTTAGGTCCCCTGTAAACTTTTCCTATAAAGCTTATTCTTTTTCTATTTACTAAAATTTGGGATGAACCATGTGTTATAGCTTACGTTCTGCGACTAACTCTGTTGAGAGATTCAATTTTTGTTTAAAGAATGCAACAAACCTTTGAATAATGTAGTATGCAAGAATTCCAAATGCAAAGCCTGCCAGAGTGCCACAAACTGAACCAATGAATACAGAGGCTCCAATCTCCCACCAATGCAATAAGGCATTTAGTATACCTAAACCAACACCCCCACATACCAATCCTACCAATGTGGATGTACTAACTAGAAGTGTCTTAAAACCTTTCGCGAAGGATTTTTGATAAAGACCAACTAGGATGGAAGTGGACAGAATGCCAAAAGATACAAGTGCAAATGCTGCTACAAGTCCTACAATGGTAAGCACAATACCCGCTCCAATACAAACCAGTATAAATACAAATAATAAAATAATAGCCCCCAAAATACCTGGTGCAAAATCATCTTCAACATAGCCAGGATCATTTGTAGCTGTGTGTAAAGAATCTGCTTGTACAGATTGTGTTATTTGGGTGGTTGTATCTGCTATTTGAGCAAGTGTTGGTGTTGCTATCAATACAAAAAGTAAAATAGCAAATAGAAATAGGATAGCTTTCATTCGGATTTAGTAAGTACAGCTGCATTTTACTAAAAATTAATAGGATTCTAAAAATACATTTTGGTTCACATATATCTTCCTGAAAGATAGACACAAAAAAATAGAATAAACACTTTATCTTCGTTTATCAGTAACCAATCATCTATAACTATGCAATTTTACATTCGTCGATCAACTTATGTACTTGTCATCATAAGCCTTGTCACACTATGGTCCTGTAAGAGGACACCTGTATCGCCCCAAACATCGTGTGACTACCCTACTATTACTACCACATCAGCTCATTTGCTGATGGGAAATCCTTCTGGAGCCAAGAAGGACGAAAGCCAGAGTGATAATTACCTAATGGAGAAAACACAATATGCTCTTTCCTATAATCGCAGTCAGTTAATATCCAACTGGGCTGCATGGCATCTTGGCAGTGAAGATATTGGCAGCGCAGATCGACAGGATGATTTCAAACCAGATGCAAGCTTGCCTTCCGGCTGGGATGCTGCTAAACCAAATGACTATAGCGGTTCCGGATTTGATCGAGGGCATCTGTGTCCAAGTGCTGACCGTACTGCTACTCAAGCGGACAACTCAGCTACCTTTTTGATGACTAATATGGTTCCTCAATCACCTGATCTGAATCGAAATACCTGGGAATCGCTTGAAAGCTATTGCAGAGATCTGGTGCAACAAGGTAATGAGCTGTATATCTATGCAGGAACATTTGGTTCAGGTGGCACAGGATCAAATGGTACTGCTACCAAAGTAAAAGATAAGATAACAGTACCTGAAGCATGCTGGAAAGTCTTGATTGTCATGCCCAAAGGAGATGATGATGTCAAAAGAGTGACCAAAACTACTCAGACTATTGCCATCTGGGCTCCTAATAATCAGGATCTGGATAATAGCTGGAAAGCATATGCTGTATCAGTAGATGAAGTGGAGCAGAAAACAGGCTATGATTTCTTTAATCATTTACCAGTGTGTATTCAGGAAGTAATTGAAAAACCTGTTTTTCAATGAAATTAAAGCCTTACTGATTGGCCGAGAGCGTGCGTTTTATTTACATCATATTTTGTCTATGCGCATAGTTCAAGGCAAACTATTTTTTAGAGAAGGTACGACTGCCTTATTGATTAGTGAACAAATTGCATATAACTCTAATCACTTTTTATTTTGATCAGAATTCCGATCATTTTTTCTTTTGCGCATAACTCACAGCAAGAAAATTTTTGATCGGAGTTCACCGCAAAATTTTTCTTGCTGTGAATAAAACGCAAATATAAAACTCATCGTAAATCCAATAGTTGATGAATAAATAAGTCATTAGCTAAAATTCGGGATGAAGCATGCTGAAAATAATTTTCTGGTTAAGAAATAAAATATTTCTTTGTTGCTCTATACCCATTACTATAAAGAAATCTCATGCAAAAGTTTTTTACGTTATATCTGATACTTACTTCATTTATTACTTACGCTCAACAAGGAACTATCAAAGAAAGCCTTAAGTTAAAAAGTTCTGTGCTTGGAAGGGAAGTTGAGTATTCCATATACCTTCCGGCAGATTATGATAAAACCAATCGCCGTTACCCTGTCTTATATCTTTTACATGGATTAGGAGATGATGAAACTGGCTGGACACAAGCTGGAGAAGTACAGTCTATCACAGATAGGACTATAAATAATGGTGATGCTCCTGCTATGATTATTGTGATGCCTGATGCAGGTAAGACCTGGTATATGAATAGTGCAGATGGTAAGAATAACTATGAAGATTTTTTTATTCGTGAGTTAATACCTCATATTGAGGCCTCTTATCGGATACGAGCCAGCAAAGAATTCAGAGGTATTGCCGGATTATCGATGGGTGGCTTTGGTACATTGTTGCTGGCAACCAAACATACTGATCTCTTTGCAGCGGCTGCTCCTTTAAGTAGCGCTGTGTTTACGGATACAGATGCAGTAACCATGGCAGATTCAGAATGGGCGAGACGATTTACCGTAAATTTTCCGCAAACACTAAAAGGCAAAGACCGCTTGACAGATCATTGGTATAAAAACTCTATTCCAAAAATCATTGAGACTACACCTGTTGAGCAGCTTAAGTCAATCCGTTATTATATTGATTGTGGTGACGATGACCATCTGATAAAGGAAAACATGGCACTACATGCCTTACTTATTAACAAAGGCATTCCGCATGAGTTTCGTGTCAGAGATGGTGCCCATACCTGGATATACTGGCGTACAGCTCTGCCCGAAGTATTGAAGTTTGTTGGAGCGAGTTTCCGTTAATGAGTAACTCCACTGGGAAGGCTGTGAATAAGAAAGACACTAATATTGGCATGATCCGTCCGGATATACATGTGTCCGATCTGCAGAAATTTCTGGTATAATTCTGGGTATTTTTCAGGTATATGCAGATAGCGCAGGATTCTGCCTGCATCTGCATTGACTATTTGCTGCTTTTCAAAAGCATATTCCGGATTGAATACATAGATGTGATCACCATCCGGTGTTTTTTCTATATTACAATAGATCCTGTTGTTTGAGTAAAAGTCTGATTCAATAGCAGAAATGTCTATTGGATCAAAAACGAGGTCATAGGTAATAGCTTCCATGGATTGCGCTTTAAGAAGTAAAGATTTGTGTGTTTGTTGACAGATAGTAAATTACAAAATAGAACAGCAAAGTAGATTATTTCCTATCAATAATTTTCTACTCCTGATCTATTACAAAAATCTGATTAGCAATAAAATAGTGCCTACTCTAGCACTTTTAGTAAATCCACGTTTCTACAAAAGTTAAATCCTGATTTCTGACTTTTCAAAAATTTGGTCTAACTTTCACGCTCATATCTTGTTAGACAGATGAGTCTGTTGATAAAGAGATTTATTATGTGTGATCCAGAACTCTATTCCTGTGAATAATTCATCTCATCTCAGAACAGTCCATGTGACTCGTTATGTTACCCCACTACGGGAAGGAGGTTCATTACCTGCCCTGGTGGAAGCAGACGATGATTTTCTATATGTCCTTAAATTTCGAGGAGCCGGACAGGGCGTAAAAGCACTTATTGCCGAGTTGATTGGTGGTGAACTGGCAAGAGCTTTAGGCATGCGTGTACCAGAAATTGTGTACGCTACCATAGACCCCGCTTTAAGTCGAACAGAACCAGACGAGGAAATTCAGGATCTGCTTCGGGCCAGTGACACAGGACTAAATCTAGCAGTACATTATCTCTCTGGAGCTATTACATTTGATCCTGTAGTCAATACAGTAGAACCGTATCTGGCATCCAAAATTGTGTGGCTGGACTGTCTGATTACCAATGTGGACCGAACTGCCCGCAATACCAATATGCTAATCTGGCATAAAGAATTATGGCTGATAGATCATGGAGCATCCCTGTATTTCCATCATTCCGGCCAGAATTGGGAAGAGCATAGCCGAAAACCTTTTACTCAGGTAAAAGATCATGTACTATTACCACAAGCCTCCGAACTGGAAAAAATAGACACAGAAGTTAAGTCAATATTAACTTTGGAACGAATACACTCTATTGTTGGGTTAGTTCCGGATATATGGCTTACCGGAGGATCAGCTTTTATCTCTGCTGATGAAGAACGTGATATGTATATCCAGTTTTTAGAAACAAGACTTGCCTCATCAGAAATTTTTGTCAAGGAAGCACAACATGCAAGAGAAGCACTTATTTGAGTACGCCGTAATTCGCGTCGTACCTCGTGTGGAACGCGAAGAATTTCTTAATGTAGGCGTTATTGTTTATTGTTCAGCAGAAGGATTTCTGCAAACTATGTTTGAAATAAATCCAGAGAGATTAAAAGCGTTTGTCTGTCAGGTTGAAGTACAGGAACTGGAAGAGAGACTTACTGCCTTTGCTCAGATATGTAAAGGAGGCAAGCAAGGAGGTCCCATTGGTCTGCTTCCAATAGCTTCCCGCTTTCGATGGCTTACAGCAACCCGAAGTACAGTAGTACAAACATCACCCGTACATCCTGGATTTTGTCTGAATGCCCAGGAAACACTTCTTCGATTATTTGCTCAACTGGTACAGTAGATCTCTGTTATATTATTTTATTGTTTGAAATAAAGAAAAAATAGAGCCTAAAGCGACCCACTATTCCGAATTTAGGCTCTTTACTGTATAGGTTCAATCAAAAAACATATAGGTTAACTAACCTGATTGAGTAAGAGATTTATTCCACTTAGAACAGATTCACTTTCATCTGATAGTACCTCTGCTCTACATCTGAATCTTTCCAGGAATGAAATCAAAAAATCGGATTCTATAGGACCCGATACATTCTTTATGCGCAAAATCCGATCACAGTCGGTCAGGTCGAAATTGGCTTTATAATTAGGAAAATGATGATGGATTTGGTATATCAGCCAATCTGCATGCTCTGTAGTTGTAACATTGGTTTTAAATACTTCGACCATAAAGTAGTGTCTGGTTAAAGTTGTGGAGCATAAGTTGCTGTTTCACCTTTTGCCATTTCCTGGAGCTTATGGTAAAAAATATAGGAACCAGCAACAAGTAGGATCGGTATAAATATAAATATCCAGGTAGATGCTGGATCTCCATTACTAATATGAGAATATAAGGCTCCCAGTAGATCAAATGTCAATCCGGCATATGCCCATTCTTTAATCCTGGGATAACCGGGAATCAGTATTGCTATAATACCTAGTAGTTTGGCAACTCCCAGAAAAGGGACAATGTAGGCCGGATATCCTAATTTTGTAACATAGGCTACTGCCTCGGGTGCAGAAATGGCATCAAAGATGGAACCCAGGCCTAACATCGCTACCATGATACCAGTAATAATCCAGTAAATAATCTTTAGCTTTTTCATACTCTACATCTGTTAAGGTTTGATGATTGGAATTTATACACGAAAGAAGCTTTCGCACAAAAACAGGCTGTACGAAAGCAAAGGAAATCGATTTAATAGTTTATCACAGCTGTAGTAGCAATCTTATTAAAGATATCTTATTGATAATCATAATTTACCATCCATTGAATACCAAACTTGTCATTAAACATACCAAAATAACTACCCCAGAAAGTTTTTTGCAGGGGCATAGTGATGGTTCCACCTTCAGATAACCCGTTGAACAGCTTATCAGCTTCTGCTTCACTATCTGTACCAATCGCAACAGAAAAATTATTACCTTCTGTAAGTGTTTGTCCATATGCTTCTAGTACATCTGTCCCCATTAGAATAGCATTTTGTCCAATAGGTAAAGAGACATGCATAATTTTTTCCCTGTCATCTTCAGTAAGATTCGTTTTCGCTTCAGTCTCCATTTCTGGTACCTCCTTGTAGCGTTGTAATGATACAAACTCACCACCAAATACAGACTTGTAGAAAAGGAAGGCTTCTTCCGTGTTGCCATTGAAATTCAAATAAGGATTGATTGTGGCCATGTTGTTAACTGTTTAAATGGTTTAGTATAGGAATAATAAATTTTGATTTCAGTATTGTCTTATGTTTGTTAACGAACAATATCGGTTCCTGAAATCGAGACAAATATACACATAATGTTCTCACTACAAACATTTTTGTTTTCTTTACAAACATACTACTGATAAATGATTTTGTGCAGGTGTAAATACGACAAACTGAAGGGGCAATAATGACAAATCTCTTTTACAGAGAATGCACTTGTTATTGTCTGTTGACAATAACAAGTGCATTAAGGACCACCATTAATATTTGTCTCTCTTACGATACATACTGGCTTCTCGGGATAGCCTGCCTGCCAGTTTATTTCGTCTCCTTCTCTCATCAGCGCTAAGATTAAATCGCTGACTTTCTTTTGTCAGTTTCAGGTAACTCTGGTATACCAGTAAGGGTAGTTCGCCAGTATGAATAGCTTCTCTGACAGCACATCCAGGTTCATCCTGATGGGTACAGTCATGAAAGTGGCAATGAAGAGCCAACTCTTCCAGCTGAGGATGCTGCAATCCAGCTGCAGTCTCTTGATCAACAGTAACTCCAAATTCCCGCATACCAGGCGTATCAAGCATTAAACTACCGTTGGGAAGTAAAATTAAATTTCGGGTAGTGGTCGTATGCCTTCCTTTGCTATTCGCGGTACTAACACTTCCTGCTAATTGAATTTCTGTTCCCATCAGCGTGTTTAAAAGCGAACTTTTACCCACCCCTGAAGAACCTAATAAGACATAGGTTTTTCCTACATTCAGATATAGCTTTCGCAATTCTTCCAGCCCTTGTCCTGTTTGAATACTTGTCAGAATAACCGGACATGTATATCCCAATTGGATTACTTGCTCAAGATAGTGTTCCGGATTACTAACCAGATCACATTTGGTAAGAATTACAAGAGGTGAAATGTCTAAGGAACATATTTGATACAGATACCTTTGTAAACGCATTAAGTTAAAGTCACGATCCAATCCCTGAAGTATCCATGCCTGATCAATATTGGTAGCAAGAACCTGTTTTTCCATAGATCTGCCAGGTGATTTTCGTGATAGTTCGTTTTGTCGTGGAAGTACATCAATAATATAACCCATATCGCCAGTAGCTATAAATACAACCCAATCTCCGACTTTGGGTAAATCCCAGGCTTCTTTGCTGTTTAACAATGAACCTGAAACTTCTCCTTCCAGATAACCTGATGCTGTTATAATCTGATATCGTTGACCAAATACTGTACATATTCTGCCAACAGATTCAGATAAGGTGTGTGCCGAATAGTTATTTTCAAAAAACGGATTCCAGCCGTATTGAGTTAAAAATGACATTGTAAAAAATGAAATAAGGAATCTATACAAGAAGTTTGCAGGAGTGCGATTACTTGTACCTGATTCAGGTGAATAAAGAATAGAAATAGTAGAAGGCAATAGTTACACTGGCTTTCAAATGAAAGCTTTAAGGATAGAGGGTTATCCCAGTGTTAGGCTACCGATATTCCGGCAGCAAAGAGGCGATATGTATTGGAGATCAGTGACATACAGATACAAAGGTAACCAATTTATGAAAATTGCAAAACAGATTGGTATA
The DNA here is from genome assembly GCF_030068605.1 of Xanthocytophaga agilis. Lineage (NCBI taxonomy): Bacteria > Pseudomonadati > Bacteroidota > Cytophagia > Cytophagales > Rhodocytophagaceae > Xanthocytophaga > Xanthocytophaga agilis. The sequence goes on from NZ_JASJOU010000005.1 coordinate 524,344, forward strand.
TTCTGTGAACAAATGAAATAACCTTAATAAACGGCTTTTCAATTTGTACTCATTGAAAGTATGCCGTCAGGCTTGCTCACTAACGGAGATGGTTTCTTTTGGCAGGTCTGTCTTTTTCTGTAGCAGAATAGTAAAGGTTGTACCTTTGTTTACTTCGCTTTCGACCTGAATACTTCCTCGCATGGATTCCACCTGAGTTTTAATCATATACAAGCCAATACCTTTCCCTGGTATATGAGTATGAAACCGTTTAAAAGGGCTAAATATTTGATTCTTTTTGGTAGTGAGATCTATACCAGATCCATTATCTCTGAATATAAGGGTAATAGTATTATCATCTTCATAGCTGGATACATGTATTTCCAGAGGAACATTCTCTTGTCTGTATTTGATAGCGTTACCAATCAGATTCAGAAATATATTATGGATATAAGCAGGGACAAGGTAAGCTCTTGACATAGTCAGATTCTCATGAATCCGGACATCTGATTTCTGGATTTCTTCTGCCAGAAGTATTTTAGTATCATGCAGGATAGATTTTAATTCTACCCATTCGTAAAGTGATTCTGCATCTTTCTGATGATCCAATAAGATGCTCAGATCCTGAATCATTTCATCCAGTTTATGAATAACCTCGCCTGTCTTCTCCATAATAACCATATTGAATGGATCGGCGGGATCTTCTGTATTAAATACAGAACATAATCCCAGCAGAGTCGCAACCGGAGATCGGAAGTTATGACTGGTAATAAAAGCGAATTGCTCTAGTCTTCTATTTTTATTGATCAGTTCTTCTGTCCTTTCCTCAACCAGTTGTTCTAACAAAAGGTGTGATTTTTCCAGAAGAGCATTTTTTTCTTCAATTGTATTCTTTTGCTGGCTTAGAATATCTCTTTGCTGGGCTAATTCTTCTTTCTGTTGTTCTATCTTGTGAGTCCGTTCCAGTACTCTGTTTTCCAATATCCGGTTCTGCTTTCGTATGGTATTGGTTTTGACTGTATACCAAATAGATACAAGTAAAACAATAAAGCCTATTAACCCTATACGAAACCAGAAGGTTTTCCACCAGGGCGGGATAATGATAAGCTGGACAGACGTTCCTTTTTCATTCCATATTCCATCATTGTTAGAGGCTTTTACTCGGAAAGTATAGGTGCCTGGATCGAGGTTAGTATAGGTAACATGCCGGTTATTACCTACATAATTCCAAGCCTTGTCAAACCCTTCCAGCATATAGGCATATTTGTTCTTTTGTGAGATTGTGAAGTTTAGTGCTGCAAATTCAAAGGAAATTACAGAGGCATCATGTGGAAGTGTTACAGAAGAACTCTCTCCAATAACTTTTTGTAAAGGTGAATCTGATGTTCCTACAGGTACTGATTTATTAAAGATTTGAAAGTCTGTGAGATAAACAGGTGGTATAATTGGGTTCTCTTGGATGCTGTCTGGATAAAAAACAGTAAAACCATTGGTCCCGCCAAAGTATAGTTCTCCCGTTTTACTGTGTAGTGAGGCACGATTAAATTCATTGCTTTGTAAGCCGTCTTCCTGTGTATACACACGCAGTACTTTAGTAATGGGATTAAACTTGCAAAGACCTTTCTTGGTAGAGATCCATAGATTACCACGTGTATCTTCCTGTATATCCATAACAGCATTACTAGGCAAGCCGTCCTGAATGGAATATCTGCTGAAAGCATCTTTACGGGGGTCAAATTTGTTCAATCCTCCACTACTTCCTATCCATATTACGCCTTGCTTATCTTCAAAAAGAGAATAGATATCATTGCTTGTCAGACTGTTCTTATCTCTATCTTCATGATAGTACCGGATAAAAGTATTTGTTGAAGGGATAAGCCGAGTAAGGCCATCACCAAGTGTTCCAATCCATATATCACCATTCTGGGCAGGTAATACAACCTGAATATAATCAGAGCTGAGGCTATTGGAATCTGACGAATTATGTCGATAAGAGGTAAAGCTATCTTTTTGTGGGTCATATTTAGTGAGACCGCCTCCATATTCACCTATCCATAGTACACCTTGTTTATCCTTTTTAATAGAGTATGGGTTATTAGTACAAAGGGGAGTGCAGGAGTAAAGTTGAGAAGGAGTATACTTATACCTGGTAAACTTTTTCCTGTCTGCACTAATTCTGGTTACTCCCCCTTCCCATGCACCTGTCCATACATTATTAAAATCATCTACCAGTACAGATGTCATGAAGTTGCCCAGAATGCTATTTGAATTTTTAGGATTTTGCACATAATGAGTAAATGTTCTTTTTTTAGGATCAAAACAGTTAATTCCTCCTCCATCTGTTGCAACCCATACCTTCCCATCAGCGTCCTGTGAAAAATCATTTACCATATTGTGACTCAAACCAGCAAGAGAGGTAGGGAGATAATGATAGGAGTTAAATTTTTTCTGGTAGCGATCAACCCAATTAATACCTCCACCAAATGTACCCACCCACATATTCTGGTGAGAATCCCTATAAATAGAGTAAATAGACGGGCTACTCAAGCTGGTAGGATCCTGCAGATCTGGTAAGTAATGTTCAAATTTTTTCTGATCAAATACATCCATACCTCCATTTTCAGTTCCAATCCAAAGATGACCTTGAGCATCTTCATTCAATGAAAGGACTACATTGTGTCCAATGGAATGAGGGTTAAGAGGATCATGCTGATAATGGATAAATCCATCTTTCTTTTCATTCAGGCAGTCTAGCCCTCCATTTGTACCTATCCAGAGTTTACCGTTATGGTCTTCGAATACACGTCTTACATAATTGTGAATAAGACTTGCTTTTTGTTCAGTACTATGCTGATAATGGAGAAACTGATTGGTAGATTGATCAAAGCGGTCTAATCCTCCATTATCAGTGCCAACCCATATATTGCCTTGGGTGTCTTCAAAAAGACAGGTTATTTCATTATCTATTAAACTGTTTGGTCTATTAGGTTGGTGAATGTATCTCGTAAATGTATTAGTAATGGGGTTATATTGATTTAAGCCACCTCCATTGGTACCAATCCATATTATACCTTTTTTATCTACTAAAATACTGCTTGCATTGTTATTGCTCAGACTATTCCTATTATTTTTATCTGAAAGATATTGAACGAAAGTCCCTTTACTTGTGATAAACTTACTAATTCCTGCTCCAGCAGTTGCAATCCAGAAATTGTGTTCCTGATCTTCTACAATACCCATTACACGATTACCGCTGATGCTTTGAGTATTGTTTGCATCATTCTGGTAAACAGTAAATTTATATCCATCATATTTGTCTAACCCATCATCTGTAGCAAACCACATATACCCTTTGCTATCTTGTAAGATGCAATTAATGGTACTTTGTGAAAGCCCATCTGCCACAGTGAGGTGTCGGAAATGTAACAGTCTATGATGACCGTAACTTGTTATGTAAAAAAATATAAACACACTGGCTAATATCCATTTTCTTACCTGTAACCAGTTACCTTTTTGAGTGTGTTTCATATATTTTAGCCCAATCAGAAACAAATAACGATTTTGCTGTGTGATTGTATACCCAACAGATCTATACCTGATTAATAGTTCTTTTTTTATTTATAAATAACTTTAAGAAGGCTGTTTTTGGCTGGAGATTGATTACTCGCAGAAAGTTAGTGGTTTGTACTTATTATATACTTATCTGATTAAGTCTGTAACCTTTTCCCTGCTAAGAATTTTGTATTATTCTGTCAGCAAGAAAGTTAATAGAAAAGTGGGATAGAATGAATAGCCTAAAATAGCATTCTAAAAAATTACAGGCAATTTTACTTAGTGTGTTTGCAGTGCCTATATATTTAAAAAACCACAGGCAATACCTACCATTGCCTGTGGTTTCAATTATCCTATATGATGTTCTGTATTACGAATTACGAGACCCACAAAAAGAATAAAGCATCCAATTAATATGAGAGTTGCCATAGCGATATTCTTTAAATAATACATTCATTATAGTAGTTATATCCAAAATCTGTGCCAGTAGTATCTTTGCCACTTTTCCATTTTTACTAAGAACGATCAGGTGAGAAAAATATTGGTGTGATGTTTAGTCATTTTGTGTACTTTAGTAATTAGCAGATCGTCCGTAACAGATTATTATGAACGATTTAGTGAGACAAGCATAACTCTGCTTGCGATTTAATGACTGTACTTCACCTATATATAATCGATGAATATACATATTGATGATATTCCTCTTAGTATAGAAGACATTCCTGACTTGGCTATTATCCAGTATTATGTTGTACGAAATAGCTATGAGAATGGTGTATATGGCGATTGTTCGCAGGAGTGTGAAGATTCTGTATCCTTTCAGATATATCTTTATCCAGATGTAATTTTGCGTCACCCGGTAGTATATATTTCTGTAAAGGGTACTAAAAATAAGGACAAGGAAATTTATTTAGGTGATTTATATCTCACTTTCAAAGTATTTGAACAACAGTTCTCAACTAAAAGCCGAACTCCGGAGTTTGAAGTAATATCTCCGGATCGGTTTAGACAGGAACTGACCTGGCTGCTTCTTAAAAATAAAGAGGCTATTCAGAAAATGGATAACTGGCTTATTACTTAAATATCAATAAAACTACCAACAAGAATACAACCAACCCTGAAACAACTATGAGTGTATAGATACGTTTGTTTAGTTGTTCAAACTGTTTTTCAATTTTCTCAACAGCCCACACAGTATCATCTGCATTGCTGGACTCTATTGCTGCCAGAATAGCCGGATAGATAGCTCGTAACTTTTCGAACTCCTGATCAGAAAGATCCTTGTTTGACATCGCTAGCCTAGTCATAAGTTCTATCAAAGTTTTGGAAGATGTCTTTGTTATTGCCAATGTCCATTGTGTAAACAAAGGAGAGTCTCTGGGTGCAGAAAGAAGTTGCATTGAAAGTTGACTGAGTTCTTCAACAGTAAAAGGTTTGACCATATCGTTTGTAATCAAACTGTTTGTTCTATAATGTACAAAGCTATAATACGATAAATTTAATCAGATATCAAGGACCACTTCATAGATAAAAAAAATCCCTCAATACCTTTAATGAGCATTGAGGGATCAGTAATTGGATTTATTATCTCTAAAATTCTTCCAGTACTGTTTTACGTTGCATAGGGTCTAAAGCAGCAATGCTTTCATCTTCATAGAAAGAGTCGTTACGAAAATGCGTAGTTGAAATTTCTTCAAAGATTGCCCCTTTTTCAGAGCTAAAAGAATGCCATGTTTCCCGTTCTACCAGCAGCTGATCTCCTGGTTTAAGAATATACTGACGATCTTCTAACTGTGCCTTCAGATCACCATATAACAGTTGGAAAGTTTCTTCTTTCTTTTTGTGTTTATGGGATGGATGTGACTGACCTGGTAGAACAACAATTAATTTTTTGCAATATTCCCGATTAATGATATTTACAATTAAACAACCTGTAGTTGCGAAGTTTTCCAAACCATAGTGATGTGAAAGCTCAACTTCGTAATTATCACCTAACACGACTCCCGCTTCTGTAAATAATCCCTTGGCCTGATGGATAATTCCTCTGATCTGAGTATATAAATCGGGAGGGTTTGTTTCAAATACCCCTTCATTTAATTTATAATCCTTTGAAGCTTTCCACTTTGCCCGATAACGACCAAATTCTCCGGAGGTAAGTTGGCCAGGCTGACATGGCATGGCAAAGAATACATCATCTGCTGTAATTTCTTGTCCACTTTTTAGGGCTCGCTTAGCAAAGACACCTCTCTTTAAAGACAATAAGGAATCTATTTCTGCCTGTGTTACAGACTTTTCATTATTTCCACAGATTATCTTGGCCTGTAAGGTAGCTGCAATCCACTGATCTACCTGCTCTGGATTCATTGAGTAGTTATTCAGTTTGATAGTATCTGTTGGCAAACCTACATGGCGTTCCAGAATCTTAGCTCCTTTGGCAATAGCAATTTTAGCTACATCTGTGTTGTCAGGTGCTTCATGACCTGAATAGCCAATAGTTACATCCGGATAACGACGGATTATCTTTTCAAGGAAATTAAGATGCAATACATTATCAGGACTTGGATAAATTCCTACACAATGCAACACTGCAAAATCAACTGTACGATGACGAAGGAAGCTCACCAGATTATCTATCTGTGGCATTAATAATCCACCAGTAGAAGCAATAATAGGCTTTCCTGCTTTGGCTATTTTCTGTAATAAAGGCCAGTCATCTGCACTGGCACTGGCTACTTTAATAATCTCAATACCATGTTTCAGAATAATGTCCACAGATTCTTCATCAAATGGAGTACAGATGGTAACAAGCCCTTCTTCACGAGTGGCTTTTACCATGGTATAGTAATCGTCCAGAGACAATTCTGTACTGAGGAAACGGCTGATGTGTTTGGCTTCTGTATTGTTACGGTAATCAGGATGGATAAACGTATCCAATTGACGGTACTGAAACTTTACAGCTGCATTGATATTGTATTTACGTTTAATTTTTCCCATCTCCCGGATAATCGCAAGGCCATGATTAACATCGCCCTGGTGATTATTGGCCATCTCAAATATAAAAAGATCATTAAAAAGAGGATTCATATACATGTAAAGAAGTTAATGGATGAAAAGGCATAGAAGGTATAACGAACTACTAATTTATTTCTTAACCAGTTTGTAGAGATCATCAAAAGATAGCATTCGGTCATCTATATAATATTCTGCTGCTGGCTTGCCAAATCGGAGATCATGGTATCTTACTCCCCAACGTTTCATCTGCTCGCGGGTAGTTTCTGACCAGTCAATTCCGGTTTTGGTACCACGTGCTGTAAATAATATAATCTCGTGTCCAGCATCATAAAGTGCATTTACGGCAGCAACCATCATTGGGTTACAGTCGGCCTTTGTATAATCATTGTCAGGCGTAAGAGTAGCAATCACACCATCAATATCAAAACAGAAAGACTTAACTTTTTTAGTGTGGCCAGATGGCACATCATTAGCTACAGAGTTAAGACGTGCAGATACTTCACTAAGCTGACTCTCATAATCAATATCAAAGATTTCCTGCATGATATACCCCTGTATACGATCACCTGTCATAGAATTCTTTTCCAGTAATGTACTGGTGCGTACAATATCAATGGATGCATTCTGCAGATAGGTTTTAGGCAATATCTGTCGGGGTTGATTATAGGCTTCGCGTATATCTGTTTTAATGACAGGGCTTAGTTTACCTGTCTCATCCTGAAACCACATTTTGTAAGGTGTTTCAGGGCTTTCTACTACAGAGCGAACAGAATCCAAGGTATTATCAGACAGGATTATCTCAATCATCATATCAATATCTGCAGGGTTTCGAACCGGATGGGTAGGCCGTAAATGAACACAGATATCCGGAATATAATTTTCGTTTTCCTTTAACCAATGCAAGGTATGCTGAAATACTTCCAGATCAGTTGAATGATCCTGGGAAATCTCATCCGGACGTAAAAATGGAACTTCTGCTCCAAATTGCTTTGCGATGTCTGCATAGAGTTCGCTATCTGTACTGACAATTACACGATCTATTTTTTTTGAAGATAAGGCATGTTCAATGGAATAAGCCAGCATGGGCTTACCTGCAATGGAACGGATATTTTTATGAGGGATGGACTTAGAGCCTTGACGAGCTGGTATAATGGCTAAAACAGTTGGCACAATAGTGTTATTTTCGCTGAAACAGGATTTTATTGGCCAAAGTTAAAAAGAAAAACGTAGAAGCATAGTACTGTGACTACACTTCTACGTTTTCAAAAGTTTGGGTTTTATGTCAAACTAGTATTGCTTCACAACTTTAATAGTTTCTTTTACACCTGTCTGATCTGTAATACGAATCAGATACAAGCCTTGCGAAGATTTTTTACCTAATACAACTGTATTACCACCTGCAGATTGTGCATGATCCACAACTTTACCTGTTTGATCTACCAGGCTAACAGTAACTGCTGCATATTCTGCTTTTAATGTAACAGATATAGTGCTATTGAATGGATTCGGATAAGCTACAGACTGACTTTGCTCATCTTCTGATAAGCTGGTAGCTGCGGCTGCAACTCTTCCTGATGGAGATGCCATAGTTTTAAAAGTAACAGTTGCAGACCAAGGTGACCATGCACCTGCACCTAATGGGTTATTAGACGCTTGTGCTCTTACACGAAGATAGTATGTAGTATTATAGTTTAATGGTGAGTTAACTGTAGTAGCATAACTCGCTGCTGTAATATCTCTTACTATACCTGTAAAACCTGCATCAGTACTTATCTGTAATTGCATACCTGTTACATTCCAAACACCAGCAGGAGGACATGATGCAGTTATGGATGGTGTTACAAACATACTTGTCAAAGTACCTGCCATAGTTGCAGTAGGTGTAAGCGTATAAGATGGAACTGTAAATGCTGCCACATTTGCCCAGTAACCTGTTTGTAGATAGGTACCGTTTGCTGCAGTTCTTACGTTCTTCACACGCAGATAATAGGTTTTTCCAGGTATCAGGTAACGTACATAATCATACTCTCCCAGTACTGTAAATGCCTGGTAATTATCATCACGAGCTGAAATGTCAATCGCTACTAAACGTCCGTTTATCCATTTTCTATATGAATAGCGTTCATAAGCTATTCCACTTCCCGCAGGATCTGCAGATATAGGGCCGTATGGACCATGTACATCAACCAGATTTGTGAAATTTACATCTGTTGCAATCTGGAAGAACATAGAAGTTGCATTTTTCATATGCCATCCTCTTAGTTTCATTGAATTGGAAGATACATTTCCTACAGGGCTATCTGCATACGTTGGATGCAAAGAGTTATACACATGTTTAATGTTTGCAGCAGATGTCCATGGACCTACAGACGGTGCTGATATTCTAACACGTATATAATATTTCTCTCCAGATTGTAATTGCTGTGAATTAGGATTGAATGCAAAAACATTGGAAGCCGAAGTTGCAGTATAATGAATGTTAGAAGTAAAAGTTGAATCAGTGCTCAGTTGAATTTCATACTGTGTGGCTCCTGATACAGCCAGAACCTGTAATGTTTGATTCAAACTATTGAGATATATCTCACCACCTACCACATTAGATGTACTAGTAACTAGTTCAAGATAAGTTTCAAGTGGACTAACAGTTGTAAACGTATAGATATTTGGATTTGAATCATCTCCATCATAATTGCTATAGTATCCTACTACTCCACCATTTAAGCTTACTTCTGTGGAGATACGAATCTTGTAAGTAATTCCCGCTGTCAACACTCCATTTGGAATGCTGAAGGATGGACTTGCCGAACTCGCATAGTAGTAGCCTGTTCTGGTAGACCAGTCTCCTGTGCCACCAACAGGTACGATCTCAATCTGATAATTTGTAATAGCACCACAGTCTCCCTGATATGGGGCAAATGTAATTGTAGGAGTCACAGAAACCCCTGTCGCTCCATCTAGCGGAGTGGATAATGTTGGTGTTAAAGTACCTCCAATACCTCCGGTGCTAAAATCAAATAATGTTGCAGATCCTGTGATAGCTGTAAAGCTGCCTCCTGTACCTGTACCTGCAGTCAAACGCATTTCATAATTTGTATTCGCAAGTAATTGCGTATTAGTAAATGAGAATGTGTAATCAGAACCACTAGCTGTACTATAGAAAGCTGTTCCGAAAGAACCGGAAGGCTTTTGTCTGTACTCTACTTTTATGGTAGTTGCTCCCGGGTAAGCATTTACAATCACAGGGAATCCACAAGGATTTAATCCAGTTAACGAAAGTGGACTTTGAATAGAAACTCCAGGTGTTGCAGAAACAGTGAAAGTATTAGTATCACTGAATGTACCATTTGCTGTATTATACGTAACCCGGGCACGATAGGTATTTCCTGCTGTTAGGAAAGAAGGAACAGTCCAATTATAAGTAGCAGTTGTATAATTCTGAGAAGCAACTACTGTATTTCCAACTGTTCCATCCAGGATTTCATACAATACAGAGTTTAATGTACAACCTGCAAATGGAGATTGAATTATAATAGTAGGTGTCACAGTATTAACTGTTACTCCATCTGCTGGCGAGGTAATTACAGGTGTGTTAGCCGCTTCACTGGATTGATTAACTCCTGTAAACCAATCGTTATATACTTGTCCAATCAACGTACCTGTATTATTAGCCCCTGTCCGGGTTGTTAATTCAACCAGATAGTGTGCATTATCTGCAAATAATGAACGGAGCAACGTTATATTAAAAGGTGTAGTCGCAGCATTACCATCTGCAAAGTTATATGTTTGTTGAAAGATAGTAGGTCCAGGCCCTATTGGGAACACTTTGAATACTAAGCTTCTTGCGGATGTGCTGTTCGCATTCACATTAGCAACAACATCTGAACATAAATCCAGCGTTGCCTCATCAGCTGGTGAAATGAGTAAAGGGTCTGCAATAACAAGAGATTCTGTCGTGAAGCTGATGACTTTTTCTCCTACAGTTGTTCCACTTATTTGGAAGGTAACACGTACATAATATTGTGTGCCAAATTCTAATGTAGCTGGAGTCCAGCTAAACGCTCCATTACCACTTCCCTGTAAACTGGTTTGTTTGGATGATCCACCAAAGGCTGGATCTGTATCCACTTCTATAATTCTTGATGTCAATGTTCCACAACCTGTATACGCAGCAACTGCGATAGATGGGGTTCTTGATACATCTGTTGCACCATCTAATGGAGAAGTAATAACTGGTATAGAGGAAGGTGGTTTTACTCCTGTTGTAAACGTAGAAGTTGTAGTTCCTATTAGTTCACCATTGATATCAACGCTGTACACCTCTATAGTATATGGCGTGCTAGCGGCTAATAATGCGGTATCTATTGCTGGCAATGCATAATTTGTTGTAGCTGTTGTTGCGTTGGCAAAAGTCGGATTTATACCATCTGCATCACTATCTACAACCGGACTGCTTGGATCTGAGGTTGGATAGACAAGGTATAGAAGTGTACGCGCTCCCTGATAATTGGCATTAACAGTAATTGTAAGGTTCTGACAAAGGTCAAAAGATGCTCCATTGGCAGGAGAAATAATTTGAGGATTTTGTAAAGCAGGCTCTGTGATGGTAATTCTTGTAAGCGTGCTATTTAAAACAGTTGCATCAGAAGGTCCAAACCAACCTGCTGTTGCTGTTGATGTCTGAACTCTTACATAATATACTTGGGAAGTAGAAGGATCAAGATCAGCATAAGATTGTAAAAGATTCCACAAAGGATAGGTGTATGTTGCAGTTGTAGAAGTAGTAGGTATAATAGTAGGAGAAAAATAACCTGCACCACTGACAGCTGCACTGGACAGAAGTAATGTTACACCATCGCTATCATAAAGCTGAACTCTAAGCCTTCTTATTCCTGTTCTAGGAGTTGTCCCTGCACTTAAACGTCCAGTCATTGTTTGTGTGTAGGGATTTATACCTGTTGCATTATTTGCTGGGGTTGTAATTGTTGGAGCTTGTCCGAGCACAGAAAAATCTGCTAGCAGCCCCCCCAAAACCATTAAGAGAAATAGTACACTTTTTTTCATAAAATATTGATTATTGAGACTTTCTGACTTTATGTAAAATCTTTAAATTAATCCTTCCCAAATAAGAAAAGGTAAGTCTGTATCACCTGATATTTCAATAAGATTTTCTTATATTAAAATCAGGCAAACAGGTTATATTTCAAAATGCAATAAATTGCACGGAAACCATCTTTCCAGTTTATCTTTTTCCCTTCTGCATAAGTACGTCCATAATAAGATATACCTACTTCATAAATGCGAACATTAGGGATACGAGCCACTTTTGCTGTTACTTCCGGCTCAAAACCAAACCGGTTTTCTTTCAGCTTAATTGCCTGAATCATATCTGTACGAAAGAGCTTATAGCATGTTTCCATATCTGTCAGGTTCAAGTTGGTAAACATATTGGATAAAAATGTCAGGAACTTGTTACCAATAGTATGCCAAAAGAATAAAATACGGTGTGGATTTCCGCCCATAAAGCGAGAACCAAATACTATGTCTGCAAATCCTTCCAGAACAGGTTGTAAAAGAATATTATATTCCCGCGGATCATACTCTAAATCCGCATCCTGAATAATTACATATTCACCGGTTGCTTTACTGATCCCTGTATGCAGGGCGGCTCCTTTGCCTTTGTTTACTTCGTGTTTAAAATACGTAATAGGTAGATCTGGATTTTCTCGTTGATAATTCAGAATAGACTCTTCTGTGTTATCTTTTGAACAGTCATTAATAATGATGACCTCTTTTTCAATGTTGTTGAGTAATTGTACCGCTTTGATTTTATTTAAAATGAAGTGAATAGTTCTCCCTTCATTATATGCCGGAATAACAATAGATAGTTTGGTAATGGTCGTTGTTTGCACAGAAAATAAGGTTTAATAAGCAAGAATGATGCTATTTATAGTCAAATTATGTAAAAGTAAATAATACTTTTGCAATTCTAGTGCATATTCCTTAAAAAAAGAATTGCACAAAAACAATACTCTTGTTTATTAGACTATTATGCAATGATATCTTTGTTCAATACAACCTTGTTATTTATTTCTATGGATTTTTACTATATATTTCAAAAACGTGCCTGACCTGAGAAAAATATATATAGTTTCCTATCTATTATATACGATAATAACTAAATTTTAGATTCACAGGTAGTAAGATACTGTTTCGCTTACTTACTAGACAGGAAGTTAATAGCATAGAAAATTAAGACGTATCTATCCATTATAAGACACCTGATACTAAATAAGCTACTATTTTCAGGATATATTTTATTTAGAAATAATAAGGAAACTCAAAAACAACTTTGTTTTATATATCAGTTTAGCCTACTATATTCATTGTAACAATTTTCAAGCATATCTCTGCTTACTGGACTTTTTATTCTACCCTGCACTGCCTACCTTTGCTCTTTCGCTTATTTTGTTTTCATACTAATTCTCTTTTCATTGAGCAAAGATCTTGTTTTTGGCATTCGGGCTGTGATTGAAACCATCCGGGCTGGTAAGGAAATAGACAAATTATTGGTACAGCGGGATCTGAGCACGGCCGGAAACCTGGCGGAATTACTACAGGCTGCGCATGAGTTTAATGTTCCTATATCTCGTGTACCTAAAGAGCGCCTGGACCGTGTTACTCGCAAAAATCATCAGGGCGTGATTGCATTTGTATCAGCTGTAAATTATGCTAAACTTCACAATGTCATCAGTGATGTATATGAGCGTGGGTTGGTGCCTTTGATCTTGATTTTGGACCGGGTAACTGATGTACGTAACTTTGGTGCTATAGCCCGTACTGCCGAGTGTGCTGGTGCGCATGCTATTGTTATTCCTGCTAAAGGAGCTGCCCAAATCAATGCGGATGCTGTCAAAACATCTTCAGGTGCACTGAATTTTATTCCGGTTTGTCGGGAAGAAAGTTTAGTAAGAACTGTCTCTTTTCTGCAAGAATCCGGATTACAGGTAATAGGATGTACAGAAAAAGCTGAAAAGTTATTATATGAAGTAGATCTTACTGTTCCTACAGCTATCATTATGGGATCAGAGGAAGATGGCATTACCAACGAACTGATTCGTAAAGTAGACACATTGGTCAAAATTCCTGAAGCTGGCCAAATTTCTTCTCTGAATGTTTCTGTTGCTGCCGGAGTAATGATTTATGAAGCAATACGTCAACGATTAAGATAGAAATTAGCAGAGCCAAGTAGTCTCCATGATCAGGAGACTATTTCATTACTAAGTGCATTTTAGCTTGTTGAGAGGCTCAAGCTGCAACTTGTCTGTGAAGAGGGTCCTGATTTAATAGATCTGCCATAGAATTATATAGTAAGGGCGCCTCAGACAACATTTCTGTTGGATTCTCAAAGAATGTTTCAACGGCTACCGCAAATAACTCGGCAACATTTGTACCTGCATATTTTCGCAACACAGATTCCTCTCCTGACTGTATCTTCCTATATTCCACTTTAGCCTGTAAAAAAAACTCCTGTACGTGTTCTGGTGCCAGGAAGTCCTCACCGTATTGACGGTTTTCGAGTAATAGTGCATGTGCCATTTCATGTAAGCCTACATTGAGGGCATCCGTTGGATAAAAATAGCCTTCCACAAAATGTTTCCATGATAATACGATGATCCCTCCTGCATTTACTTCGCCTACATGATAATCCCGGTTAAGCAGTGAATAATATTTGTCAGGATACAAAATAATCGTGTTAAAATGGGATAGATACACAGGTGAGAGACCAAATGTCAGTTGCACAGCACAGGCGGCTATCAATATTTTCATTTCCTCTGTGATTTCGAGTTTACCCCGTGAGATAAATTCTTTCTCTTGTAAAAATGTAGCTACCCTCAGATTAAATATTTGTTTCTTGTCAGGTGTCAGTTGTCGGTAGTACGCAAAGTTTTTCTCCAGAATAGTATCATTTAGAGAGAGTGTTTGTCTACTAACATGTTTCGTACGGACTTGTGTCCACCAGTAACCTCCAATTATCGCCACCAGCACACCAAAAATAATGGGTATCATAGAATCGGTATATTGTTAAAAAATGTTCATATAGTAAGCATCAAGCTGACTATATTTTTATGTAGATGCTGTAATCTAAAAAAAAGTAAGCGTGATACCATAAGTGGCATCACGCTTATCTGTAAGAATTCAGGAATTTCTTTATTTATTAGGATATCTTAACTGATTCCTCCAAACTGTCGCAGGAAGCGTATATCATTCTCACTAAATAAACGCAGATCCCGTACCTGATATAATAAGTTTGTAATCCGTTCGATGCCCATACCAAAAGCAAATCCGGTATATTTCTCAGCATCGATGCCACAGTTGGTAAGAACATTTGGATCAACCATACCTGAACCCAGAATTTCTACCCAACCTGTATGCTTACACATCTGGCAACCATCTCCTTTACAAATAAGACAGGATATATCCATTTCAGCACTTGGCTCTGTGAATGGGAAATAAGAAGCACGGAAACGCACCTTCACATCATTGCCAAACATCTCCTTCACGAAATAGTAAAGCGTATTTTTCAGATCTCGGAAACTAACATTGGTATCTATATAAAGACCTTCTACCTGATGAAAGAAGCAATGTGCTCTGGCTGAAATGGCTTCATTGCGATACACACGACCTGGCATAATAGCACGGATTGGCGGTTTTTGTTTTTCCATCAAACGCACTTGCACACCAGATGTATGTGTCCGTAATAGTAGGTCATCTGCTGGGTTATCTGTTTTCCGAATAAAAAACGTATCCTGCATTTCACGGGCAGGGTGATTTTCGGCAAAGTTCAAGGCGGCAAAGTTGTGCCAGTCATCTTCAATTTCAGGGCCATCCGCAACAGCAAATCCCATTCTGCCAAAAATCTCTATAATACGATTACGTACCAGCGTCAATGGATGTACAGACCCCAGTTCGTTTGGATATACAGGTAGTGTAAGATCAACAGGTGCTGCTTGTTGAGCGGATAAGCTTTGCTCTTCAATCCATGCCTGCTTTTCCTTAAACTTATTTTCAGCCAGATTCTTAAGTGTATTTAATTCTGCTCCCATTGCCCGGCGATCTTCTGCAGGAATGGTTTTCATGCCTTCAAACAATTCGGCAATTACACTTTTTCGGCTTATATAAGCCATCCGGAATTGTTCCAGTTGGTCTGCAGAATCAATTTGGGCGTCTTCGATCTGTTGTCGAATGTCCTTAATGCGGTCTAACATATAAAGTTTCGGATTTGACTATAATCAGGCTGATATCAAAAATAGTACAAACGGATGTGTCCATTAGTAGTATTTGTTTCGCAAAGATAATAGTCCGGGTATGAAATCGTATTCTTTCTATGCAAAAACCTGTAAATTATCCACAATAAACACCTATATGATTTACAAAAAACATTGTTTTTTATGGGATTATCTTTTTATTTTGCGTCCCTTTCTGTGTAAAAACAAAAGGTGACCCTATTTTTCGGGAAAGTATATTTTGCTAAATCAGAAATAACGTCTCATTATTTATTTTTAATCACCTATTTTAATTGTCAACGAATGGCAGTAATTGGTAAAATCAGAGAAAAAGCAGGCTGGGCAATCGGATTGATTGCTTTAGGATTAGGCCTTTTTATTGTCGGTGCCGACTTTTTTGGCCCCAAATCAAATCTGTTCAGTAATGATGCCGAAGTTGGAAAAATTGCGGGTCATGGCATTAGTGCTAAAGAATTTGAGGCTGAAGTGGAACAGATAAAAGCCACTATGGCAATGCAAGGGCAGAATCCAACAGAGCAACAACTGCAACAAATTCGTGAACAGGTATGGCAGGATATGATTTTCCGTTATGCATACCAGCCACAGTTTGAAAAACTGGGCATTGGCTTGTCTCCAGAAGAGCGGGATGATATGATTGCAGGAGATAACATTCATACCAGCATCAAACAAACTCAAGTATTCCAAAATGCATCAGGCCAGTTTGATAGGACTATGCTGGATCGTTACCTGGATTACATAGAGTCAGACTCTGCCCGTCCTCAGGATAAGCAATTATGGGAAAACTTTATCGTAAACCAACTGCCTCAAATGCGTATGCGTGAGAAGTATGACAATCTGTTACGTACTTCCTTATATGTTACACAGGCAGAAGCACAGCATGAGTATGAAGCACAAGTTGCCAAAGTTGATGCTAAATACATATATGTTCCTTATTATTCTATTCCTGATTCTACTATCAAGGTTTCTGATGATGAATTAAAAACGTATTTGAGTGCACATAAGAATCAGTACAAAGGAGATGAAACTCGCAGTCTTAAATATGTGACTTTCCCTATCATGCCTTCTGCTAAAGATAGCGCTGACCTGAAAAGTCAATTGGTGGATCTTGCTAAACAGCTGGCTGTTGCACCAAACGATTCATCTTTTGCTATTGCTGAATCAGAAATTGAAGTTCCAGGTAATGGTTCCTATCAGGTAATTGGGGCACTGCCTCAGGAAATTCAGAATACGATCTCTACCTTAATACCAGGTTCTATTAATGGGCCTTTTCAGGATGGTAACGAATACTACATCTTTAAATATGATGGAGCAAAAGATGATAGCATTCCTTCATTACGCGCCAGCCATATTTTATTTAATTTACCTAAAGGTGCCTCAGATTCAGTAAAAGCCCAAACTCGTAAACAAGCTGAAGATGTATTGAAACAAATCAAAGATGGAGCTAGTTTTGAAGCCCTAGCACAACAATATGGTTCTGATGGTACTGCGCAACGTGGAGGGGACTTGGGTTGGTTTTCTAAGAATGGGCAAATGGTAAAGGAGTTCGAAGGACCTATATTTAGCTTTAACGGATCTGGCTTGCTTCCAAACCTTGTCGAAACTGAGTATGGTTATCATATAGTGAAAGTAACTCAACCTAAGACATACAAGAAATACAAAGTTGCTGTTATCCGTAAGTCTATCGTACCTAGTGAGGCTACTCGAAATGAAGTATATCGTAAAGCCAGTGCAATCGGCAGTCAGGCTAAAGATATTGCTTCATTTGAAGAGGCTGTAAAGAAAGATCCTACTTTATCTGCTTACACTGCGGATCGTCTTCAGCCACAAGCTACCAGCATCAATACACTGGTTAATGCAAGATCTATTGTACAGTGGGCATTTAAAGATGATACAAAAGTAGGAACTGTTTCAACAGAATTGTTTGAACTGGATAATCCAAACCAGTATGTAATAGCTGTATTAACTGGTAAAAGTGAAAAAGGATCTCCTTCTGTAGACGCATATCGGGCTGAACTAACCAATAAGGTTCGTAATCAGAAAAAAGCAGAACAGATCATAAGCAAGTTGGGTGATCTATCTGGAACATTGGATGCTATTGCTCAGAAATATGGTGCACAAGCTCAGGTGTTGACAGGTACAGATATTACAATGGGATCTAATTCTTTACCAAGTGTGGGAATGGAACCTGCGGCCCTGGGTAAAGCATTTGGTTTGAAAGTTGGTCAGAAAAGTAAGGCTATCAAAGGTGAGAATGGTGTGATTGTAATGGAAGTTACTAAACAAACTCCTGCTCCTCAGATCGCAGATTATACACAATATAAGACGCAACTGAAACAAAATAAGAGCTTCTCTGTCACCTATCTGGCTGGTGAAGCTATCAAGGAAGATGCAGATATCGAAGATTTGAGATATAAATTCTATTAATAGCCTGTATTATCTACTATGATTTAAAACCTTGCTTCACCAGAAAGCAAGGTTTTTTTATTTCTACAGATATAGCTCAGAAATGTAGTTTATTAAAAAGCTTCTGTTTACTGAACAAATCATCGTATTTTTATGGAGAGTCAGATCTGTAAGGTCATACAAGGGTTAATCAAATTATTATATATTCACAATGAGACATTACCTTCTGCTTTGTATCAGCTTTTTATTTTCAATACCAACTTTGTTTGCCCAGAATGATAAATCCTTATTATGGGAGATATCAGGGAAAGGAATCACTAAGCCTTCCTATATTTTTGGAACAATACATATATTGTGTGCATCAGACCTGGTAATTACTAACAATCTTAAGATTGCCTTTAACAAGTCTGAACAACTTTATTTGGAATTGGATATGGATGATCCAGGTATGTTGCTTCAGATGATGCAACATATGACCATGAAAGATGGTATAACTCTAAAGTCATTGGTTTCAGAGGCAGATTACACTATCGTATCTACCTTCTTTCAGAAGAAAACAGGCATGTCAATAGATATGTTGGCTGGAACCAAGCCATTTTTTATTATGAGTTTGGTTTTGCCTTCTACCATGAGTTGTCAGACAGCCTCATGGGAAACTTCATTAATGTCACTGGCGCAGGAGCAAAAGATTGAGACATACGGACTGGAGACTTTACAAGATCAATTGGCAGTTATTGATCAGATCTCCTATAAAGATCAGGCTTCAATGCTACTAGAGACTTTGAAAGATACTATCCAATCACAAAAAGAAAATCAAAAACTTATAAACCTATACAAAGATCAGGATATAGATGGTATGCAGAAATCTATTGCAGAGGCATCTCAGGCAACCTCCAAGTATGAACGTATACTGCTAACAGACCGAAATAACCGATGGATACCACTTATTACCAAAATTGCCACAGAGAGGCCTACTTTTTTTGCTGTAGGTGCAGGACATCTGGGAGGAAAAAAAGGAGTGATACAACTATTGCGTAAAGCAGGCTACCAAATAAAACCTGTAAAGTTATAGTTAAAAAAGCTGCTAATTTTCTACTTAGTATGTGCAAATATCATTGAAAGTCAACACTTTTGTTTTTCATCACTTCAACCCTAACACCTATGAAATCAGTAAGTGCTTTTTTGACCTGTGCAGGTCTTTTCCTTCTATTACTATCAACTAATACAATTGCACAATCTGTGAAATTGACAAAGGTTTGGGAAACCGATACTACTGTCACTACTCCTGAATCAGTATTTTATGATAACAAGACAAATACCATTTATGTGTCTTGTATCAATGGGGGACCCGCTCCTGAAAATTCAAAAAGTTTTATTGCCAAGGTAAGTCCTGATGGCAAAGTCCTTCAGCGAATCACAGAAGGACTAAACTCAACCAAGGGATTGATTGTAAGTGGCAATAAAATTTATGTAACAGAGATATTTAAACTGGTAGAAATAGATCTGAAAACAGGGAAGGTTAGTAAGAAATACGATGTGCCAGAAGCAAAATTTTTGAATGATGTGACCGCTGATGAAAGTGGAATGGTGTACTTTACAGATATGCGAAACAATCGCATCTGGATGTTACACAATGGTATGATTATGAAGGTAAGCGAAGGCGGACCATTAAATAATCCAAATGGACTTTTGTATGAGAAAGGAAAGCTGCTGGTTGGAAATGGAGATGGAAAGATTTTGGCATATGATATAAAGACCAAGCAGTATACTACTCTTGCAGAAGGTATGGGTGGAATAGATGGATTGGTATCTGATGGAAAGAAGGGGTATTTTGCTTCTGAATGGCGTGGTAAAATCTGGCATGTGACACCTGATGGAAAAATTGAGCTACTGCATGATACAGTGGATCAAAAAATAAATACAGCTGACATCGACTATATCCCTTCTAAAAAGACTTTGCTGGTACCAACATTCTTTGTTAATAAAGTACTGGCATTTAAAGTAGATTGAATTAAATAGCTTAGTACTGTTAAAGATAACCTCTTCATTGTGGAGAGGTTATCTTTTTATAGATGGACAATCTTTTGTATCAATAGGGTTTGTTATATAAAGATCGTATTTTTGAGAAAAATTCTTCCTTCTTCTCAACAAACTCCCATTCCAATCGAATGCAGCGTCCTTTCATCGTCGGTATTACAGGTGGTAGCGGTTCCGGCAAGACATATTTTCTGAATAGCCTATTAAAATCCTTTTCCTCAGAGGAGATTTGTTTAATTTCTCAGGATAACTATTACCGACCATTAGAACAGCAACAACTGGATTCTAATGGCGTACAAAACTTTGATCTTCCTGAAGCCATCGATCATCAGCTCTTTGGCTATCATGTAATGGGTCTGAGAGAGGGACGTACAATTCAACAAAAGGAATATACTTTTAACAAAAAGGATATAGAACCTCAGATGCTTACCTTCCAACCTGCTCCTATTATAGTGGTAGAAGGTTTGTTTGTGTTGTATTATCCTGAAGTAGCCAATCTATTGGATTTAAAGATCTTCATTGACGCTAAAGAACATATCAAATTGAAGCGTCGTATCTTTCGGGATAACACAGAAAGAGGATATGACCTCACAGATGTTTTATACAGACTTGAGCACCATATCGTACCTGCTTATGAGAAGTACATAGCTCCCCTTAAACATGAAGCAGATGTAATTATTCCAAACAATAGCCACTTTAAGACTGCTTTGGAAATGGTTATTCTATTTTTGCAAAGTAAGGTTAAGTCAAACCTTTCAGTAAAGTAGACACACACAAAAGGAAGTGGTTCAGGATAATTATACTGTAAAACACTCAACAAGTAGATATTGGAGCGAGACAATTAATCTACTACCCGCACTGAGTCAACCATTTCTATATTTCTTTTTTATTGATTAACGAAATAATTGTTTGGTATTGTAACTTCAATGTTATTAAGTACAAGCGTAAGATGGACTATCCCAAATTTTGGATGTGATTCAGTCCGAACTTGTAAATAGAATAAAGCCTAGAATCTTCAAGAGCCTAGGCTTTATTCTCAGTTGAATTACTCGTTTAAAAAGTCCAAAAAGGATAATTTTTCTATACTATTTTCCCCACAAGAACAAGGAATAGTCTCATGGGGAAGATTCCTTATACATTTATACTACTTCCCGTCATTAAAGAAAACTCTAGTTCTATTCGTAACTATATCTTGCTTTAGAAATCAGGATTACTTGTTTATTAAGTAGTAAGACACTTTAAATATTAGTTTATATACTCGTTTCCAATTTTATACACAACTAATCAGAATGGCATTTCTATACTGCTATTTTGTCTGATTACTTAATTCTTACCAGATAATAACAACTACAAATGTTGTAAAGAGAGCAATTAAAGGGCTCTGAAAAAATAGCTCAGACCATTCTATCCGAAATTCCCTTATATGTCTTATCTACTTTATTCACTTCGTAATATCTTCACCGGATTTACATGTGCTGCTTTAATTGCCTGAGAGCTTACGGTAAACAAAGCTATCAGAATCGCAGAAGCTCCACAGAATGCAAACACCCACCAGGCTATATCAATGTGATAGGCAAAATCACTTAACCAAAGACTCATAGCATAATATACCAATGGCCATGCTATCAGATTTGCCAAAGCAACAAGTTTTAAGAAATCTTTGGCAAATAAGGTTACAATATCACTTACAGATGCACCAACCACCTTACGGATACCGATTTCCTTCTTACGCTGCTCAGCCATAAACATCGCCAACCCAAATAAGCCCAGACAAGCTACAAATATGGTCAACCCAGAGAATAGCCCTACAATTTGTCCAATTCGTTGCTCTGCCTGATAGACAGCTTCAAAATCAGTATCCAGAAAGGAGTATTCAAAAGGTGCTTCGACTCCAAGGGCTGTCCATTGTTGCTTCAGTGAAGATAGTAAACCTGACACATCTTTTGTTTTTACCTTTACCAGTATAGTCCCCCGATTTTGTCCCAGTACCATTACCAATGGAGAAATACGTTCATGCAATGATCTGAAATGAAAATCCTGCACGATCCCAATCACATGATAAGCAGTTTTCTTTCCATCATTATCTGAATTTGTAAGAGTATGCCCAATGGCATTTTTATTCCAGCCAAAACTTCTGGCAGCAGTTTCATTTAGAATAATGGCAGTAGAGTCGGTAGCAAATTGTTCTGAGAAGTTTCGCCCCTGTACGATTTTCATACCCATTGTTGTCAGATAACGGTAATCGACTCCATAACGAAGCGTTTTTACCATCTTAGTAGGATTATCTTCTCCTGTAACAAAAAAATTATTATTGTAAGAATTACCTGCAGGTACATAGCCTGAAATGCTTGCATTACTCACCCGTGAATCCTGCAGCAATTTCTGATAAAACACATCTTCATTTTTAGCTAGTCGCCAGGTCTCCCGCATAATCAATACCTGATCCCTGTCGTACCCTAATGCTTTATTTTGAATATATGAAAGTTGCTGATATACGATGGTTGTTCCTATCATTAAAGAGATCGAGACACAAAACTGAAAAACAACCAGACCACTGCGCAATCCAATACTTTCCCGAGCTGTTACCAATTTGCCTTTCAGCACCTGTATGGGTTTAAAAGAAGACAGAAAGAATGCCGGATAACTACCAGCAATAGTCCCAACCAAAATACCAAATAAAAGTAGACCAGGCAACAACCAGGGAGTTTCTACAAATTGGAAACTCAGTTGCCTTCCGGCCAGATGATTAAATACAGGCAATGCCAGGTATACCAAACCAATAGCAATACCCAATGCGAACAATGTAAGCAGAATAGATTCCAACAGAAACTGTCCTATCAATTCAGATTTTACAGAGCCAAGCACTTTACGCATTCCTACTTCTCTGGCTCGTTTGACAGCGCCTGCTGTTGAAAGGTTCATAAAGTTGATACAGGCAATAAGTACCATGAAGATGGCAATTGCACTAAAGATATAGATATACTGAATATTGCCAGCCGGACTTAGATCATATAAGAAATTAGAATGCAGATGGATATCTGTCAGTGGTTGTAAAAATAGCCCTATACTGTTTCCTTTCTGCCGAAACTCTTTTGTACTCATTCCCATTGCTACCTGCATCTGTGGACTCATGTACTTATCTACTGTATAATCCAGCTTACTTTCGAGCTTTTTGTAGTCATATCCTTTAGGTAGTACCAGATAGGTATAAAATTCAGATGACATCCATGAGTCTGACTTAGCCTCAGGCAGACTGCTCATGGAAACAAACAGGTCAAAATGAAAGTGAGAGTTGGTAGGGATTGTTTCTATTACTCCTGTTATTTTACAGGTAGCATTTAGTTCTTTAAATACCAACATCTTGCCTATCGGGTCTTCTATTCCGAAGTAACGTTTGGCTAATTCTTTGGTAATGACAGTACTATTGGGCTCAAGCAAAGCCGTTCTAGGATTTCCCTGCAGGAAAGGCAGTGTAAACACCTGAAAAAAGTTAGAGTCTGCAAAAGCAAAACCATTGATCTTAAATGTATTCTCCTTGTAAGAGACCAAAGGAGATCCTCCAGAACGCAAACGGGTAGCATCCAGCACTTCCGGATAGTCGGACTTCAATACACGAGCTGTAGGTGGCATTACATGAGATTCAGCAATATGTTCTCCGTGTGTATTTGCATTAAATACAACCCGCACTATTTGATCGGCCTTCTCATTAAATCGGTCATAACTAAATTCATGTTGTACATACAACATAATTAATAGTGCAGTAGAGATGCCTATGGCAAGTCCAAATACATTTAAAAACGTAAAAGCTTTACGACGCCACAGATTACGAAAGGCGATGGTCAAATAGTTTTGTAGCATATCAGTAGTCAGAGTTTGTAGTATTTTCTTGCGTCGAATAAAAGAAGGCCTCAGGTAACTAACTACCTCCCAAAAGTACAGTCTGTTTGCATAGCGTATCCCATTCCTTCTGACACGCAGATAGTATCTTTCATATAGATCGCCTTGTACCTCTTCCAGTAAATGGGGAGCACAAAATCGTTCCAGCAAATAGTCCATCCAGAGAGGCGGATCACTATGTGTATTGGAAGATTGCTTTAATGAAGATGGTTGCATGTATCAGGATGAGTTACTACCAGACATTACTTCTATTTCGGTAGAACAAATGCATTGCCAAAAAACAAAATGCCTCTTTCTACAATAGAAAGAGGCATTTACTAAAAAGATCTTCATTTTATATGTCCGATAACGAACACATGTTGTCCGATTTTATTATGGAATAAGTATAGAAGAATCACCATAACTCAGAAAGCGGTATCCATTGCTTAATGCCTCCTGATAAATACGTTTCCAGTCTTCTCCCACAAATGCGGCAACCAGCAGAATAAGAGTACTTCCAGGTTGGTGATAGTTGGTGATTAGCCCTTTACATACTCTGAACTGATAACCTGGTACGATGAGAATCTGTGTTTCGCCTATTATCTCTTCCAGGTTATGTTGCTGCATGTAATTATAAATAGCCTGAAAAGATTCACTGATAGTTGGCAGTTGTCCTTCTACCTGATAGGGATATACTTTCTCAATGAAGAAATTAGTTGTTTCCTTTCTGAGCAATTTCACTCCATACCAGTATAGACTCTCTATACTTCGCATAGAGGTAGTACCAACTACAAAAATCGACTCTGGCTTCTGAAGTAGATTCTCTAGGCTACTTTTGGTAAAAACAATCTGTTCAATATGCATGGGATGCTGCCATACATTTTTTTCTTTGATAGGCTGAAATGTACCTGCCCCTACATGTAACGTAATAAACTCTGTTTCTATACCTTTTGCTTTCAACTCTGCAAAAACAACATCTGTAAAATGTAAACCAGCAGTTGGTGCCGCTACAGCTCCTTCGTTTCGTGAATAGACAGTTTGATACGTCTCTTCATCTTTTTTACTTGCTTTACGGTTAAGGTAAGGTGGCAATGGAATCTCTCCCAACTTTGCCAGCACGTCTGAAAAAGGCAAGTTAGCAGGTGACCAGGAAAAACGAACCAGATTTTGAGCAACATCTGCCAATACAGCTTCAACAGCTATTGATTCTGTAACAGAAATAACTAGCAGCATCTTCAGAGACTCTCCCTCTTTCCATCGTTTTTTATTTCCAATCATGCATTGCCAGATACAACTACCTGTTTGTCGCATGGCTTCATGAGCTGTCTGGCTGTGGTTTTGAGGTTGTAATAGAAAAATTTCAATCAAAGCGCCTGTGTCCCGCCGAAAATATAAACGGGCAGGAATTACTTTGGTATCATTAAAAACTAATAATGTACCTTCAGGCAAAAAATCCGTTACTTTGTAAAAATTCGTATGTGTAATATTACCTTTGTTATAAACCAGTAACCGGGACTGATCCCGTGGCTCAACCGGAAAAGTGGCAATATGCTCTTCAGGTAAATGATAGGTATATTCTTCAAGGAGAATTTCTGTCAAAAATGATGGATTGGGACTCATACTAAAATACCCGATTTTCGTTTTCTATCTGAAGTTCTCAGATTTCAAGGATTGTTGTCAATAAAATGTTGCAATTTGAGTATTTTTGTAAAGCCTTGGTACTTTTCTGGTGTAAATCTTTGTGCAGAAATGCAGTGGTACCATTTAAAATATAAACTCTGTTACTTAACAAATTATCTTATCTGTGAAGCCGACATACGAGAACAGTTGGGAGGAGAACACACAATCTCAGACATCCTACTACGATAATGACGAAGAAGAGTCAAATCCAGGCGAAAGAGAGATGTCATTTATTGACCATCTGGAAGAGCTGCGCTGGCACATCATCCGCTCTGTAGCATCTATCTTCATTTTTGCGATTGCAGCATTATATTTTCACCATTTTATATTCCATGAAGTTTTGTTAGGTCCCAGCCGAACAGATTTCTGGACATATCGTATGCTCTGCAAGTTATCAGAGGTAGTGAATATGGCAGATCTTTGTGTAAACAAACTGGATTTTATTTTACAAAGCAGACAGGTAGGCGGTCAGTTCATGACCTATATTACAACAGCAGCGTTAGCCGGTTTAATCGGCGCTTTTCCATATGCTTTCTGGGAAGTCTGGCGTTTTATTAAACCAGGTCTGCGACCAGAAGAAAGAAGAGCGGCCAGAGGGGCTGTTTTTTATGTTACGCTTTTGTTTTTAAGTGGCGTCCTATTTGGCTATTATATCATTTCCCCATTGACAATCAACTTTCTGGCTAACTTTAAACTCGACGAAAGTATTTCCAACGAATTTGATATTGGCTCTTACTTCTCCATACTAGCTACACTTACAATAGCTTGTGGCGCAATGTTCGAATTGCCAATGGTAGTTTTCTTTTTATCTAAAGCGGGAGTTGTTACACCTTCTCTTATGCGGGAATATCGCCGTCATGCGTATGTTGTAATCCTAGTAATTGCTGCGATTATCACACCATCGCCTGACATGATCAGCCAGATTTTGGTTGCAATGCCTTTATTCTTCTTATATGAAATAAGTATTAGTGTTTCTGCAAGAGTAGAAAAACAAAGACAAAAAGCATGGGATGCAGGTACATAAGATCGGTTAAATGACTTATACATATAGAAAAGCCCCACTATATCAGGTATAGTGGGGCTTTTCTATATGTATTAGGGAATTCAATATTTTTCTTCCTCGTAAAAGCTAGTAGCTTTCGATTCAAAACTATCCAGATTATATAATGGTATATCATCTACTACCATTGTCCCTGATACTTTGTCATGCCAGCCAATTGGTGTTTCACTAAGAAAAGAGAAAACTTCAAAAGAAATAATTCGGACACAACTACGGCCAACTATAGTTCCAAAGTCAGGTTTCTCACCTTCTTCTGTCACTACTTTGGTTCGTGTAATCATCTTTCCAATTGTCTTTCCAGCAAAGTACTCCAAGGGAATATAATAGCAGATAATCTGAAAAAGAAATGTAATGAGTCTATCAACCAAACTATTCATATCATCTATCTTTGAAATAATATCCTCATCTATTAGTGCCCCCCAGACTACCCCAATTATAATTATAACAATCACTGCTATAATATAGCTCAGAATAAAATCGATGATATAGTTAGCTAGTCTTTTCCCCCAAGTAGTAGGGCTGATAACCTGACGTACAAATTCACGTTTATCTAAAAGAGACTCTGATGAAAATCTGTCCATAAACCAGAAATTATGTTTTAATTAAGTTTTCTGTAGATCCTTCATTTATTTTTCAGGTAACCAAAGCACTGAAAATAGTAGAGTTACCTGGAGGTAAGAAACGCTCATCTTTAGGAGAAACATACCTTGCCTTTTTGTCTGATCTGGAAATAACCCTCACAGAAAGAACTGTTACAAGAACGTACAGAAAAAATTCTTGGATGCCTTTAGCAGAAATTCCAATGTATAAACTATAAACTCACTAAATAGCATTTTAAATAGAACACCGAATTATTGACAAGTAGAATGTTTTTCACGTAATTGTCATATTCAACTCTTATTCTATACCACTTCAACTTTCCTATCTATGAGATTTATCTACTTTTTCATTATTACTTGTATTTTTTTCTGCCTAAAAGTATCCGCACAAAAAAATACTGATTCCCAAGCTATCCGGCAGGCTATGGATGAGCAGGTAAAAGCATGGAATAATGGCGATCTGGTTAAGTTTATGGATGGATACTGGCAGTCAGACTCTCTTCAGTTTATCGGAAGCAAGGGGATTGTCTATGGATGGAAATCCACATTGGAACGCTATCAGAAAAGTTATCCAGATGCGGCAGCCCGTGGAACACTACGCTTTGAAATTCTGAAAGTTGATATAGTGAGTAAGGATGCAGCCTTTGTTATTGGCAAATTTTTTCTGACCCGTCCTCAGGTTGGAGACGCAAGTGGTCATTTTACACTACTCTGGCGGAAAGTTAATGGTAAGTGGAAGATAGTAGTAGATCATACCAGTTAATAACAGAATCTCCTGATTATATTTTTTACACCAGCTGATTGAAGCACGTACCTCTACCAAACAAACTAATCACATTTCTTACCTATGAAGAAAATTCTTTACTCTGCCGCACTTTTTGTATGGGCATCATGTGCATTCGCCCAAAAAACACTGATTCATTGTGGCACTCTTATAGATGGTGTCCGAAATGATACACAAACTCAAATAACACTGGTAGTTGAAGGCAAGAAGATTATTCGGATTGACAAAGGTTATACTAATCCTGCTGCTGATGAAAAAGTTGTCGATCTCAAGAATAAAACCGTTATGCCGGGATTTACAGATATGCATGTGCATCTGGAAAGCGAAACCAGCAAAGACCAATATCTCAAACGTATGAGTTATGGTCAGGCTGATATAGCGTTTGAAGCACAAAAACATGCCTTGACAACTCTAATGGCTGGATTTACTACTGTTCGTGATCTGGGAGGCAGCGGGGTAAATATCTCTTTGCGAAATGCTATTAACAAAGGCCTGGTAGTAGGGCCTCGTATTTTTACTTCTGGTAAAACTATTGCTACTACAGGTGGTCATGGTGACCCTACCAATGGATGGAGATCTGATATTCAGTTTCCTACTGCTACTAGCGATGGTGTAGTGGATAGTCCGGATGCAGCCCGTCAAGCCATTCGCCAACGATACAAAGACGGAGTAGATTGTATCAAGATCACAGCCACTGGTGGGGTGTTGAGTATTGCCAAGAGTGGGAAAGCACCCCAATTTATGGAGGACGAACTGGATGCTATTGTAAAAACAGCTAAAGATTATGGCTTCCATGTAGCAGCTCATGCACACGGAGCAGAAGGAATGAAGAGAGCTATCAAAGCTGGTATTACAACCATAGAACATGGCACATTTATGGATGATGAAACCATTGAACTGTTCAAAAAGTATGGTACCTATTATGTACCTACTATTATTGCCGGAAAAACTGTAGCAGATTCAGCAAAGGTTCCGGGATATTATCATCCGCTGGTCATACCCAAAGCCATAGAAACAGGAAAACAAATTCAGGCAACTTTTGCCAAAGCCTATAAGGCAGGAGTAAAAATTGCCTTTGGTACTGATGCAGGTGTATTTCTACACGGCAAAAATGCCAAGGAGTTTGAATATATGGTAGAAGCAGGTATGCCAGCTATACAGGCTATTAAATGTGCGACTATCATTCCTGCAGAAATCCTGGGAATGAAAGATCAGCTTGGCTCTTTAGAAACTGGTAAGTTTGCAGATATTGTAGCAACTAATGAGAATCCGCTTCAAAATATTAAGACATTACAAAACGTAACCTTTGTAATGAAAGAAGGAGTAGTATACAAGAATCAATAATTTATGTATTATTGGGAGTTGTATGTTCAGTACACTCCCAATAGTTATAAGTTAGACACGATGAAAATTGACGCACATCAGCATTTCTGGTTATATACTCCTGAAGAATTTAGCTGGATCAGTGATGATATGGCCACCATCCGACGCAACTTCCTGCCTGAAGACCTGCAACCAGAACTACAAAAGCTGCAATTTGATGGCTGTGTAGCAGTACAAGCCTCACAGACACTGGATGAAAATTATTTTTTACTAGGTCTTGCGGAAGACTACTCCTTCATCAAAGGAGTAGTAGGTTGGGTAAATCTTCAGTCTGATACTGTATCAGACTCACTTTCCGAATTCGCTTCTCAATCTAAGTTTGTAGGTGTCAGGCATGTTGTGCAGGGAGAAAGTGATCCTGAGTTTATGTTACGTCCTGCATTTATGAAGGGTATACAACAACTGGCTCAACATAGTCTCACCTATGATATTCTGATCTATCACCATCAATTGCCCATGGCGATTCGATTTGTTGAGAAGTTTTCCGATCAACCTATGGTACTTGACCATATTGCCAAACCAGATATTAAAAACGGACAAGGCTTTGATAACTGGCGCAAGAACATCCTACAATTAGGATCTCATTCTAATGTTTATTGTAAGCTATCTGGTATGGTAACCGAAGCCAACTGGCAAATCTGGACTCCTCAGGACTTTCGTAAGTATCTTGATACAGTACTTGAGGCATTTACCCCACAGCGCCTGATGATAGGCTCTGACTGGCCAGTATGTTTGGTAGCCTCTCCATATGAGAAGGTAGCACAGCTCGTTACTGACTACATACAGACACTCTCTCAACACGAGCAAAATCAGATACTAGGTGTGACAGCTGCTAAATTTTATGGTTTAGAATAAAAGACTATTTTATTTATATAGCATTGAAGTTTGTAATCGTTGGCATTCAATTACTTTGTCGAAGATTTTATACTCTTTAACGAAGATTTTATTTGGGTTAGTTGTAAATCTTTTATCGTTCTGAAACATTTAGTTACCTTTACCAGTTATTACTAAAGAGGTTATTGTTTTGTAAAAGATTTATTGTTCTACGCTTGGCCGATCATCAACAACATTTATCCTTCTTTCTGAAATGTTAATACAACCCGGTAAACTACTAGCTCAAATCGAAACACCGGATGATTTGCGCAAATTAGACCCTTCTGAACTTTATCAGGTATGTACTGAATTACGTCAATACATTATTGATACAGTTTCTGTTTACGGTGGACATTTCGGAGCCAGTCTCGGAGTAGTCGAACTGACAGTGGCTCTTCACTATGTTTTTAATACACCTTATGATCAGTTGGTATGGGATGTTGGACATCAGGCCTATGGACATAAAATATTAACTGGCAGACGCAAAGTATTTCATACAAACCGAATGTATGGTGGGATATCAGGTTTTCCAAAACGTAAAGAAAGTCCCTATGATACCTTTGGTGTAGGTCATTCATCTACTTCCATATCTGCGGCATTAGGAATGGCAGTAGCATCAGCTTATAAAAATGAGAAAGATCGCCAGCATGTCGCTATCATTGGAGATGGTTCTATGACAGCCGGAATGGCTTTTGAAGCAATGAATCATGCAGGTGTCTCTGATACTAATCTTTTGATTGTACTCAATGACAACTGTATGGCTATTGATCCCAATGTAGGGGCACTCAAAGACTATCTGACAGATATTACAACTTCCCGCCTATACAACAAAGCGAAAGACGAAGTATGGAATACCTTAGGCAAGATCAGCAAATTTGGTAAGAACGCCCAGGAAATTGTTTCCAAGATTGAGAATGCAATCAAAGCAGCCTTATTACAACAAAGCAATCTCTTCGAATCTCTGAATCTGCGTTACTTTGGTCCTATTGACGGACATGATATAGATCATCTGGTAAGTGTAATGCAGGACTTACGGGATATACCTGGTCCGAAGATACTTCACTGCGTTACTGTAAAAGGGAAAGGATATGCTCCTGCAGAAAAAGAACAAACCAAATGGCATGCTCCAGGTCTGTTTGATAAGGTAACAGGAGAGATCCGTAAAAAAGTATACGATAAACCACAACCACCTAAATATCAGGATGTATTTGGTAATACTATACTTGAACTGGCAGAGCAGAATGATAAGATCTATGGTATTACACCTGCCATGCCTTCTGGTTCATCTCTGAATATTATGATGAAGGCAATGCCTCATCGTGCTATTGATGTTGGTATTGCAGAACAGCATGCAGTAACTTTTTCTGCTGGTTTAGCCACTCAGGGTCTGATACCTTTCTGCAACATTTATTCTTCCTTTATGCAGAGAGCATACGATCAGGTAATCCATGATGCAGCTATTCAGGAGCTTCCTGTTATTTTCTGTCTTGATCGTGCCGGATTTGCAGGTGCTGATGGACCTACCCATCATGGAGCATACGATATTGCTTACATGCGTTGTATTCCGAACATGATTGTATTCTCTCCTATGAATGAACAGGAGTTGCGTAATATCATGTATACAGTACAACTTCCTGACTTCAAAAATCATAAGTCTTCTATAACGATCCGTTATCCAAGAGGTGAAGGTGTTATGGCTGATTGGAAAACTCCTTTCGAGAAAATGGAAATTGGGAAGGGCCGTAAAATACAGGATGGAGAAGAAGTTGCTATAGTAACTATTGGACACATCGGAAATTATGTAACCAAAGCAACTGAGTTATTGGTAGAGGAAGGAATTAAACCTGCTCATTATGACATGCGTTTTGCCAAGCCACTGGATAAGGTTATGTTACATGAGATTTTCTCAAACTATAGCAAGGTAATTACAGTAGAAGATGGTTGCCTGATGGGCGGATTTGGCAGTGCAGTACTGGAGTTTATGGCAGACCATGATTACCATGCCCAATTGAAACGTCTGGGTATACCAGACAGAGTAGTAGAACATGGAGAACAGATAGAACTCCATCGGGAATGTGGCTTTGATCCGGAAGGCATAGCCAAAGCTGTAAAAGCCATGATTGCGCTGGAGCTAAAAATCTGATAATCTACTTTGCTGGAATACTATTTTTATATAATATACTCCCACAGATTCACTGTGAGAGTTTTTGTTTATATATCATTTTTCTATCTCTATGGCAAGCCTCAGTTATTCTATTTACGGTCAGGGAACACCTGTAGTATTTCTGCATGGATTCTGCGAAAGCAAGGAAATCTGGCAGGAATTTCTAGCTCCACTTGGAAACAATTTCCAGAGCATTGTAGTTGACCTGCCCGGTTTTGGAAAAAGTACCTCTAATACAAACTATCAGAGCGTTGATGTTATGGCAGAGGAAGTGCATCTGCTATTACAGGAATTATCTGTACCTAAAAGTATTATCATTGCTCATTCACTGGGAGGATATGTTGCCCTTGCATTGGCAGAAAAGTATCCGGAATCTATAACTGGTCTGGGTTTGTTTCATTCAACTGCCTATTCGGATACAGAAGAAAGGAAACAGGGACGTAATAAAACAGCCGAAGCAATCAAACAGAATGGGATGCCGGAATTTCTTGAAAACTTTATTCCCGGATTATTTTATAAGGAAAGACAGACAGAATTACAGGAAACTATTACGGCTGTCTACAAACTAACCAGCCATACACCTGCTCCGACAGCTATTGCCGCCACCTTGGCAATGAGAGATCGCCCAGACCGAACCCATGTATTGCGTAACTCCAACTATCCTGTATTATTTATTGCTGGTAAAAATGACAATGCGATTGTCTTTGAATCAGCCAGGGAGCAATTTTATCTTCCAAATCACTCTATTGTCCAGGCACTTTCCGATACTGCTCATATGGGTATGTTTGAAAAACCAGCAGAAACAAGAGCTATGATAAAATCCTTTGTTGAGATCTGTCAAGATCTTTAAAAATAATTCGCATCTACACTGACTGAGGATATAACTTATCAAACTCAGTCAGTGTAAGAGCACCAAATACCTTCACAGCAGATCCTTCTGCAAATACTTTATAAGTTGGTTGAGTATGCTCAAGAAACTCCCATTTTTTTCCATAAAGCTTTCCAAATTCTATTCTTAATTCAAAGCTTTTAAAGGGATAAATACGCCAAACCGGGTGTTCTACCTTATAACACATAGTTTTTCCAGAATGAGCCGTACCAAAGCCCCAGGTATGTTCTTTAAAGTAATGTTCCATGGTTGTCTCTTCTGGTGTAAAAAGTGAGTTGGTTCCCGTTGCTTGAATATCAAATATTTGTCCTTTATACTTAAATCGATGATGGGATACCACTCCATCATTAGCGGTTTGTAAAGATGAAGTCATAGGTGTAGCCAGATAGGGCTCATTGTAGATCCGGTTTGCTACCAATGCAATACAATGTTTTGGAACAAACTCCCGAATAAATACAACTCCTACATGGCCTTTGTATCGTACATAAAAACGAAGGTTGATTTCAGGAAAATTTACATGAAACGGTATAGATATTCCTTTGACTCGTGTATTCAAAAAATCAAAGGCAACCAGACTTACATGTGCTTTTCCATTTAAAGCAGTATCTATCTCTATGCCTTTCGGTAGATATTCTTCCAGTAAAGATGGCTCAACCTCATAGGTCAGATTAATCAGGTGCTTCCATTCAGCCGTAAGAAATACATTCATGGTAATGAATTCCAGTTTTATTCTTTTAACCCTATAAGTTCAATAACATCACACTCAGCTACTCGACGTCTACCTTCCATAAAATAACCATGGCTACCTACCTGTAATCGTTCTTTATGGTAAGGTATAGTTACTGGATTAATGATCCACATACGGGCTATGCCTTCCTTGTATACTTCACCTTCTAAAATCACCTTCTGATTACGATCCTCAAATTCAGGCCAGATCATAAAGATGCTAGGTTCAGTATGCAACTCGCTTTCATACCAGAAGTTAAAACGTAGTCCCTGTATAGGCAAACGCAATCTTCCACCTTCTTCAGGGCTATAAAATTGATAGGTGACTCTAAAATCAGGCTTGCGTTTCAGTATTTCCTCATAAGGTTGAAACATATTACAAACAATACAATATCAATACTTATCCCGTGCCAGTTTGAGTACTTTCTCCATCTCTTCTTTGATAGGAGTAGAAGATCCCGTATAGTTATTATGCATAAAGCTGAATAAAAGTATTTTACGCTTTTTAGTTACAATATAACCACTCAAACAATGTACATTGCCTAGACTACCTGTTTTGGCAAACACATAGGGAGTATCACCCTTGTAAAAGTTTTTGATTGTACCCGATTGTCCTCCAGCAGGTAGAATGCTAAAAAGCCGATCCTGAGGTATGGTAGCCTGGATTTTCTGCAACAATCGCACAATCGACCGAGGAGTAAACAAATTGTAACGAGAAAGTCCCGAACCATCTACCCATACAGGAGCATCTGGCAAATCATTCAGAAGCTTATGTGTCGAATAAGCAATAATACTGTCTGAAGATAGGGTATCTGAAAACTGAGAGGCACAAATCAATAATAGTTGCTCAGCAATAAAGTTATCACTCTCCTGCATAAGTTTCTTATACAAAGAATCTGCACGTACACTATATAAGGTTTGTCCTGCTTTAACTGGTTTGCGATTTATTAAGTTTACAGCCTTATGTAGTGTGTCAGATAGTATTTCTGTCAGGAGTTGTTCTGAATAGTGGAAAGGCATATCATGTACAATTTCCTTTTGAAACAGGGAAGGATCAAATGTAAACAGGTTACTCACCGGATCTCGCTGAAAAACGTAGCTTGAAGGAGGCAATAATCTCTGTAATAAAGGTTTCTCTACAAAGTAGCTTTTAAAAAAAGCAGGCTGTGCAGACCAGTCAACAGATGTAGCCTTTAACCGCACAATATTGCCATATATAGGCATAGGGGCTCTTTCTGCAGAATAATAGTCATTGTAATCATCCCATCCCCAGCCGGGGCCAAAACCTGTAACTTTAACCGGAGTTGCTACATAAAACAGTTTTTCAGGTCGACTCCGTAAGAATTCATATACACGACTTTGTTTAGTTCTTCCTGGTAATGTAATCAGATCCGGATGAAGTAAAGATGGATCTCCTGTTCCCCAGAAAAATAAAGAATCATGACTTACTCCATACTTCAAACCAGGAATTGAGTCACCCAGTATTTTCAGAGAGGTATAAAATGTAAATAATTTGGTATTAGATGCAGGAGTAAAATATTTGTCACTGTTTTGTTCATAGACGATCTTCTGCTTTTCAGGATTATATAACATAAATCCAGTGAAATGCTTACTGAATACATCCGATTGGCGAAAAGTACGTCCTATCTGTTGCGAACGACATCCTACAGACAGAATAATGATACAAACCAGAAGATAAATGGTTGGGAAAGCTGAAACTCGGTTTTTCAAGGAAATAAATAAAAAGGTGATGTAAGTCTTTACATCACCCAAAATACAGAATATGCTGTTTCTGTAAAATAATATCTCAAAAAAGCTTTGTTAGATTTAATTTCTATTGGGAAGTACTACCGTAAATGCAGTTCCTTCACCTTCTTTTGATGCCACACTGATTTGCCCATGCATTTTCTCAATGGCTTCTTTTACAATATATAAACCCATCCCCGAACCTGCACTCACTTCTGTTGCCCGAAAAAACATTTTGTAAATATCTTTTATGTATTCGTCTGGTATTCCAATCCCATTATCCCGAATATGAATTACAGCAATTCCATCTGCAGTTCTGACATGAATATTGATTTTTTTATCAGTAGTTTTCTTTTTCTGATACTTTATCGCATTGGATACCAAATTATTGAAGATGACTCTCATACGAAAATCATCATTAATAAAGGTAGTAGATTGTTGTACAGAGATATCAAAGTCAATTTCTGAGATATTCTGATAATACTGAAATGAGTCTATTGTTTCCTGAATCAGGCTGTCAAAGTTTATTTCTACCAAATTTTCCTGATACCGAATGTTTTTATAATAATCAATGATGTTCTGAATGAATGTTTCCAGTTGCTTTACACTCCGTTCGATAAGAGAGAGATAATGGGCAGCTTCATGTTCTTCACCTTCCATACGTGCCACCTGCACAATACCCATAATAGATGCTAGCGGAGCTTTGAGATCATGTGAAGCACTATATACAAACCTATTCAGTTCTTCATTAGCCCGCATCAGATCGGCATTCATTTTGGCTAATTCTTCATTTTTCCGTTTAAGTGCCTGTCGTGTA
This sequence comes from Xanthocytophaga agilis, assembly GCF_030068605.1. Taxonomy (NCBI): domain Bacteria; kingdom Pseudomonadati; phylum Bacteroidota; class Cytophagia; order Cytophagales; family Rhodocytophagaceae; genus Xanthocytophaga; species Xanthocytophaga agilis. Next base: position 561,229 of record NZ_JASJOU010000005.1, read on the forward strand.
TAGTATATCTCGTATGCGTTCTCAATAGTTAATCGAAGATCATCTTCTTCCCAAGGTTTTTTAATATACCTGAATACCTGTCCCCTGTTAATGGCGTCAATAACTGATTCTATGTTTGTATAACCAGTGAGAAGTATTCGTACAGGCTCAGGGTCTTCTTCCAATAGTTTCTCAAAAAATTCGACACCACTCATCTCCGGCATTCGTTGATCTGCAATCACAACATGAAATGAAGACTTTCTGGTTTGTTCCAGTGCGTCTTTGCCTGAAAGAGAAGTAACAATATCATAATCCAGACGAAAGCTCGCTCTGAACATATTCAGGTTATTCAATTCATCATCAACATATAGTATCCGGATTTTTTCTTTATCCATTTTACTAGGTAAATTCTAAAGTAGTTAAGGTGTTTGTTGAGTTTTCTATCTAAAAAAGCTTATTATTTTTTATCAATCAAAAACAAAATTAGTCTTTATTCTTCATCAGGCAACTATTGCTAGTTCCTGAGCTATTGTGACAGGAATACAAACAATAAATTCCGTTCCGATTCCCTCTGTAGACTTAACCTCAATAGTTCCTTTGTGCGCCTCAATAATGCCAAAAGCTATAGACAATCCCAGTCCGGTTCCTTCTCCAACGCCTTTTGTCGAAAAAAATGGTTCAAATATCTTATTCATTACACTCTCAGACATACCAACGCCATTATCTGCAATACTAATACAAACCATGTTATCTTTTTTCCATGTTTTTATTGTTAACACTCCCATTTTGGTAACACTATTAAGCGCTTTAATAGCCTGAACAGCATTAGTCAACACATTCATGAACACTTGGTTTAACTTGCCTGGATAACACTCAATTTCAGGAAGCTCTGTATAGTCTTTTTGTACATGAATATTTTCTTTCAATGAATGGCTCAAAAGTAGGAGAGTAGCATCTAGTCCTTCATGGATATTTACATAACGACGATCTTCATCATCCAGACGGGAAAAGTTACGCAAGCCAAGAACAATAGAAGCAGTACGGGATGCACCTTCTTCTACACCTTTCAGCAGTAATTCTATTTCTTCACGTAAATAATCTACATCTAATCGTTTCTTCATTGCCTCTATTTCCATCTTTTCCAGCTCATTCTCCATGGATTTCAAAGAGCTTTCATATTTATCCAAAAGCATCCATAGATAACTCACATCACGGCGTAGAGGCTTTACACTTGCACTTACAAAGTTGATTGGATTATTAATTTCATGGGCAATTCCCGCAGTAAGCTGCCCCAAAGATGCCATTTTTTCTGACTGAAATAGTTGAGCCTGAGTATTTCTCAGATTAGTCAGTGTGGCTTGTAGTTCTTCTGTAGATTCTTCGAGTTCCTGAGTTCGTTCACGTACTTTTGCTTCCAGTCTCAAATTCTCTTCCTGAATCAGTTTCTCATTTGTTAGCAATACCTCCATCATCTTCTTTTGAGATCTTTCTTTTTCCTTCTTCAGTTTATTAATCCGGTCAGCCAGGGCAAATGAGAGAAGAATCATTTCAACAGCAGATCCAATAAGCATGATGTTATTGGTAAAATTATTAAACGGAATCACTCCAAAATCTTTTAGTACAAAAATACATACTCCAATCAGGAATATAGACCATGCAAGCAAAAAGAAACCTGCTGTCCGGCTCTTTTTATGGTATATACGATAGGCGACAAATAAAATATAAGAGGCTGCGACAAATGCATTAAACTGAAGAAGAATATAGCTTTCAATCAGAAAGTCAAATGCAGACAAAACAATAATTAGCATGTATACAGCCAATGGTATTATAAACCCTTTATTCAGGTTTGGTGTAAACTTAGACGCTCTCAAAAAATGGGATCCAAAAACAGTACCTATAATTCCAGCTAAAGCACTCAAAATCACAATGGCATGAGTAGATATCCACGGCATATCTGACCAGAGAAACCGATACGTATAGCCCTGAAATGTTGCTTGTGTAAGACCTACAACAAAAATATTCAAAATATAAAGTAAATAACTGCGTCCCCTGATGGCCAGAAATAAAAATCCATTGTAAAAGAACATAGCTAGCAGCAATCCAACATACAGACTTATGTATATATCTTCCTTACTGCTTACATCAGAAATAGCCTGTGTTGATCCTACCCATAAAGGAACTTCCAGCTGACCATTGGATTTTAAAGCCAGTAAAAAAGTACCGGTTTTTCCTTTGGGAATTTCTACATTAAAAAGAAAATGTTGATTCTTGATCAGACGATTGCGGATAGGGTATAAGATTCCTGTCTCTTCAACAGACATTTTACCCTCTGAAAGGATAGAATAAAAAGTAACATCCTCTATATTAGGTTGTGCCAGTTTTATCACTAAATGATCCCGTTCTGTATGATTTGTGAGTTGAAACTTAATCCAGAATGTAGAATGTGATATTCCCAGGTTCGGAACTGAACCAGTAGTATGGGTAAATTTCTGATCTGGATAGGATAGAACTTCCTTAGCAGAAATCTTTCCGGAAGGATCTTCCAATATGGATAGTCCATCCCACAAAGGCTGCAATGTAGTCTCATCTGTATAGGTAAATACTTGGCTTTGTCCATATCCATCATGAGCAAAAAACAAGATTATTCCTATTAGCAGATACCATAAACCGTAAAAATTCTTTTTCATTTAAGACCTTTTTTATCATTAAGATATGAGTCGGATATTTCTTAAATGAAAAGATAGTGATTAGATACTAAAGATGGCTTTTAGGTAAATTAGTATCCCAATAACTGTGTGTAAGGTTTTAGAATAAAATAGTAGTATTTTAAATAAGTTGTTTGTTTTTTTGCTACAGATCTACTAATTCAGTAAGGCATCTGACTTATTAACTTCCACTATACCCGATATTAGAAGATCATAGTATATCTGAACTTCACCCTTAGAACCTTGTTCCAGACAGGTTTGGTCAGGTCTCATACGCAACTCCAGAATACGGGCTCTGTCATATTCAGTAGCTGTTTCAATAGTATATATATCCGGAATACGAAATACCCTACCCAGGTAATTGATGCCTGGATAAATAAAAGCACCATTATCACCTACACCACTTTCCAGTTGAAATCCTACCCGGCGGCCCAGCTCTATAGTATATTCCGAGCAGAAAGTAAAAAGTGACCTTAAACCTATCTGACTGGTAATAGCAATTAAAGATCTTACCAGAAGTATACTCAAACCAGAACCTGCTATTTGTCTTGCATTCCAAAGACCACATAACTCTCCTGTCTCACCCAATGGATAAGAATATAATATATCTTTCAATCTCACATCCTGATCTCCAATGGCTTTCTCTACTGGAAGCAAATCTATTCCATCTGTTAAGTGTAACCTACCACCACCCACTATAGTACCGTCTTCTTTTTCAGCTACAATTACATATACAGAGGCGCTATCCTTCCATTCTGAGTTATTGGAAGAAATACTGGTGATACCATAATCAGCCAGAACACGTGCATGTCCTTCCATAAATCCCAGACAAGCAACTTCATCATCAACTGCTCGAAAAGCCCTGATTTTCAACATAGTGCTCAGTATTTTATCTCTGCTCAATGAATAAATAATACCTCCTTCTGTATCTGAAAACACATAGGAAGGAGGTATTGTCTTTTTATTTATGACCCACTATTACTTCTTTTGGCGAGTTAGCCCACACTACAGTTTTCTCAATAGGCAACCGTAGTGATCGTACTTTTGGGGAATTTGCAATCGCCAATCTAAAAAGGAATACAGGTCTTTGAGAATCTTTTATGGCAAATAGCTGATTAAATTTCGGATAGAGGGCACTAAGTTCATTTCTCATGAACTCTGGCAACATAAGTGCGTTATGATGATAATAGTTAAATAGATAGAGTGGTGCCATTACAGGTTGTACAGCCAGACCCATTGCGTTTGCCATTAACCAAATACGTTGAATAGCCTGCCCTCCATGTAACAAACTTGTATTATCGTTTCCTCTCACAGAAACCAACCCAATAGCAGATGAATTAAGGATTAGTTTTTTACTAAATCGTTCTAATCCCTTTCCTTTCTGCCAATTGCGTAACATTGCAATTACTTCAGGGCTTTTTGCAAGCCGAAGGCCAAGAATATCAGATGAAGAAAGATCAAACGTTCTTAAGTCCAATCCGTCTTCAAATACCTTTCCCTCAGCATCAGGCCAACGAAGTTCATGCTGGAAAAATTCCCGATGTCCTTCCGGATGTAAAAAACGTAGTCTTTCACAAGCTGTGATGATATTGGCAGCTTCTGTTAATTCTTTTTCCTGACTCAGGATATGGAGTGAACTCTCTGCGTTATTTTGCAATGCATTTTGTAATTCAGAAAATTTTTCCTGTGATAAAACTGTCCGAGAGCTATTGTTGCGGTTGGTGACCCGGGTAGTAATATGCTCTGCTAAAAATCCATCCAGTGGGGTAGAGGGTTCTGAAGAGATAGCATCCCTTGCTATAAAAGAGATAACGGCAACAAGAGTTGAATTTTGTTTCTTTGGAAAGTGAGAGAGTTGAATATCATATCCCTTTTGCCTTGTTTTCAGAATCAGGTTTTCCAATGCTGCACCCAGGCCTACATAAGCAAACACATTGTCAACATCCCAGAATGAGTATGACCGGGATTGTTCCAGAAATAAAAATAAGCGATTGTTTCTGTATAACCATTTCCATGGTTGATTGTTTCCAGAAGAGGGAGCCAAATTGGCAGCAGTAAGTAGCTCCTGAATCATAGATTCACTTAATTGCAGATCAGCAGGTTTTAATGCAATTGTATCTGCCAGACGAATCATTTCTTCCGAGGAAAGAGGAGCAATAGGAATAACCCATTTGTTTTCAGTCTTAGGTTCAGTAGTATTTCCAACCAACTCTTCCAGATCTACATAATACCTTCCTGATTCCTGATATTCATCCAGTAATATCCGGCGGGAAACATCTGCAGTAAGGCCACCACCAAAAGTAACAGCAGAAGCCAGTTGAGGCCATGTAGTAATGCTTTGTCCTACTTCCAGCGCTGATGCCTTAAGACGTGTTGAAAGGGTTTCAAACCCTACAATTGGCAACATATAGGGTAACTTCTCTTCACTTGTCTTCAATGTCTTCGCTTTCTGAGGATCCAGATGATCTATTAACCCATGTAAAATAGGACGATTGGGTTCAAGATCAAATCTTTCCACATCCAGCAATCCGCGATCACTGGCTTCCATTACAATAGGAATACCTAATTCCCTTGCTTTATATCTGCATAAGATCTTTATATCAATTCCATCACATTCCTCAACCAATAGATCAAGGTTGCCTCCCTTTGTAAAAAAATCATCCATATTCTCTTCTGTCAATCCATCTGTATAGCAGATTACATTCAGAAAAGGATCTATTTCCATAATTTCGCGTGCTACGGAAATGACTTTGGGCAATCCCAGATTATGAATACCTGTGCGAATACGATTGAGGTTGGTAAGTTCCAGCAGATCAAAATCGGCAAGGCGTATTTCGCCAAACAAACGCTCCATAGCCATAGTCACTGAGACGGACTGTCCAACAGATAATCCAACAACACCTATTTTTCTGGTAGAAAGAAATTTTTGTTCTTCTGGAGTAATCTTATAATGATTGCGGCTTGTTCTCAAAAAAATAAACTCCTCTTTATCAACTATATGAACGAGCCTTGCAGACCACGGATAATATACCCACACACCATAGGAGTAACTATCTATAGTACCTAGATGTGTATTAACAGCTTCATGTAACGTTTCTTTTGTGAATATCGTAGTAGGATTCAGTGATTTGATGAGTTCTTCCAATTGATTTTTCAACTCATCAAAAACACTGATATGCGGGTTTTCTACTAAAAGTTTTTTTAATTGCAGTTTATCCTCAACATTTGACAAATAAAAAAATTGAGGTTGGAATACCTGTTTCTGAGCGATATTTTCGGAAAGTCTGCTCTGTAAAAGTTCATGCATAAGACGGTGATTAAAGTTGTAAGGTGGAAGTCTGCTCTTATAAAAAGTATGGAATTAATCCTTTTTCTGAAAATAGCATTGAAAATAATAAAATTATCAGCTTTACCCTCAAAAATTAGAAAAATTATACTACAACCATCCACTTTTACTTATTATTTTTTTATCTTCTATATTCAAACAACTCACAATTATGAATACAGAACATGCAGCCATTCGTGTCTTATACATTGAGGATGAACCCCATAACCGTAGTTTATTTGAGGCTACCTTTCAGAACGATTTTCATATTATTACAGCTCCTTCGGCAACAGAAGGTCTGGAAATTTTAAAAGAAGATACCATCCACATACTAATTACAGACCAACGGATGCCCGAAATAACCGGAATAGAATTTCTATCATCTATTGTAGATACTTTTCCTGATCCGGTTCGTATACTTCTTACTGGCTATACCGAACTATCTTCTGTTGTAGAAGCTGTTAATCAAGGCCATATCTTCTATTTTGCTACCAAACCCTGGGATGCAGACAATCTGAAGACAATCATTATCAAAGCATATGAATACTATCAGAAACAACAAAAAGACAAAGAGGTAATAGAAAAACTCACCAAAATTAATGAAGGATTGGAGTTCCATCTCCGACAAAAACTCATCTCATAGGAAGATTCTTTATTTTAAAATGGCAGACAAAATCCTCTATACGTTATAAATAGAGTTTATCTGCCATTTTTTATGCAGTCTCTGGCTATTTTCTGGTTCTTTTTTGTATTAACTTTCGCTGAAAAATCATCTCTGATCTTCATCTAACAACCCTGAAACCCATTGTCTGATTCTGTATGAAAAAACTTCTCTGGCTCTTCCTCATTATCCTTACAGGGGGAGGGCTTTTTGCTGCTTACCAATATTATCTTTCACCGCCTGAGAACTTCCAGGCTATTTATCTTGTCCCTAAAAACGCTATCTATATTATTGAAACCAGTGAACCCATTAAAAGCTGGCAGAAAGTGAGTAGTAGTAAAGCGTGGAAGTTTCTGCAAACTCAATCCTATTTTGGAGAGTTAACATCTGGAGCAAATGCGCTTGATTCAATGATCAATGATAACAAAGAGTTATTTGATCAGTTTGGCTCCAGACATGTCTTAATATCTGCCCATAATTACAAAAAGACTGAATACGACTTCCTTTTTATTGTGGATCTGGAAAAGGCAGGCAAGCTCAAATTTCTACAGGATTACCTTACGAACCTCAACGGTCAGGCTGGTTACAGAGTGTCACAACGTCAGTACAATGGTATTACCATTACTGAACTGTATGATAAACAAAGCAGACAAACACTCTATCTGGCATTTATCTCTAACCTGCTGGTATGTTCTTATACTAACAGTCTTGTAGAAGCGTCTATTGATCAACGTGAAGAGCCTGTTATTGGCCGGGATATTCGCTTTGTTGAAATCGACAAACAGATAGATGATGATGGAATGTTTAAGATGTATATGCAATATGCCTATCTGGATGACTATATGCGCTGTTATCTATCTGAGCCTAACGAATATGTGAATAGCCTCAGTAAAATGCTTGCCTACACTGCTACTACTATTGATATGGACAGTGATGAATGGATCTCTATGAAGGGAGCTACCAATATCAATGATTCTGTTAGCTCTTATATGAAGGCTATGCTCGAATCAGGTCGTGGAAAACTGGCAGCACAGGAGGTTATACCTCAAAGAACTGCTTTTTATGTGAGTATAGCTGTGAAGAACTTTGCAGAGTTTCACAATCGCTTTGAAAAAGTAATGCAGGAAAACAGTGAAGCAGAATACAAAGAATATCAAAGCAGCGTAAACAAAGTAGAAGGTTTCCTGAAAATTAGTCTCAAAGAAAATTTTATCAACTGGATGGGAGAGGAGGTATGCTTTGTACAAATGCAGCCTCAGGGTCTTGGAAGAGCTAACGAATTTGCCGCAGTAATACAGGCAGACGACATTGATGAAGCCAAACGGCAAATGGAATTTATTGGCAAACAGATTCGGAAACGAACACCTGTGAAAATCCGGGAAGTAGATTATAAGGGATATCCTATCCACTACATGGCAGTAAAAGGATTCTTCAAACCTATTCTGGGTAAACTATTTCAGAAGCTGGATAAACCATATTTTACGTTCATAGATGATTATGTTGTATTCAGTAATCATCCCCAAACGATCAAAAGCTTTATTGACGATTACGAAGCGAAACAAACACTTTCCCAACAGGAAGCCTACAAAACGTTTGCAGATAAGTTCGAGAGCTCTTCCAATATATTTATTTATATTCAAACGCCAGTATTGCACAACAACCTGAAAGGCTTTGTATCAGCAGAGACATGGAAAGATGCAGAAAAGAACAAAAAATATATTGTAGCTTTTCCTGAAGTTGGCTTCCAGTTAACAGGTGAGGAGACTTTATTTGATACACGCTTTATTGTTCGTTATCAGGAACCATCAGAGGTACAGGAACCTGTATTGGTAGCTTCTACAGATTCTACTCTGATTGTATCAGATTCTACACAGGTAGAGGATGAGGAAGAAGATATTTATATTGAGGACTTAAATACGGAAAAATATACAGAAAATTATCCGGATGGAAAGAAGAAATTAGAGGTGAGTATGAAAGATGGCTTCCGGGACGGTTCATACCGGGAATATCATGCCAATGGCGAAGTTAAAATAAAAGGTCGCTACAAAGCAGACCAGAAAGATGGTACCTGGAAATACTATGATGAATCGGGTAAATTGGTAAACCGCAAGAAATATGATAATGGCAAAGAAATATCACATTAATTTCACAAGTTTATAAGGTATTCTCCCTGAGATAATTTCTAAAAAGTAGAATCTCAATCCCTTAAGATCCTACTTTTTAGAAATTATGAAATCATTTACTTTCTTACATACTATCTCTACTTAGACTCCACTTCCAAAAACACAAACCATTGTAAGATTTGATTTCAATAACAGAAATTATTTCTGCTTTACAAATTCAGGGATGCTATTGCTTTTGTAGACTCCTGCTTTTGTAGGACGGTTAGATGCGCAAGACATAATCACACAAGCAGCTAACAAAGTGAAGATCAGTTTCATAGCCAGATATTTTATCGATTAACAATTTATTTCGTTTATTAAAATTACTACTTCCTTCCTCCAACATCAATAGACTGCAAGAATCCTCAAAAGATAGTAATCATACAGAGAAGAATCTGGTAGAAATCTCACTTAATACACTTTTTGGCAGCCTTTCTACTATAGCATTTATCTATTATTTTAGCTGTTATCGGTAGAATCTGAACTCAGTTAGAGTCTTCTTCTAATATCCTCAGTTTATCTTCTGCTATTACAAAAATTGACCTAGATTAGAATCAATTTTGGGCTTAACATAGCTTTCGCAACTATTCAAATACTGTTCAAATCCATAAGGAGGAATAGCCACACAGGTTTGTTGATAAAAATAAAAAGTGGACAGAAATCGAATCATTTTTTATTTTGACCATAGTTCTGGTCACTTTTGGTTTTGACAGGAAATGTGGTCAGGTTGAAAAAATATCCGAATACCAGTCACTTCACAGAAATATCCGAACTCTGTTCACTTTCGTTAGTAACTGGAAGTATGGTCAAAAACATAAACAACTGGAACTCCGGTCAGATTGGGGAAATAGTCTAACTTGAATCATTTTCCAAAATATCAGAAAATAAAAAAGCCTGCTATGCAGATTGCATAAACAGGCTTCCTAAACGGGGTTTCACAAAAGTATCTTATCGGGTTACTACCAGTTTCTTTGATAAACGACCTTCTTTGGTTTTCACATATACAATATACATTCCTTTTGCGAGATTAGCTACATCAATCCGAACTGTATTTTCTCCAGCCTGTACAGATTGTGTGATTTGAATAACCTGCTGAGTTGTCATATTGGTTAGAGCTATTATTGCATCCTGATCTTCATTAACACTGAATCGCACATTCACTTCGCTATCAGCAGGATTCGGGAATAAAGTCAAGCCTGAATCTGTTATAGCTGGACTTTCAAACTCTAGATCTGTTGGAACATATGGGGATAATCTTGAACCTGCTATTGGTAGTTCTTGTATACCTCCTGGTATTTGCCAGCCTACAGCCAGATTGTCATTTCCTTCACCAGCTTTGTGTATGGCTTCGATATAATATTTTTTGCCTTTAACTAATGTAATAGCAGTAGAACGTTGAGTAGCAGATTTACCCCACTCTCTTGGATTGGTAGCCTCGCTTACATAAGCAATCTGAGTTTTGGTAGCAGGACTTTCGTCTGAACTTAACCAAAGCTCGGCCTCAGCATCACCAGCAATCCAGAAAGTGTATGTGCCACTTACAGGTGGGCAAATATATCCTCTGATCCGGCTGCGATAGTTATCTGCTACATTGGCTGGGGCTTCAAAAAGAGTTAGTTGTGAGCTGTTATCTGGTTTCTTATAAGCAGGAATCATTTCAGCAACATCCACAGCTACATTATCCCATTCTTCACGTAGAATATATCCTGTTGCCGAGCAAATAGTTGGAACGGCTTTGTCATCTGACACAGTCCATACTTCAATGCCAGATACATTGGCATATCCTCCTGATGTTTTTACATTTATAGTATTATCTTTAATAGTTTCACGGAACGGTCCAAGGCGTTTCCATGTACCAGCACTGCCACTTATATAGTTTGATTGTACAGCTTTACCTTCCAAATAAACACTATAGGTTTGCGTAGCATTCTCCTCCCACACATACAGATAAACATCATAAGTAGCATTAGGTACAGAGGTAAGTGCTACATTCACATTACGTCCTGTAATAGAGCTATGAATCATTGACGTACGATTCTCATCTGTAGCAGGAATTAAAGCAACAGAAGCTTTTTCCATAGATATACCACTGTATGTATAATTTGCAGCATCAGAGCCACCCCATTCGTGCCCATCAATAGTCAAACCAGGTCCATTAAGATTAATAGCCCGATAGAATCCTGTTTCAGGTTCTGGCTCTCCAGGTGTATTTTTTTCTTTAACAACTACTGTAACTACAGCAGAGGTGGTAGAAGCTCCATTATCATCATATGCTAAAGCTGTTAGAGCATAGGTTCCTTTCTGTACATTTTTCCAGGTAATAGAGTAAGGAACACTCATTGTTTCACCAATCTTAGTTGTTCCAGCGTAGAACTCTACCTTCATTACCTGTCCATCAGTATCGGTAGCATTAGCTGTCACTGTAATGGATTCTCCTTCTGTGAAAGTTTGGTTGTTGGCAGGAGCTGTAATGGTAATCACTGGAGGTTGATTCACAGGTGCAGCTTTCACAATAATGGTCACAGGGGAAGAAGTAGCTATTCCACCTCTATTATCAATTGCTTTGGCTGTCAATGCGTAAGTACCAATTACCAAACTGCTCCAGTTAAAAGCATAGGGGGCAGAAGTGGCTTCTCCTATTTTAATATTATTAGCATAAAACTCTACTTTAGCAATGCTTCCATCATTATCACTTGCTGAAGCTGTGATAGGTGCTGTGCCTCCTTCCGTAAAAGTTGTGTTATTAGCGGGTGAGGTAATCAATACGGCTGGAAGGGTATTCGTCGTACTACTAGTGGCATTAATAACAATTGTTACAGGTGTAGAAGTAGTTACCGCACCTTTATTATCTGTGGCTTTGGCAGTAAGTACATACGAGCCTTCTTTTAAAGTAGTATTAATACTCCAAGGACCAGCACTTTTTTCTGTAACTTTTGAGTCATTTATAAAAAACTCTACTTTCTGAATAGTTCCATCAACATCTTTGGCATCTGCAGTAATAGTAATATTTTGTCCTGTTGTATATACACTATTTGCAGTTGGAGAGGTAATTCGGACAGTTGGAGCATTATTAGAAGGCGTAGGCGTCTCTACAACAGCAGCCTTTACCGTAATAACGATAGGAGTCGATGTAGTAGTAGCACCACTATTATCGGTAGCTTTGGCTGTTAATGAATAGGTACCTAAACTAACTGCATTCCATGTGATTGTATAAGGAGACGTTGTTGATTCGCCTATTTTGGTAGAACCTGCGTAAAACTCCACCTTAGCAATACTTCCGTCTCCATCGGTTGCATTAGCAATAATAGTTACTGTATTTCCACTTATAAAAGACGCATTAGTAACAGGACTTGTAATAGCTACAACTGGAGGTTGATTCACAGCAGCTGCCTTGATAACAATTGAGACAACAGCAGAAGTAGTCACTCCTCCTTTATCGTCTGTAGCCTTTGCTGTTAGCGCATAGGTTCCAGCAGCAGAGGGACTCCAGTTGATAAAATAAGGAGACGTTGTTGTTTCACCAATCTTTGTTGAGCCTGCATAAAATTCTACTTTACTTACTTTTCCATCTGCATCTGACACACTGGCATTGATAGTAATGGCATTACCTACTATATAAGTTGAACTCATTACAGGAGAAGTAATTGCAATAGTTGGTGCCTGATTTGGAGCTGTAATAGTTACACTCACAGGAGAAGAAGTAGCTATTCCTCCTGCATTATCAATTGCTTTTGTTGTGATAGTATATATTCCAGCTGTAGCCGCATTCCAGCTGAAAGAATAAGGAGAACTTGTTTTCTCTCCAACTTTCATAGATCCAACATAAAACTCCACTTTGGCAATACTTCCATCACTATCTGTAGCGGTAGCTGTCAGATTGATAGAACTCCCTGTCGGATAAGAAGAATTCGCAACTGGTGAGGTCAGAGTTACACTTGGTAGTTGATTAGCAGGAGCAGTTACTATTACATTTACAACTGAGGAAGTTGAAACTCCACTCTGGTTATCAATAGCTTTTGCAGTCAATGCATAAGAACCTGTTGCTGAAGGAATCCAACTAATAAAATAAGGAGCAGAAGTAGCTTCTCCAAGTTTAGTTTCATTAGCATAAAATTCTACCTTAGCAATGCTGCCATCTTTATCACTTGCTGAAGCTGTAATAGAGACAGCATTTCTAACTATAAAAGAAGTATTGTTAGCAGGTGATGTAATTGAGACTACAGGTACTTGATTAACAGGAGTTGCTTTTACAATAATAGCCACAGGAGTCGATGTAGTAGTAGCACCACTATTATCGGTAGCTTTGGCTGTTAATGAATAGGTACCAACAGCTAATCCTGTCCATTTAAATGTATAGGGGGTAGAGGTCGTCTCACCTATTTTACTATTATTAACATAGAATTCTACTTTGGCAATCGACCCATCACTGTCACTTGCAGTAGCTGTGATAGGTGCTGTGCCTCCTTCCGTAAAGTTTGCGTTATTTGATGGGGAAGTAATAGATATTACTGGTACTACATTAGGAGTAGGTCTTGGAGTTGTAACTTTTGTAGCTACATTGAGGTTAACTGCAGCAGAAGTAGCACTACCTCCTACATTATCTATGGCTTTAGCAGTTATTGCATATGCCCCTGCAGAAAGATTAGCCCAACTGAAACTCCAGGGAGCATTGGTAGCTTCTCCAAGTTTAGTTTCATTAGCATAAAATTCTACCTTAGCAATTGTCCCGTCTCCATCAGTCGCATTAGTAGTAATAGAAAGAGTAGCTCCTTCTGTAAGGCTTGTACCAGTAGCAGGACTTGTAATAGAAATAACAGGAATTTGGTTTGGCTTAGTACCTACAGTAACTGTAATTGCCTGTGATATCGCAGAAGTGTTTTCATTATCGATAGCCTTAGCTGTAACTGAATAGGTACCTTTTGCAATATTTGTCCAACTGATAGAATAAGGAACAGAAATGGCTTCACCTATTTTAGTAGAGTCTGTATAAAATTCTACTTTTGCAATGCTGCCATCTTTATCACTTGCTGAAGCAACAAGGTTAAGACTTTCACCTTCTGTCAGAGAAATATCAGATATGGGAGAAGAGATTGTGACTACAGGAGTTTGATTTGGCGTAGGTTCAACCACTGTCGTTTTAACTGTAACAACAACAGGTGTAGAAATAGCTACATTTCCTTTATCATCTGTAGCTTTTGCCGTTAATGTATACATACCACTCATTGCATTATCCCATGATATAGTATAGGGAGAGTTAGCAGATTCACCAATCTTGGTTGTTCCAGCGTAGAACTCTACTTTCATTACCTGTCCATCAGTATCGGTAGCATTAGCTGTCACTGTAATGGATTCTCCTTCTGTGAAAGTTTGGTTGTTGGCAGGAGCTGTAATGGTAATCACTGGAGGTTGATTCACAGGTGCAGCTTTCACAATAATAGTCACAGGGGAAGAGGTTGTAATTCCACCATTATCGTCTGTAGCTTTTACCGTTAGCGCGTAGCTTCCAGCTATAGAAGGAGTCCAGTCTATTGTATACGGCGCTGTTGTTGCTTCACCTATTTTAGTAGAGCCTGTATAAAATTCTACTTTTGCAATAGAGCCATCTGAATCACTTGCATTAGCAGCAATACTTACAACCTCTCCTACCATCAAAGAATTATTGGCACTAGGAGAGGAAATAGAAACTACGGGATTCTCATTAACTGCTGTAATTGTTACATTAACTGCAGAGGAAGTAGTCACTCCACCTTTATTGTCTGTTGCTTTTGCTGTTAGCGCATAGGTTCCAGCCGTAGCCGCATTCCAGCTGAAAGAATAAGGAGAACTTGTTTTCTCTCCAACTTTCGTAGATCCAACATAAAACTCTACTTTAGCGATTGAAC
>NZ_JASJOU010000006.1:300000-413126 GCF_030068605.1 Xanthocytophaga agilis
CTAAAAGCAGTTTGGCGACAGCACCAGCCGCTACACGGGCTGCTGTTTCACGGGCTGAACTGCGTCCGCCGCCTCTGTAATCGCGTGTGCCATATTTAGCTTGATAGGTATAGTCAGCATGGCTGGGACGAAACTGCTCGGCAATGTGTGAGTAATCATGGCTCCGCTGATCTTCGTTCATGATCACCATGGCAATAGGTGTTCCTTGCGTTTTTCCTTCAAATACACCTGACAATATCTGAAATTCGTCTTTTTCGCGGCGTTGTGTAGTAATACGACTCTGACCAGGTTTGCGTCGGTTTAGTTCCTGCTGAATGAAATCAGTATCGATGGTTAATCCGGCTGGGCAGCCGTCAATAATCACTCCAATTCCTGCTCCATGTGATTCACCAAATGTTGTAATTCGGAAAGCTTTACCGTAAGAATTCATTTATCGTTAATTAGTCGTTAATCCGGAAGGGAAGAATCCAATTACAAAAATGGGTATTAAATCTGAGAATCGTATCTTTTTGCATCAAAAACCTGCTAAATCTAGGGAAAACAAACAAAAAAGCCTCCCATAAGGAAGGCTGTCTTGCATTTCTGTACCTGATACAGAAATTTTCTATCGGTTTCCTCCCAGATTAAAGCTTATACTAGCTCTAAGTACAATAGGAATACTGAATAACTTGGTATAAGGGGTGGCTGTTTCGATATAATTCAGGTTATACAAGATAGTAAAACTTTGCGAACCGGAATCCCCTTCATTTACAAAGGCTGCACCAATCAATGGGTTGCCAATCGTCTGATGAGAAAAAGAACCATCCGGATTGACATAGTAATATTGTAATCCATTCATCACAACCATTTTTACTGCATTCATCACTTCGTATTCAGCATGCGCAAAGAATGTACGATAAATACGATGTTGCCCCCAGACGCGTGCTCCCCAAATACTGGCTGTAGTTCGGCCACTACCCGTACCATTATTAAAAGAATTGAACATATAGAGTGGCCCGGCTGCTACACTACTATTTTCGCTTGGATGATAGCCAAAAGTAGGTGATATATAGGCACCAAATGAACCACTACCCAGTGAAGGTGTTAAATTGATGGCCACAAAGGTTTTTTTCCAGAAATCTTCTGGTTTGGTGCGTTTCTTTAAAATTGGCCTACCGCTGGCACTGTCCTGCACCTGTGCATGTACACAATATAACGTACTTAGAAATAAGACAACAAGGGTTAGTTTCCTCATGATTTTTTAGATAAAAAATAAAGTGGCTCTACGGTTTTAATTTGAGAGTAATGTTAATATCATAACAAAAATCAGAAGAGGGAGTTTGTATGTAGACAACGAAGGTCCGAATATTTACCATACAAAGGTCAGTAATTATTTTGAAAGGTTATATATCCTGTTGCTTATGTATTTTGAGATTATTACCGAGGTCAAAGCCAATTTTGAAACTGTTGCTGGAAACTTTGATCAGCGTTTATTGACAAAGGTTTCGCCCAGTTTCCCCCCTGCCCGATTGTTACGTTATGATGGCAACATGCCAGGTAATGAAGTACATGTGGAACTAAACTTTCTGCTCTTCAGGCAAGTCTGGAAAAGTAAGATTATTTCTTTTCAGAAAAATGAGGAGCGCATGGTGTTTGTGGATGAAGGAACAGAATTGCCTTTCTTTCTCTCCTACTGGCATCATGAACACAGAGTGGAGCGAAAAGGCCAGTCAAGTCTCATCCGGGATAAAGTTACCTTTCGAACGCCAATAGTTATCACAGATTATCTTATGTTTCCGGCAATGTATCTGCAATTCTGGTCACGTAAAGCCAAATATCGTCGTTACTTCCGTAATCTGGTATTTTCAGAAGGTGGGAAATAGCCAATCTGGCTATGCTATTTTTGGATAAGGGCAGGTTTTCCTATCTTGCAGGCTATATCCTTTACATTATGCATGCATTTTTGGCCCAGGTATCAACGTATAAAGAAAAATTAACTAACGACGGTTTTTTGGTGATAGAAGATATCTATCAGCCTCAGGAAGTTGAACAATTAATCAACTATCTGGAAACGAGTACAGGTGAAGGGCCAAATTTCCGGAAAACGGATGATTTGTTTGCCATCCGTAACTTCCTGCATGAAGTGCCTCATGTTAATTCGCTACTGTGGACAGATACCCTGCGCCAGGTAATTGAGCAATTGTTTGGGCCAGATTATTTCTGTATAAAATCTATCTTCTTTGACAAGCCTCCTCTATCCAACTGGATGGTTGCCTGGCATCAGGACCTGATGATATCTGTAGATAAGCGTAAAGAAATAGCTGGTTTTAGTCCCTGGATCAACAAACACGAAGCATTCAATGTACAGCCTCCTGTGCAGATGCTGGAAAATATCTATACTATTCGGCTACATCTGGATGATTGTGATGAAACCAATGGAGCACTAAAGGTAATTGCAGGTTCACACACAACTGGTGTACTTTCTTCAGAACAGTTACTACATCAGACAAAGAAACAAAAAGAAGATGTATGTTGTGTAAAAAAAGGTGGGATTATGATTATGAAACCACTTTTGTTACATTCATCCTCTAAAAGTACTTCCTCCCGCAACAGGCGGGTTATCCATCTGGAGTTTGCTAACCAGCAACTGCCTGACGATCTGAACTGGAAAGAATATATTAATCAGCAAAACAACTACTCTACTGTACTATAGGAATGGGCTACGTATGACCCTTTCATTGACACACTAAAACAACCTAACTAACTCATGAAACTAAATATTACGTGGCGGATCGTTATTGGTATGGTGCTGGGCATCGTAACGGGTTATTTTATTCACGAAAACTATATTTTTTCACCTGAGGCAGGAGCCAACTTTGCCTTATTAAGCAAAGTATTTCTCCGGCTGATCAAAATGATTATTGGACCGTTAGTCTTCTCTATGCTGGTAGTAGGAATCGCTAAACTAGGAGATTTCACACAGGTAGGGCGAATTGGTGCAAAAACACTGGGCTATTTTTATCTGGCTACGATCCTGTCACTAATTGTAGGTCTGCTGGTGGTAAATGTGATGAAGCCCGGTGAAGTGATGGATCTGAAATTACCCGAACAAGGAACAGATACAGGTATTGAAGCAAAAAAGCTGACCTTACAGGGATTTCTGGAGCATGTATTCCCCCAAAGTTTTGCTGAAGCACTGGCTACCAATGAAATTCTTCAGATTGTTGTTTTCTCTATCTTTTTTGGAATTGCAGTAGGAGCTATCGGAGAGAAAGGCAAAATTCTGATCAAGGCACTGGATGCTGTGTCACATGTGATGTTTAAGATTGTAGGATATGTAATGCAGTTTGCTCCTTTTGGTGTGTTTGGAGCTATTACGGCTGTTGTAGCCCGTGAGGGATTAGGTATTTTTGTGGGATATGCGTATTTGATTTTTAGTTTCTTCCTTGGTTTATTCTTTTTCATTTTTATAGTACTTTGGGTTATCTGTGTCATTGCCAAAGTTCCATTCCTTCCATTGATGAGAGTGATCCGGGAAGCACTACTACTCTCGTTTAGTACTGCCAGTTCAGAAGCTTCCATGCCTCAAACTATTGAGGCATTGGAGAAATTTGGCTGTCCTCCTCGTATCATCAGCTTTGTGTTGCCATTAGGTTATTCATTTAACCTGGACGGCTCTATGTTATATATGACCTTTGCCACAGCATTTATCGCCCAGGCATATCACATGCCATTAACGTTGACACAGCAGATTACCATGATGCTAACTCTGTTAGTTACTTCCAAAGGTATTGCCGGTGTACCCAGAGCATCGCTGGTAATTATAGCAGGAACTATGTCGTTATTCAATCTGCCTGGCGAAGGATTAGCCTTATTACTAGGTATCGATCAGATACTGGATATGGGTCGTTCAGCTACTTCTGTAGCAGGTAATGCCGTGGCAACGTGTGTGGTAAGTCGATGGGAAGGAGAAGCAGATTTTAGTAATAAGCTGAGTCTGGATAAGGAGAAGGTGTAATTAGCTACTAAATTTTTATAAGACATTGTGCTTGAAATACCCGTTTCAACCACAATGTCTTATTTTTTTGAAAGGGATATGTAAGCTGAAAATTCTTACCTACTTACAACACTCACATTTCCTTTTGTAAGAGCATCTATATCCCCTACAGCCACTACCCGAATCTTCTGATTCTGAAAACAATTGGTAGATAGATCATCTGCAATCTTTTGCAGAATGGATTTTTTCTTTTGAGGATCAAACGAGGTATTTAGTTCAATCAGGACTGAATACTCAGATACTTCTTCTGGATGCTTATGTATTTTGAAGTTTGTTTTTAATTCGGGATATGCTTTTGGAAGGTATTCAAGCATTTGAGAAGCTATAGGTTGTGTTCCTTCTTCTTCGTAATAACATATAGTATATTGGTTGCGATTTATACAGGTATCAGACAAGTCACCACAACTTGCCAATAAGAGAATACAGGATAGGAAATACCAAAGTAAAACGTTTCGCATATACACAAGTAACTAATTTTTCATATCTATCCCAACCCATGAATATCCTCTTTCTTTGCACTGCCAATAAAAATCGTTCGCGAACGGCTGAGGATTATTTTCGGGAGCATTACCCACAACATCAGTTTCGTTCTGCCGGACTCAGCCAGCGTTTGTGTGAAAAAGAAGGAACTACACTGGTAACAGAACAAATGCTGGAATGGGCTGATAGAATATTTGTTATGGAAGAATATCATCAGGATCGTATTCAACAATATACCGGAACACTGTACCTACATAAGATTAACGTGCTTGGGATAGAAGATATTTACACTTACATGCAGGCTGAGCTAGTCACTCTTATTATAAACAAAGTGCAACAAGTAGAAGGGACATTGCTTAGATGAAGTTGAATTGCAAATAGTAATCATTAACCAAATCTTAATCACAAAATCCTTGTCTTTTTGCATTTATCTGTTTTCTTTGCTTATAGCGCTGTAGTATAAGCCTGTCAATGTATAACATATCCACACGTACCATTATGAAAATCGACGAAATTGTAAACGAAATAGCTTCTAAAGTTGGTATTTCTCACGCACAGGCACAATCTGCCTTTTTAGCATCTGTAGAATATATCAAAGGGAAACTACCTGATTCTGTAGGTTCTCAGGTGACAGGCTTGCTGGAAGGCAAAGAATTTGATGCAAGTGCTATTATAAAAGAACAAGCTCAGGAGAAATTTGAAGAGCTGAAGCATGATGCTACAGAAGCTTTTGAAAACCTGAAAGAAAAAGGAAAAAACTTCTTTAGTTAATTGTAAAAGGTATCAGAGACAGGAAAATACATTTCTGTCTCTGATACATATAAGATCAGTTTTTGATCTGAATACTATTCTCGATTGCCTCTTCCAGTAATTTTTGCTTGTCAACAGGCACTACTCCTGCATATTCACATACAAGTCCCCCTCCCAGGTTAGATAACTCCGCTATTACCAAAGGAGGTAATTTCAGTGCCAGGCATAAAGCTGCAATACTCACTACAGTATCGCCTGCTCCTGAAACATCCGAAATCTGTCGTATATGGGCTGGAATATGATGCTTCTCTCCATCCAGATCAATAAATACCCCTCTCTCTGAAAGAGTAAGTAATACTCCTTCGAGTTGAAGATGTTGTTTTAACTGATCCAAAGCTCCTTCCAGTTCATTGCGATGTGCTACATTGAAGTCTATCTTCAATCCTTCCCGTAATTCTTTCAGATTGGGTTTAAAAAGAGTCGCATGTTTATAGTGCAGGAAGTTACGTTTCTTGGGATCTACAATGATAGGAATTTCCAGTTTACGAGCTGCTTCTGTAATTTCCTGAATCAAGACTTCATCCAGAACACCTTTATCATAGTCCTCAAAAATAACCACATCGGAATCAGGTAGCAGATCGAGTATTTTTTTGGTTAGGTCTGCTTTTTCCGGAGCCAGAAGAAGATTCTCCATCTCAGAATCAATGCGTAGCATCTGCTGAGAACCAGAGATAATACGGTGTTTAATAGTCGTAATACGACTGGCGCTTGCTACAATGCCTTCACGTGTCAAATTGCTTTCGTCAAGCAGTTGTAAGAAGTCCTGCCCATCCGGATCAGCTCCAATTACTGCACAAAGGATGGGTTCTGCTCCCAGTGACTTTACGTTTAAGGCTACATTGGCAGCGCCTCCCAGACGTTTTTCACGTTTCTTGACACTTACAATAGGTACAGGTGCTTCTGGCGAAATGCGGTCTACCTTACCCCACAGATACGAATCAACCATTACATCACCAATAATCAATACACGTAAATTATTAAACGCCTCAAATATCTCAGAAAGATTCATGTTTCAATCAGCAATAAAAAAGATCAGGTAAAAGAATTGGCAAAAAAACAAAAACCCTAACAGACTTCCGAATGCTTTTATGTATTTGCTTTGAATGCAGAGGTAGTAATGGAAGCTTGTTAAAGGGAATATTGTGTAAAACGTTTGATCTTAAAAAATATGCTTATGACAGGACTTTTTATTTGCTTATAATAGTAGCAAGATACAGATCTTCAACCTTTTTGCGTGCCCAGGGTGTTTTGCGCAAAAAAGTGAGGCTAGACTTAATACTTGGGTCATACATGAAACACCGGATCTCAATACGGTCGCCAAGTCCATCCCATCCATAGTAATCAACCAGATAGTTCAGAATCATTTCAAGGGTTTTGCCATGTAGAGGGTTATTGGGTTGTTCCTGACTCATAGGAAAAGAAAGTAAAAAACCCTTGTATGAAACAAGGGTTTGTATTTATAAAGTTGACTATACTTAGAATATTATTTCAGATTGCCAAGTGCTGTCTTGATACGGCTGATCGCTTCAGTCAGATTTTCATCTGAAGCTGCTGTTGACAGTCGAATACAGTTAGGAGCACCAAATGCTGCACCAGATACAGTAGCTACATGGCCTACATTTAGTAGGTACATTGCCAGATCATCCGCATTTTTGATCACATTAGTGCCATCTGATTTACCAAAGTAAGAACTCATATCAGGGAATGCGTAGAAAGCACCCTGAGGAACAGAGATCTTCAAACCTGGAATTTCGCGTAGCCCGGCAATTACCAGATCTCTACGACGGCGATAAGCCTCTGCCATTTTACGAGTATCATCCAGAGGTCCTGTCAGTGCAGCAACAGCTGCTTTCTGAGTAATAGAGCAAGTTCCGGAAGTTACCTGACCCTGGATTTTGTCACAGGCATCTGCAATCCATTTAGCTGCAGCAATATATCCCAGACGCCATCCTGTCATAGCATACCCTTTTGAGCAACCGTTTACAGTAATAACGCGGTCTTTGATAGATGGGATAGAACCAATGCTGAAGTTTTTGCCTTCAAATACAATATATTCATAAATCTCGTCAGCCATGACGAAAATATTTTCATGACGTTCTACTACCTGTCCGATCTTGCGAAGTTCTTCTTCTGTAAATACAGATCCTGTTGGATTACAAGGCGAAGAGAACATAACAAGTTTGGTACGAGGAGTAATAGCTGCTTCAAACTCTTCAGCAGTAACTTTAAAATCGTTTTCCAGAGAACCAGTTACCAATACAGGTACACCTTCTGCCAACACCACCATCTCACTATAACTTACCCAGTAAGGAGAGAAAATAATTACTTCATCACCTGGATTTAGCAACGCCAGCAATACATTGGTTAATGACTGTTTTGCTCCAGTAGATACTACAATGTTTTCAGGTTTCCAATCCAGGTTGTTGTCTCTACGTAGTTTTTCTGCAATAGCAGAACGCAGATCAGCAATACCAGATACAGGAGTATATTGTGTGAAATTATCATCAATAGCTTTCTTGGCAGCGTCCTTTATATGTTGAGGGGTAGGAAAGTCGGGCTCGCCAATGCTTAGGCTAATTACCTTAACACCTTGAGCAGCTAATTCACGGGCTTTTTTCGTCATTGCCAGTGTGGCAGATTCTGCCATGGCATTTACGCGGTCTGAAAGAACGGATACTGGGTCCAGTACTGCTGACATGATTTGGTTTGAGGTTAAATTACTAAAATATAATTTGGAGGATTAATGGCTAAATAAGATATTATTTTAACCGGGTAAAAATACGCATTTTTACACACAGTTACTAATTATTTTGTCCCTTTCGCGTATAGGACACTTATACGACAATTACTTATTTTCCTGAGAGAGTTTAGAAAAGAATATATACTTTTACCCCGTTGTTTATTTTAACGCAAAACAAATCCCTAAAAATCGTATGAGAAAACTAGTATTCAGCACACTTATTTGCTGTTGGATCGCTTTTACTTCTATCCAGGCTCAGATTGCTACGCCGCAACCAAGTCCAGGTGCTTCTGTTTCACAGAGAGTAGGCCTCGTAGACGTAAAAGTAGATTATTCCCGTCCAAGTCTGAGAGGTCGTAAATTGTTTGGTGAAGTTCGTGAATATGGAAAAATATGGCGTACAGGCGCTAACCAGGCAACTAAGATTACCTTTAGTGATGATGTGATGTTGAATGGAAGTAAAGTACCTGCAGGTGAGTATGCTTTGTTATCTATTCCAAATGCTAAGGAATGGACTATCATTTTGAGTAAAGATCTGAAAACAACAGAACAAAGCTACAAGCAGGAAAACGATGTAGTGCGTTTTACTGCAAAACCTGTATCACTTCCTGCCAAAGTTGAAACATTTACTATTGATTTTTCGGATCTGACTACTAATGGTGGTAATCTGAATATCTGTTGGGAGAATGTTAAAACCTCAATAAAGATTGAGACAGATGTAGACAAAAAAGTTATGGCTCAAATCAAAGAGAAGGTAATTGATAATCCTACTCCTGCTGCTGGTGATCTATTTGCTGCCGCTGTATATTATCTGGATAACAACCGTGATTTACCACAGGCTCTTACCTGGATGAACAAAGCCACTGAGACTAACCCTCAGTTCTGGCAATTATACCAGAAAGCGAAATTGCAGGCTAAGCTAAAAGATTACAAAGGTGCAACTGAGAGTGCCAAGAAATCTATAGAGTTAGCTAAAGCTGCCAGCAATACCGACTATGTGAAAATGAATGAGAAGCTATTAGCTGAAATGCCTAAAAAATAAGTTCATAGAATGTAGGAATGATAAACGCCTGTAGAAATAACATCTGCAGGCGTTTGTTTTTGTAAATGATCAATCCTCTGTACATCATCTTATTGTGTTTAGAGGTTAGTAAAGAAAGGAGATATTTATTGAAAGAGATTATAATTTGGATTAATTTTTGTGACAAGAAGTAAAAGTTTTCCTTAAAATGTTCTAATTTTCGCAACAATCTGTCAATTTACATTTTGTTTAAACCCTCTTTTTTATAGTAATTGTTATGCAAAAAAACACACTTACGTTCATTGCCATAAGTTTGCTTTTGGGATCAGCAGCTATTGCACAAGCTCCTTCACAGGAAAAGGCGCAAATGAAGCCGGAAATGACCGAATCCTGGGAACCCGAAGTGAAAGTAACTACTCCTGGTGCCAATAGCAGTGCTCCTTCTGATGCTATTGTTTTGTTTGATGGAAAAAATCTGGATCAGTGGGCTTCTACCAATGATCCGCAAACTCCTGCACAATGGACAGTTGCCAATGGAGTGTTTACTGTTAAGAAAGGAACTGGTAACATACAGACCAAAGAATCGTTTTTAGATTATCAACTACATATCGAATGGCGTATCCCTGAGAAAATTACTGGTACAGGACAGGGAAGAGGAAACAGCGGATTATTCCTGGCATCTATCGGAAAAGGCGATGCAGGCTATGAGTTACAGATTGTAGATTCTTATAACAATCGTACCTATGCCAACGGACAAGCCGGAAGTATTTACAAGCAGACTCGTCCTTTAATAAATGCTATGCGTAAACCGGGCGAGTGGAACGTGTATGACGTCATATTTACAGCTCCGCGTTTTAAAGAAGATGGTTCTTTATTTTCACCTGCCCGGGTAACCGTATTGCACAATGGTGTTTTAATTCAAAACAATACCGAGCTGCGAGGCCCTACCCAATACATTGGCCTGGCAGAATATAAAACAGCACATGGCAAATCTCCAATTAAACTGCAAGACCATGGAGATCCTAGTGAGCCTATCAGCTTCAGAAACATCTGGATTCGTCCTTTATAAGAAATAAAATTTAACCAGAGAAAATGCTATAGCCAGAGCCAAAACTCTGGCTATTTTCTTTTATTTATTACATTTGGCAGTAATTTTTTCTTTATAAACTATAACTTTTCATCTTTGTTCTTTCGTATAAGTAGTAATAAACTAAGCATGGCCAAATCTGAAAAGTACGCATCATGAAAAATCTGAAAAAATCAATCATTCTGTCTTTATGCATTCTTCAAGGTATTCTATTCTCAGCACAAGCTCAGAATAGTCTTAATAGTCAGTATCAGCAACTTAAAGAAGGGTCTAATAACTATCAGGATTTCAAGGTTATTAAACAAACATCGTTGGATGCATTCTGGAGCAAGGTGCAGGATTCTGTAAATGTAACCAAGAAAAAGTTGAAGGCTTCAACAGACGAAATTCAGGCACTAAAGACGCAGGTAGCGCAACTGGAACAACAGGTAAAGGCTAAAGAAGATCAGATGCAAAAAAATGATGAGGCTAGTCAACAAGTACCTGTATTGGGAATAAATGTAGATAAGAACGGATATGTAATGTTTAGCTATATAGTGTATGTTGCTCTTCTTGCTGTACTAGCATTCTTTTTCTTTCAGTATAAAAATAGTAATCAGATAACTGTAAGTATACGAAAAGACTTTGAAGAAGCTCGTGACCAGGTAGATGAATACAAGAAAAAACTTCTGGAAATACAGACTGCTCTAGGTCGGGAACTTCAGACTGAACGGAATCGCGTGGATGAAATGAAACAGGAGATTTCTAAATTACGTAACCAGACAGCTGCGAAATAAAAGCTTTTATTACATGCTCCAAGCAGTAATTCATCTCTAAAAAGAAAGCCCTCAACAAATGTTGAGGGCTTTCTTTTTAGAGATGAATTTATGTGATTAATATGCTCTGACAGAAACTCCAGACATATAGTTCATAAAAGCTTTATTTACAACTTTGTTACCTCCCAGAGTTGGGTAGTTACCTGTAAAGTACCAATCACCTGTATGATTAGGACAAGCCTTGTGAAGGTTTTCAACAGTTTGGAAAACAACTTCTACTTTGGCATACAGATTATGTGGACGAATAATCTCTGCAATTTTATCTGAGATCTCTTGATCACTGAAGTTGTCATAAACCGATTTTACAAAGTTCTCTTCATGTGCCCGATCATTCCAGAAAGCACTCTTACATTCTTCTAGTACGTTATACAATTTTTCTGATTGACCTCTTTCTTCTAATAACGCAAGTGCTGCCCGGAATGCCACAAACTCTTTCATTCGTGACATATCAATACCATAACAGTCAGGATAACGTATCTGAGGCGCAGAAGAAACCACAACGATCTTTTTAGGTCCTAAACGGTCCAGAATGCGTAAGATACTTTTCTCAAGAGTAGTTCCACGTACAATAGAATCATCTACCAGTACCAACGTATCATATCCACGGCGGATAACATCATAGGTTGTATCGTATCCAGCTGACACCATATCATCCCGATGATCATCATCGGTGATAAACGTCCGAAGCTTGGCATCCTTAATAACCATCTTTTCCACCCTAGGCCGTATAGAAAGCAATTTATCTAGCTCTTCCGGTGATGCTTTTTCTGCCACAGCTTTCTTGCGTTGTTCACTCAACCACGTTTCCATACCTTCCATCATACCTAGAAATGCAGTCTCAGCTGTATTAGGTACATACGAGAATACCGTATTTTCCAGATCATAGTCAATCGCTTTCAAGACCTGAGGAATCAGTAAGCGACCTAATTCTTTACGTTCATTATAGATGGCAGGGTCTGAGCCTCGGGAGAAATAAATACGTTCGAAGCTACATGAACGTTTTTCAAGTGTATTAATAAACGGATGTTCAGCAAAATCCCCGTTTTTCTGTATAACTAAGGCATGACCAGGCTGAATCTCCCGAATAGAGTCATAGGAAATGTTAAAGGCAGATTTTATAGCAACCCGTTCAGAAGCAACTACTACTACTTCATCATCTGCATAATAGTAGGCAGGGCGAATGCCTGCAGGATCCCGGGCTACAAATGCTGCTCCATGTCCAATCATTCCGGCCATCGCGTAACCTCCATCAAAATCACGGCAGGAACGACGTATTACCCGTGGGATATCCATCTTCTCCTCAATCACATGACTCATCTCCACATTGGTGTACTGATCTTTGTACAGATCAAAAATACGTTGGTTTTCTTCGTCCAGGAAGTGACCAATCTTCTCCATTACTGTGATAGTATCTACCTTTTCTTTCGGATGTTGTCCTAAAGAAAGCAGCTTATCAAACAGATCGTCTACATTGGTCATATTGAAATTTCCCGCTACTACCAGATTCCGGCTTCGCCAGTTGTTTTGGCGCAGAAACGGATGGCAGCTTTCAATGCTGTTCACTCCATGAGTTCCATAACGCACATGTCCTAATAGGACCTCTCCTGTAAATGCGACATTTTCTTTCAACCATTGAGCATCATAGATCCGGTCTTTGTGGCCTTTGGTAGATTTCTGGAATTTCTTGTTGATCTTCTTGAAAATCTTGGCAATAGGCTGGTTGTCGATAGACCGGTAGCGGCTGATGTAGCGAATTCCAGGAGGAACACCTATTTTAATAACTGATACACCTGCTCCATCTTGGCCCCGATTACTTTGTTTTTCAAGCATCTGGTATAGTTTGTTGACTCCATATAGGGAGGTGCCATATTTGTCAATATAATATTGATATGGCTTGCGGAGGCGGATCATCGCGATACCGCATTCGTGTTTTATAGGATCACTCATATTGAGAAGAAAGGATGCTCAAAAATAATAGTTTTGTGATGGAACAAAAAATTAATATTTTCTAAAAACATGTACGTATATAGAATCCTTTTGTTTCTTAACGCAGGAATAATCCTAAAGATTCAGTAAGCCATGAGGATTTAAAAAATAATACCAGTACAGGAGCCAATACAGCAATTAAAAGGATAATTTCTGTCCAATGAAAAGCTTTAACAGATGTAGGATAAGAGGTTGTTCCGGATTTAAAAAAAAGATAATACGGGATACGTAAATAATAAAATATAGAAACCGCGATATTAAGTAAACCCCAACCAAAAAGAATCAATAACAATACATTGTCTGACTGGTTATAAATAGTCCATAAGGAAGAAAAGATCAGAAGTTTGGCTGTAAAACCAACTGTAGGAGGCAAGCCTGCCAGAGCAATCATGACAATAACTATTGCAATACCTAAACCTGGAAATTTCATACCGAGGCCTTTATAATCATTTATGGTATGAGAATCAGTGATTCGTTCCAGCCAGAGCAATAACAGAAATGCACTTACATTGATAAATAAATAGGTTATTGAATAAAATAAGAAAGTTTCAGCAGAAAATGTATTTCTTCCTAGGAGTCCTATCAATAAGAAACCTGAATGTGCAATAGATGAGTAAGCCATCATTTTGCGTGAATTGGATTGAGTCAGAGCTGAGAAATTACCGATAGTAATGCTGGCAATAGACAAAATAGCAATAAAAGATTGGAACCCAAATTTATCAATCATATCTATTTGACTAATCACCAATAATATAAATAGAGCAGCAAGTTTAGGTGAAATAGAGAAGAATGTAACAACTGATAAAGGAGCTGCATCATATATATCAGGAGCCCATACATGAAAAGGTACTACCGCAATTTTGAACAATACACCTGATAGTGTTAAGATTACGGCTATAGTGACAAGTAATGGAGGTTGTGTGGCTAGTGTTTCCCAGAATACAGTATCCAGAAATGCGAGAGATCCAGTGAGTCCGTATAACCAGGATATGCCATAAAGCATGACTCCTGAACTCATGGCTCCAAATAGAATATAACGAAGGCTTCCCTGAGCACTTCGTTTATTATCTGCAAAATAGGTCAGTACATACGAACTTATAGAAACCAGTTCAATACCCAGATATACTATTATCAGATGAGAACCCATAATCATCAGGTGCAATCCCAGCAATAAGGCTGTGAGAATTGCAAAGAATTCCCCACTTTTGGCATATGTTTTTTTCTCAATCCAAGCTAACAGGATGGTAAGAATACCCATAAGCTGGAATAGGCACTTGAAGAGAATTGTATATTGGGTACTATGAACCATTCCCAGAAAAGATCCGGAAGAGTTCTGAAAAGAGAGAGGATATTGAGTAACAGATAGAAAGAATATGCAACAAAAACCTGCCACAGCAAGCCAACCTGTAGGTTTGTAGGATTGCTTATGAAAGATAAGATCCGTTGTGATCAGAAGTATAAAAAGCAAAACCAGTCCAGTTTCTGGATAAAATCCTGATAAACTTATAAGTAATTGGTTTAGTTTTTCAGAAAGCGAAAGTGCCAAGGCGAGTGAAAGGTTGCAATGATAAACAGAAAATGAGGTATTTGTTCGCCAAAAATAATCCACATTTTTGAATTATAACTCAGATTAGCAAACACTCTTTCTTATTTGGAAAGATTTATATAAATCTACAGAAGTACATATAGTCTCTGATTTTGAAGTTGTGAAATGATTTTTGTGGATTTGGTATAAAATTTTATAAAAATAATCTAATTTAAAGGGGCTGAAAAAACAAAGCTTTTATCTTTGCAATACAAAATTAAGGCAGGATAAATAAAATTTCGCATAGAAAATCCATACTATAGCTTATTAGAATCTCCTAAAAGCTTGGAATAATTGGATGTTAAATAGAGATATTAGGCAAAAGAGCAGAAAGAATTATGAAAAATTAATCATTTCTTTACTTATTTTCTTATATAAACTTGTAACTTCGGAAGGAAAGAGGAAAGAATTGTTTCCAATTTATTTTTTTCTGAAATAAATCAGTACATTTTCAGCGATTAAAATACCCATTTACCCCACTCATCAGACATGCCAAGACTTATTACCATATCGAACCGGCTTCCAATCTCTGTTAAGGTTAAAGAAGGAGAATTTGTTTACGAACAGAGTGTAGGTGGATTAGCTACCGGTTTGAGTTCAACCGATGCCAAAGAAAATTATTGGGTAGGTTGGCCAGGAATGACCATCAAAGCGGATGATCAGGCTGCATTGGCTGCACGTATGAACAAAGATAACCTGCAACCAGTGTTCTTAACAGATCGGGAATATGAAAATTTCTATGAAGGATTCAGTAATAAGATAATCTGGCCGTTATACCACTATTTCAAGCAATATGCCAGCTATAAGAAAACATACTGGGAAGCATATCGTCAGGTAAATGAACGATTTTGTGAGGAAGTACAGAAAATAGCTCGTCCGGATGATGTTTTCTGGGTACATGACTATCAATTGATGTTGTTACCCAAAATGTTACGTGAAAAATTTCCGGATGCTACAATTGGTTATTTCTTGCATATACCTTTTCCTTCCTATGAGTTATTCCGTTCACTGCCATGGCGTAAAGAAGTACTGGAAGGAATATTAGGTGCGGATCTGGTTGGTTTCCATACATATGATTATGTAAGACATTTTTTAAGTGCAACTACCCGTATTCTTGGATTAAATCATTCGTTGGGCAAAGTAAATATGGCAGGCCGTATAGCTGAGGTAGACTCTTTTCCTATGGGGATTGACTATGATAAATTTGCCAAGGCTGTATTTGAGAAAGAGACGATTCGTGAAATTATAGAACTGAGGCAACAGTTAGGAAAAGATAAAATTATCCTTTCTGTTGACAGGTTAGATTATTCCAAAGGCATTTTACAGCGTATTCAGGCGTTTGAACGTTTTCTGGAGCGGTATCCGGAATGGCAGGGGCAGGTAACACTATTGTTAATATTAGTTCCTTCCCGTGCTACTGTAGATCAGTACCAGCAACTGAAAGAGGATATTGACCAGGCTGTAGGACGTATTAACGGTAAGTTTAATACATTACGCTGGACACCTATTCATTATTTCTACAGAGCGTTACCTTTCAATACATTAGCTGCTGTGTATTATATGGCAGACATTGCCCTCATTACTCCTTTCCGGGATGGAATGAACCTGATCGCGAAAGAATATATTGCAACCAAAACAGATCAGACTGGTGTGTTGATTTTAAGTGAGATGGCAGGGGCTGCAAAAGAACTGACTGAGGCAATTCTTGTAAATCCGGATGATCCACATGATATAGTACGTGCTATTCACAAGGCATTGACTATGCCAGCAGAAGAGCAGATGGCCCGAAATACAGCTATGCAACAGACGTTGCGCCGTTACAATGTAAAGCGCTGGTCAGAAGTTTTCCTGGATCGATTGAAAGAGGCAAGACTATCTACCGAAAAAATCAAGCGGAAACAATTTAATGAACGTGTATTGACCGAAATAACTGAAGCCTATACTACAACAGAAAAGAGACTCTTCCTGTTGGATTATGACGGGACATTAGTAGATTTCCATGATGATCCTCAAAAAGCTTCTCCGGATGAGTACTTGTATAGCCTGCTGAAAAAACTTAGCAAAAATCCGGATAATTGTGTGGTTGTTATAAGTGGTCGTGACAAAGAAACACTGGAAAGATGGCTGGGGCACCTGCCGTTAGGGATTGTAGCAGAGCATGGTGTATGGAACAAAGATATGGATGGCGAATGGACACATGCCGATTTCCTGGAAACAGACTGGAAAGAAGAAATTCGTCCGATTATTGAATACTTTGTAGATCGTACACCCGGATCTTTCATTGAAGAAAAACATTTCTCTCTGGTATGGCATTACAGAAAATCAGATCAGGGATTGGCAGAGATGCGTGTGCATGAATTGATTGAGCAGCTGGCACAGTACATAACTCCTCGTCGCTTACAGATACTGGAAGGAAATAAGGTCATAGAAATTAAAAATGCCAGCATAAATAAAGGACATGCTGTACATCGTTGGATGGAGAAATATCCCGGTTGTTTTGCTTTAGCAGCAGGAGATGATCATACAGATGAAGATACCTTTAAAGCCTTGACAAATTATCCTAATGCCTATACATTGAAGGTAGGACACAACCAGACGGCTGCTATGTATAATCTGCCTTCGAATCGGGATGTATTACGTACACTCCATACATTATCAGAACAGCCTGTAACAGAAGCAAAATACGCTAATAAAACGGCCTGAGTTATAAACCCAAGAAAATAGAACTAACAAAAAAAGCCTTCTCAAAAAGAAGGCTTTTTTTACGTTAGGTTTAATTGAAATCCAGCTATAGGTATTGTTTTTATTTTTTTAATAGTTTATTTCTGGCTTACCAAAATATCTTCTACTCCATCACACTTGCAATCTTTGAATACCAGACATTTTCCTGATTTATTTATATAGAAAGTTTTTCCATTGCGTTCTACTTTTGATAATCCATCCTGATAAGGTTGTACAGAATCAAACTCTACAGGTACTACCAGTTTCCCTTTGATATCCACAAAGCCATATTTACTGCCAATTTTGATTGTAGCTACATCTTCTGCAAAATCGTAGGCATCGTCATATTTGATAGGGATGATTTCATGGTTTTGAATATCTATAAAGCCTGCTTTGTTATTCTTTCTTACAATAGCTAAGCCATTGTTGAATGGATAGATATGATCATATACCATTGAAATAACCATCTGGCCTTGTTTGTTAATGCAACCTTTTTTGCCATTTTGTGTTACAATGGCAATTCCATCTGAGAAGTGAGATACTTCATCATAAACCAATGGGATGACAGTTTTGCCACTTTTATTGATAAAACCCCACTTGGTACCACGGCGTGCTTTGGCCAAGTTCTCACTAAATGCAGAAACCTCTTCATATGGTAACTCAGTAACCACTTTGCCCAGTGTATCAATCATCAGGTATTTTCCATCCTTTTTTACTTGAGCAATTCCTTCTGCAAAAGGGCTAGCTGATTCATATTGAAAAGGAATAACCTGTTCACCTTCTTTGTTAATATATCCAAACATGCCATCCTGTAAGGCTAGTGCAAATCCTTCTGAGAACGAAAGTACTTCATCATAATACAATCCATACATTTTCATTCCTTTCTTATCAATTCGTTCCCAGTGTGCACTCTTCTTTACGAGGGCAGATCCTTCTGTAAAAGGTGTTGCTTCTTCATAGTTAAACTGAATAGCTACAGTTCCATTTTTATTCAGATAACCCCATTTGTTGCCTCTGCGTACAGCTGCCATTCCTTCTGAGAAGAAAGTTATTTCATCATTAATCAGAGGGATTACATTAATACCTTTTTTGTCAATAAATCCTTTACGTCCTGCTTTTTCAACCAATGCCATACCTTCTGAAAATGGGGTTGCCATATCATAGGATGCGGCAATAACTACCTTTCCCTTTTTATCGATAAATCCCCATTTGCCATTCTCATTTTCAAAACGTGCTAAGCCATCAGAGAAAGAGGAGACATAGTGAAATGTTAGTGGGATGATTTCTGTGCCTGTGCTATCAATAAAGCCTGCTTTTCCATCTTTTGTGACTTTGGCAAACCCTTCCCGAAAATCGTAGGCCATATCATATTTGGGGGCAACTTTGACTGCATTTGCTTTGCTGTCTTTGTACCCAAAAATACCACCTTCTGAAAACGGAGTAATTTCCTGAGCATTTGTTGCTATAGTAGCAGCAAGAAGTGATAAAGATAGAATACCGTATTTTTTTAGCTGGTTCATAAATTATTCGGATGAAAGCGTATTAGAAGAAATAGTCATGATTGACTGAAATTCATGGATGGATACGTTTTCCCCTAAATTGGTATTCAAGGAGGCTTTTTTTACATGTAAGAGTTATGTAAGGAAAATGTTGAGGATGTAAAAAAAAGTCGGTTTTTTTATCGGGAAATAATCTTGGCCAAGATCAACTTACATTCTTTTGCCAAGGTTAATAAATTTTTTTATTAAGGTAATTGGTTGATAGCTAGCTCCATACCTGGGTTCCTTCTGTGCAGTTTTTGCACATTTCTATCTTGCTGCGTGATTGAAGTAATAATTGGCGGAATTGAGAATATGATTTTCCAGCCCATAGGTTGCTGAAAGACTGCTTACTAACATCTCCCATTCGGTGGTGTGCGTCCTTGTCAAAACAACAAGGTACTACCAAGCCATCCCAGGTAATGACACACGAGTGCCACATTTTCCAGCAATGATTTCCAAGACCATTTTTTACCTGATACGTACCTGAAGTAGTTTGACGATAACGACTATATTTGTCAATGGACGGGATTAGCGGGGAGCCTTGCTCATGATCATAAATCTGAGCTGTTTTTAAACCAACTGCATCTACTCCCAGTTCACTGGCAAGTTTTTGTACATCAGCAATCTGGTGTTCATTGGGCTTTACTACCAAAAACTGAAAGACAATAAAGGGTGTTTTAGAACCTAATTGTTGCTTCCAGCGAATAACGTTTTTTGCACCTTCAATCACTTTATCCAGCTTCCCTCCTACTCTGTATTGCTGATAGGTTTCCTGTGTAGTACCATCTATGGAGATAATCAATCTATCGAGGCCGGACTCAACTGTTTTGCGGGCATTAGCGTCTGTCAGATAATGAGCATTGGTAGAGGTCGACGTATAAATTTTTTTGCTTGCTGCATATTGCACCAGTTCCAGAAACTGAGGATGTAGATAGGGCTCGCCCTGAAAATAAAAGGTGAGATACAGCAACTTTTTATGAAGTTCATCTATAGTCTTTTTGAACAAGTCTCCACTCAGCATACCTGTAGGGCGGGTAAAAGATCGTAAACCACTTGGACATTCTGGACAACGAAGATTGCAAGAAGTAGTAGGTTCAAAAGCAATGCTTACAGGTAGCCCTTTATGTATAGCTTTTCGTGTAATTCTGGAAAGATAATAACTGCCCAATACCTGTAGTCCATTCCATGTGCGAGATAAGGTAAGCTTTGATAACAGGTTAAGAGTATCTGAAATGGTTGCTGGTGTTTTCACGGGATTATTAGAAAGTAGTACACAAAAATAGATTTCTTCCATCATATTTCTGCATCAATCCTTCTCCTTTTATATATGTGAGAAATTAGCCATCTTTTACTTGACTGAAATAGTTTCTGTTATCTCATAAAGATAGAGCAATTGTATTTTCTGACTTTGGAATTATATTATTTTTATTTATTTTCAGTATTAGATTTTGACAATTTGGAAAAGTGTGGAATTTTTTACCTGTATGATTGTATTTTTTGGAATAAAATTTTGTATTTTAGTTTTGCATTAATATATTGCTCTTACTAAAAGCAAAATTTATTTATGTAAGTTCCCTGTCTGTTTCGAAAGCCGCAATAAGAAACAGAAGGAATAGTAACTCAATACAAGACTTCTCATTAGAAGTTATTTTATTGTATATACCCAATACTATTCCGAGAAAGTAAAAGTCAGCATTGTTATAACTACTGAATAGCAGGAGTATTTGGCGTTTGTGAGGCAAATGTCTGTGAGGTACTTTGTCTTCATTAATGGCTGTCTGCTGTGTATCAGATCTGGAAAATGGTTTTAGAGTTTCTCTACTACTATTTACTCTGATTGATCAGTAAGCGATTTCTTTTATTGACCTGTTCCAGGTGTAGTTAGTACCTGAATAGTGTTTATTCAACCCCCAACTTATTAGCCAAAATTATGAAAAGAAAACTACTCGTTTTTTTAATGGGATTACTATGGGCGTATACATATGCCACTGCTCAGGATCGAACCATTTCAGGATCAATCTCTGATCAGGAAAGTAAATCTGCTTTGCCTGGTGTAAATGTGATAGTAAAAGGTACTACTATAGGAACGACAACTAACTCGGAAGGGAAATTTCAGCTTAAAGTACCTCAGGAGAATGCAACATTGATTATCTCCTTTATTGGATATGTAGTACAGGAAATACCCATTGGAAATCGGACTACAATAGATATAGTATTAGTACCAGATGTTGCTGCTCTTGGAGAAGTAGTGGTAACGGCTCTCGGGATAGAACGAGAGAAGAAGGCATTGGGCTACTCTGTACAGGAAATTAAGGGTGACCAGTTGAATCAGGCGCGGGAAACAAACCTGGTAAATGCACTGAGTGGTAAGATTGCAGGTATTCAGGTAACAGGTACCAATGGAACACCTGGTGGTTCATCTCGGATTGTGATCAGAGGATCTTCGTCTATCGGAGGTAATAATCAGCCTTTGTTTGTGGTAGATGGTGTACCTATTGACAATGGAAACTATAGTTATGGAAGTAAAAGCTCCGACAGCCAGTTTGGCACATCATCTACAAGTGTCGATTATGGTAATGGGGCAGGAGCGATTAACCCAGATGATATTGCTTCTGTGAGTGTCCTGAAAGGACCCAATGCAGCTGCCTTGTATGGCTCACGTGGTACTAATGGGGTTATTCTGATTACTACCAAATCAGGTAAAGGCGTCAAAGGCATAGGTGTCACAGTAAATACCAATACTACGTTTGAGAAACCCTTCAGACTTCCTTCATTTCAGAATGCATACGGACAAGGTGCGAAAGGGTTGTTTGAGTACAAAGATGGCAAAGGTGGAGGTGTGAATGATGGTGTAGACGAAAGCTGGGGACCACAAATGGATGGAAGGTTGTTACCTCAATATAATTCGCCTGTAGATGCGAACGGGGTGCGTACTCCTACTCCTTTTCTGCCTCAACCAGATAATGTCAAAAATTTCTTTGAAACAGGAGCAACATATACCAATAGTGTAGCTGTGGCAGGTTCCAATGATAAAGGTGACTTTCGCTTGTCTTATACCAATCTTTCACAGAAGGGTATTTTACCTAATACGGATTACAAACGAAATACAGTCTCTCTTAATGCTGGTTTGAACATCACTCCGCGACTGTCTGCAAAGGTATCTGCTAATTATATAAAGGATGGAAGTAAAAACCGTAATAGTTGGGGCTTATACTTTATCTGGTTTGGTCGTCAGGTTGACACAGATGATCTGAAAGATTATATCGTAGATGGAACAGATCCCAGTGACTGGCCAGTGCAGCGTAACTGGAATACCAACTATTGGAACAATCCTTATTTTGTATTGAATCGGGTGCTGCGTCCTAACAATAAAGATCGTTTGTTTGGCAATGTAAGCCTTAATTACAAATTCACGGACTGGCTTAATCTGACAGCACGTTCCGGAACAGACTTCTTTACAGATCGTAGATATGTACAAACCCCTAAATCAGTAGGTAATACCTATGGTAGTTATACAGAAGACGTATTCTTTGTAAAGGAAAACAATTCTGACTTCCTTTTGAGTATGAATAGAAATCTATCCTCTGCCCTACAGTTAACTGCCAGTGTGGGAGGTAATCATCGTCGTCGGGATTACCAGCGAAATTACATTAACATTGCTGAGTTGTCGTTACCTAATATCTTTAATGTAGGCAATGCCCGTTCCCGGCCAGATGTAGCCAATAATCATCAGACTAAGGTGGTGAATAGTTTGTATGCTTCCGCTCAACTTTCATTCAAGGATTATTTGTTTATAGATGCATCTGCCCGCAATGACTGGTCCAGTGCGCTGCCAAAAGGGAACCGGTCTTACTTCTACCCTTCTATTTCTGTGAGTGGAGTACTTACAGATATGCTGAACATACAGTCTTCTGTATTATCTTTTGCGAAAGTGAGAGCTAGTGTGGCACGTACAGGTAATGATACAGAAATCCTGTATCAGGATCAGCAGACATTCAAATATGAAAGTGCCTGGGGATCTACTCCTACAGTATCCGAAAACAATGTAATTGCCAATGCCCGGCTGAAGCCTGAACTTACCACTGCCTATGAAGTTGGTGCAGAAGTAAATCTGTTTCACCGTATCTCACTGGAGTTTGCTTACTATGAAAAACAAACCAAAAACCAGATCCTGAATGTCAATATTTCTCAGGCTAGCGGCTATCAGTCGCGGGTGACAAATGCAGGTCTGGTAACCAACAAAGGAATCGAGATTGAAGCCAGTGGTGCTATCATCAAAACAGAAGCTGGGTTTACCTGGGATCTGGGACTAAACTTTTCCAGAAACCGGAACAAGGTAGTGGAACTAGGTGAAGGATTACAAAACTACCAATTGGGTACGGTTCGAGGTATGAGTGTAGAGGCAAGGGTAGGACAATCTTATGGTACATTCTTCGGAACAGCCTATGCCCGTGATCCACAAGGACGTATCATCTATGGCACAAACGGATTGCCTGTCGTTTCTTCTACACGAAAAATACTCGGAAATTTTACACCTGACTGGACTGGTGGGATCAGTAATACCTTCTCATTCAAAGGCATTAGTATAAGTACTCTGATAGATGCAAAAATGGGTGGAAACATCTATAGCCAGACAGTGGCTATTGGTCGCTATACTGGAGTGTTAGCAGAAACTAATATAGGACGTGAGACAGGTATTGTAGGAGATGGCGTTGTCAATACTGGTACTACAGATAATCCTGTTTATGCAGTAAATACTAAGAATGTGTCCTCTGAAGACTGGCATCATGGCTACTATAACCGAAATAATAATGAGCCTTTTGTATTTGATGCCAGCTATATAAAACTGCGTGAGATAAAACTAAGTTATACACTGCCACAAAAATGGTTTGGCAAAATACCTGTGCGT
The DNA here is from genome assembly GCF_030068605.1 of Xanthocytophaga agilis. NCBI lineage: Bacteria > Pseudomonadati > Bacteroidota > Cytophagia > Cytophagales > Rhodocytophagaceae > Xanthocytophaga > Xanthocytophaga agilis. Next base: position 323,732 of record NZ_JASJOU010000006.1, read on the forward strand.
AATGTACAATTGGCAGTTGTAGGTCGTAACCTGGCCTTGTTGTATTCTAAAGTACCACACATAGATCCGGAAACCAGCTTGTATAGCAGTGATAGTAATGTGCAGGGGCTGGAAAATGGTCAGATACCTACCACTCGTAGTTTAGGATTTAACCTAAGCTTTGGATTATAATCTTTGCTGTGATAGTCTAATATTCAGTTAAACCTTTTGACTTTAATTCTCTATGAAAAAGATATATATAAGTGCAGTTCTGATACTTCTTACCTTGGTAAGCTGTGAAAAGAACTTTGATGAGTTTAATAAGAATACCAATGACCCCACCAGTGCAACAGCAGAGTCATTGTTACCACATGGTATCGAAAGTGCTGTTGACCTATATATGGGCAATGCAACCTATAGCTTGGGGATGGATGTCGGGAATCTGTGGCCTCAGCATTGGGCCCGTATTCAGTATGTAGAGTCAGATCAGTATAACATTCCAGCAGAGGTTATTGATCAGAGTTGGCGCGATTTTTATACAGAATCACTGGCAGATTTTAATAAGATCAACATCCTGGGACAAGCTGCTGGCAATGAAAACTATCAGGCGATTGCAATTATCATGCGTTCATGGGTATTTCAGTTGCTGACTGATATCTATGGTGACATTCCTTATTCTGAAGCATTAAAAGGAAGTGATGGTACTTATACGCCTACTTATGATAGCCAGAAAGATGTATATGCAGGTTTGGTGGCAGATTTGAAGTCTGCTAGTGATATGATTAATACAAAGACAGTTTCATCTACGGGAGATATTCTGTTTGCGGGCAATATGAGTAAGTGGAAGAAATTTGCCAACTCATTAAGCCTACGTATTCTGATTCGAATGATCGGGAAAACAGATGCTTCCATTGATGTGAATGCTGAAATCACCCGTATTCTAAGCAATCCAGAAACCTATCCTGTCTTTACCTCCAAATCAGATATGGCTTCACTAGCCTATCTGGCGCAATCTCCCAGTAACAATCCGATAAACGAAAACCGTAAGACACGTGATGACCACAGAATAAGCAAAACTATGGTAGATAAGCTAAAACTTTTCAATGATATCCGACTTACAGTGTATGCGAATAAGCCAGAAGCTGGTGGTGATTATGTAGGCTTACCTAATGGTTTGAATGCTGCCGATGCCAACTCTTATGGGCTTGCCAAGACTTCTAAAATTGGGTCTTATTTTACTGCAGCTACGGCTCCTGGTGTACTAATGAGTTATGCAGAACTATTGTTTATCAAAGCTGAAGCAGCCTATAATGGAATTACTGCTGCTGGAGATGTTGAAACAAACTACATTGATGCAATCAAAGCCTCTCACGAGCAATTTTCGTTGGCTGCGTCTGATACTTATCTGAGTGGTGTAGCCTATAAAGGAGGTAATGAAGGATATACTCAGATTATGGAACAGAAATGGATTGCCTTATTCGGGCAAGGATTGGAAGCATGGGCTGAACAACGTCGTTCTGGAATACCTGCTCTGACAGCTCCAGTGTCCAATTTCAATGACAACATTGTTCCAACACGTTTACCATATCCAAGTTCGGAAGAAGCATTGAATAGCAGTAACTTTGCCAATGCGTTAAGCCGTCAGGGTGGAGAGAATGATAAAAAACTAAAACTCTGGTTTGAGCAGGAGTAAAAGCCCGGTATTTATAACAAAAATATATAAATGTCAATCGCATTTTGTGATTGACATTTATTCTACAATGACTATACCGCTGTAAGTAATTTCAGGTGTGACAAAGAAAAGATCAGGATTTAACTTTTTTGATGTAGAAGTGAAACAACACGTTTATGAGTAGGTGGAAAGACAGTTTTCTTGTCATACATCTCTTTAAAGGGAGGATGCATCCAAAGAATATAGAATGTTGTGAGGCATATATATATACCTACAATAAGTGCAATTACCAACTTAAAAGAATCACCAAAGAGTTTTTGTACTACTTTAATCTTTCTGCTGGCAGAGAGAGAGTCTCTGTTATTCATAACTAGTTAAGAAATTCTTTTATCTTTTGACAGGCAATAGGTTTTAAAAAGGCGAATGTGCAGTTTTCATACTATTATTATGCACACAAAGCTTGTTTAGTAAAACGGTTGCTCTATTCAATTATTTCCTGCCAATACACAATGTTTAATTTTGAATAGATGTTCAAAATTAAATTATCTGTCTTTCTCTACCAGAAGTTTGTAGTATTTTTTCAAAGAATTATGAGTTGTTATTTCTTGTTTTAAGGAAAATGCCGGAAAAATACTAGTTCTAAACGAATGTACTCTAGTCTGAAGTGAGAGAGTACATGTAATGAAAATCAGATTTTGATAAGTGAATTTTTAATCGCATATACAACAAGACCTGTTCGGGAACGCACCTGAAATTTTTCAAACAAAGATTCTCGATAATTATCAATTGTATGAGGGCTTACATTCATTCTATCTGCGATTTCCTTATAGGTTAGTTCAGAAGAGCATAGCTCCAGAAACCTAAGTTCATTTGCACTTAGCTTTTTCCCTTTTTCTTCTATGATATCATTCTTTTGTAAGGTGTTCAATATCTTTCCTGAAACATATTCATTGATATAAAACCCCTGATTGTTGATTGTTTTAATAGCTGTGATGACTTCCGAAACTTTTGACTCTTTCAATAAATATCCCATAGCCCCACTTCTAAGCATTTCCATGATGGATGTTTCCTTGTCAGACATACTTAGAGCCAAAATTTTAATGTCAGGATAATGTTTGCGTAGCCATAATGTAGAAGCATGTCCATCCATTACAGGCATAGTAATGTCCATCAGAATTACTTGGGGCAAAGGATTGTGACTGGCTATTTTCTTTATCATATCCGCTCCGTCAGATGCGTCAAAGACTACCTGTATTTCTCCAGACTCTGAGAGTAAGTGTACAAGACCTTGACGAAACAATGTATGATCATCAATAATGGCAATATGTATAACTTCATTTATCATGGTAAAATAAAATTTTATGGATAGGGTACTTCTATCTTAACAGAGGTGCCTTGCCCTGGAGCTGTGTCAAACTGGACAGTTCCCTGAATCATTCCTGCTCTCTTTTCAATTGTATACAGTCCCATCCCGGTTTTCTGAGGTTTGTTTTTTGTAAAGCCTACTCCGTTGTCCTTTACTGTCAGCTGTAATGTATTAGTGTGACTTTCAAGCAAAATAGTTATTTGTGTAGCATGAGCATGACGAATAATATTGCTGATCAATTCCTGAAAGAGGCGAAAGACAATGACATCCTTGTTATTGTGAGATGAGGCTGGATTAAATTCCTTTTTGTTAAATGTAAGAGTATATCGTTCCAGACGGGATAACCAGTCCAGTTCCAGTTCAATTGCTGCGACCAGTCCACGTTTCAATAGATTCTCTCCATTGAGTAGTTGAGACAGATCTCGGATCTCTCGAATAGCTCGTCGGGTAAGTTCTGTGGCTGAGGTTAGCTTACGTGTGGAGCTAGCTGCATCCTCTAAGTTGATAGACGTAAGTGTAATGGTTGTCAGACTCAGAATCTGCCCGATGTTATCGTGTAGTTCGGCTCCAAGTGTTTTCAGCGTTTCTTCCTTTACTTCCATTTGTACTCTCAACATTTCCAGATCAAAATCACGTTTGAGTTGTTCTTTTTCTTCCTGGTGTTTCTTCTTTCGCTGATTGTATAAATTAACATAGCTTACAAGAAAGAGAGGTGCAATCAGGAAAATAACAGAAATGATTACGATGAGTGTTGCGACATTCTCAGGCGATATCTGCATAGGAAAGCATAAGACCAGCAGGAATATAAAATGATGTTAAGAATATTGATGATGTAGTATCTGATAGTACCTGTAATATTAGTAGTATCTGTCAAAACGTAATCAAATAACACATTACAGGCAGTACTGCCAAAGTAGAAAAACAATACACCATTAACCCACCAGAAAGGTGCATAGTGGCTTAGGCGTCTGAATTGTTCATCCTTAAGTATCAGATAATAGAAATACAGACTTGCTATGACAAACACTACAGACATGGCAATTACAGTTTTGAATGCAAAACTATTCATGTGATTGTAGATCATCTCACTAGTAAAGCTTATAGAAAAGGTAACAAGCCAGATAATCAGCCAGTTTAACCTATTCTTATAAGCTTTAAACAAGTAAAAGAAAAAATAACTTACCATTAGATTCTCAAAGACAAGCAGAAAGTTATATAAAAGGGAGTTTTGCTTATGCAGAACTTTCCACATATGCATGCCTGTCATCTCAATAGAACATACCAGAAGTAGATAAAAGCATAGCAGCTTCCAAGATGCCTCACTATCTTTATATAAACATATAACTCCTGTCAGGAAACAAATAATTTCTGCAACAGTACTAATGGTAAAATAGATTTCCATAAGTTATGATATTACTCCAATAGTTCTGCTCCCTGACATGGTGTAGGAGGAGGGCATAATCCAGCTCTGTTTATTGCGGTTGGTGCATCACTATCTAAACCCTTTCCTATATTTTTTGCTTTAAAATAATCCATATGGATACCACTCGAGTCTCTTGTTGGTACTAGGATCAGGGTATTATGGCCCCAGTATATTTTATCTGGAGCATGTGGATTTTTAGGGGAATAGGTACTATCATAGGCTGCAAAATAAATACGGACACCATCTCCGTTCTCTTTTTCTATTTTGCTGATAAATGCCTTTAGTTTCTTTAACTCAAACCATACAACACGTGTATTAGGACTTTCCTGAGTTAGACTTGTGGCGGGAATACTGTCAAAGGCATGGTTTCTACCAAAGTTATTGACATATCTCTGTGCTGTGTCACGACTGATAAAAACTTCTTTAAGGATTTCTTTTTCTGTTGTAGTGTCAGTGTTGTCCTGACAAGAAATCAATTCTGTAATTAGTAAAGTAAGAAGGATACAGAAAAAGGAGTTTTGTAATGATGATTTCATAATTAGATAATTGGTTTGAAACAAAAATCCATAAAAACCTCATAAAGGCAAACCTTTTTTTGTCTTTATTTTATCCTTTTAAAAAGGTTGTTTTCACCCTTTTTCAGCCTTTTAGTATTTATTACCTTTCGGCGCAGTAGTTTAATTATGAACCTTGTCTATATATAAATTATATAAAGGCTGGAAAATTCAATGCTACCTGTTACTGTATAATTTTAGCACAGCATGAATGCTAACAAGGATATACAATCCTTAATAGAAGAGAATCCTGCATTGGCACTTTGGCAATTTGTAGTAAGGGAAAACCTACTACAAGTACGTAGAGTGTCGTTTATCATTGACCCCCAGCATCCTGTCGTTCTCAATCAGTTACCAGAAATGGTGGCAGCCAATCAAATGATGCAGCTTTTTTTATCTGCAGGAGAACTGCATCCTTTAATTCCTGTAGCAGAAAAACAAGAAAGGAACCAGGATGAAGTTTACTTTATGGGTATTGCTTTTTTATTGGCCTTGGCAAGGATAAATAAAAATTCTGATTTGGTCTCAGGGTTGGAAGACGAATTACAGAAATACACAAATAGCAACTGGACATGTTTTCTTCAACAATGTATTGAAGACTATGTGATTTATTATACCAAATACGTTGGCGAAAACAAGCAATAAGTCACATATAACACCATAGCAAATTAGATTCTAAAAATCAGACCCGCTTTATCTGAATACAGATGTCTGGTTTCTTTTAGATGTTCCCCTCCCTTAATTACCTAACAAAGAAACTACTTGTTGAAAATTAGAAAATTTCGTTCTCTGGGTTTAACCTGTTTTTAATTACATTAGGAGTAGAATATAGTATATTTGCAGGATAACAGACTTATTCTTGTTTGGAAGTCATTATTTTATATTCCTCTGTCTTTGTATTTTAGCAAGTATTTAACTGTGATCATGCCACAATGGGAAAAATTATACGAATCACCGGTAGGATATCGCGCTGAAATGGTTCGGATTGCACTGGAAAGTAATAATATTCCAACAGTTGTTTTAAACAAAAAGGATAGTTCTTATCTTTTCGGCCATTTTGAAGTGTATGTATATCATGAACATGTTATTCAGGCACTCATTGTTATGGAGCAATCTAATATAGAGTAGGCAGACCTGATCTTAAATGATACCATCTTATACTGTGAATCAACATCTAACCAAGCTTTCTAATCTTCAGCAACGTATCATTGCCGCACTCATAGGCGGAATAGCCATAATTGGTGCTATATACTGGAACCAGTGGGGCTATTTTGGGGTATTTTTTCTGATCTGTGGATTTACTCTGCGGGAGTTTTATCAACTGGTTGGACTAGATGGCAATGCTCCTCTAACCTATTATGGTACTTTTACAGGCCTTTGTATTTTTCTGCTTACGTTTCTGATTGAGAAAAAACTAATAGGAATCGAACACTATTTCTGGATCTCTCCTATTGCATCAGTGATATTCTTTATTAAGTTATACAAGAAGAACGAGAAGAAGCCTTTTACCAATATAGCTTTTACCTTCTTAGGTATTATCTATGTGGCTGTACCGTTTTCTTTGTTGAATATCTGTGTGTTTCTGGAAGATGCGGTGTATAGCTATCAGGTGATTCTTGGTTGCTTATTTTTACTATGGGCAAGTGATACAGGGGCTTATTTTGCTGGAACTTACTTTGGGCGTACAAAACTTTTTGAACGGGTTTCTCCAAAGAAATCATGGGAGGGAAGTATAGGGGGACTTTGTTCTGCTTTGATTGTAGCCTCTCTGCTGGCATATTTCTTTACTGATCTTAAGTATTGGCACTGGTATTGCGTTGCCATTATTATAGTAGTAGCAGGGACATATGGAGATTTGGTAGAGTCCTTATTTAAACGGAGTATGGATATTAAGGATTCTGGAGCAAGTATTCCCGGACATGGAGGGTTTTTAGATAGATTTGATGGATTATTGCTTTCAGCTCCATTTATTGTGACTTTTTTACGCATTTTTGCCTGAGAATATCCTGCAAAAGAACAACTTGTCTGTAACATAAAATTGGTATACTATTTTTACGTTTTAGTAAAATAGAACATCAACTGGAAGAATGACTTGTCTGTAAATTTTTATGGAACAAAATGATAGACAGGTCAATGGCTGGCAGGTGTTCGTCGAGAATAATGGGGGCTGTAACGAAAACAAAGTCACCTTAGCCTGCTTTTTTGAATTAAAATATGTATCTTTCCTGAAAAAAGTAGACAATGAAGCCATTTTTTAAATTATTTACATGGAGTATTATAGTATTGGCCAGCTTTTTAATCGGTAAGGTAAATGTACAAGCACAAGGAAAAGTACATATTGTACAATTTTCGGGTCTTGTATTGAGTGGAGATGATGGACAACCTGTTGTAGGTGCAACCTTATATATTCCAAAGGCTGGTAGAGGAGGCGTCACCAATGAATATGGTGCATTTTCAATGCCAACTCTGGTTGGAGACAGCATTGTTATTACAGCTATTGGGTTTAAAAAGAGATTCTATAAAATACCTAATACAACTGATGAAGGACATTCTGTTGTAATAGAATTAAAAACAGATACCACCACACTTCCAATCGTTGAAGTATATCCTTATCCAACAGAAGAGTTATTTAAGAAAGCAATTTTAGCATTGGATTTACCAGATGAAGATCAGCAAAAGCAATTGGCAAAGAATTTTGACCCGGTTGCACTGGCAAAGATGACTCAAACTCTGGGGGCTAGTTCTGAAATGAATTATCGTTATATAACTCAGCAACAACTTAACTACACAACCAACCGCTATTTTAGTCCAACATGGACATTCCTGGACCCATTCCGATGGGCACAGTTTATCAAATCGTTGAAAAAGAATAAAAATAATAACAAGAAAAAATAAATTTGCCTTTAATTGTTTTATTGACAAACCCGACAACCAGCTAGTGTATTATTAATCTGTTTTGACAGATTTATACACAGAATCGCTGTCTTTCCTCAAGGAATGATCTAAAGGATTTTATCTTTCTAAGAATAAGGTATACTATTTTTACGGCGATTTTTTATAAAATAATTTTTCATCCCTTTTACCAATTATAGAAAATATATTAAATTAATTTAAGGAATAAACAATTTAATTTAATATATAGTTACCAATTGTAGAAGGTGACACATATTCATATAATATAACGCCAATATTGTGAGGGTCAGAATCATTTTCATGGTAAAAAATAAAGGTGGATATGTACCTTTTTACCACCAGTCTCTGCTAACGCAGCTAACGGACTCTCTGTTGGCTGGTAGCAAGGAAGTAGAGCAAAATACAGAATATAACTTTTCCGGACTGAAGGGGCAGACAAAAGTAAGCAAAAATGGCCTGCATTTTTATTCAAGTCGGGCTACACTTGTTTTCTCAAGTCAAAGTGTTGAAGTGATAGATACTTTTTTACAACATTTATTTGAAAGAGGAGAAATAGAAGTCGGTAACCTGCAATTAATTCCGGAAAGTGTTGAAAAAGAGCAACCTCCTGTTTTTCAGGAAGAGCTGAAGTGCGTATGTATATCACCAATTGTAGCTGTAGATCCGATTACAAATGATTTTTATGCCAAAAAGTTTATCTCTCCGGATACAGATACGTTCTCAGATTTTCTGTATGAATCAACAATGATGCGTATGGAGAGATCAGGAAGATTTACAGCGGATCAGATTGCGTCATTTTACCGATTCCAGATTATTCCGGATAAAACCTATCTTCAGAAGATAAAAGAAGGTGACAAGAAGTTTGCCCGCATTTATCCTATTGAAGAAAATGGGGTGAGGCATGAGATTCGGGGATACACTTTTCCTTTTGTCCTGTATTCGGCTCCGGAAGTTCAACAATTTATATTCGAATGCGGAATGGGTTATTTTTCGAACAAAGGTTTTGGTATGATTGATATTATCAATGCTGATCTGGTACGTCGGACTGAACCGTACCATTTTGAGAAACATCCTATGTCTGTTAACTCGTTTGATAAAAGGAACTAATTGTTTATCTCTTAAGTAAGCAAGGTGTTTTTAATAATTACCTTGCTTACTTAAGAGATAATTACCTGCGCTTATTGTGATCAACCATTATATAGCCAATAATCATGTCTGCTCTGGCTCCGGGAGGACGGTTATATACAATAATCTCATATACATTCTCTGTCTCAAAGTGGTTGCCTTCAAACCAGGCTTCGTCCAGTTTATTACCAGGTTTGGCTACCACATACCGAAAATTATAATACCCCTGCTTAAGTAGAAGAGAGCCTCTATAAACCTGGTCTTCCGCACTATAAGTCATACGGTTGGTATTGCTTGTCTGCCAATCGGTTAGGGCACCCCATATATAGACAGGCTCTTTCACAGGGTCTGCTTTCAATGTAAAGAATACGCGTACATAGTCGGCTTCAGTACTACCATTGCTAAACTCATACTGGTCTATAACAAACCGTCCATTCTGATCCACTACCTGACTGTAACCTTCCCGACTGCGAGATTCACCTACAGCCAGATAAACCTGTGTCGTATCCTGAGATGAATTGATTTTAGCTACATTTTGTCCAAGTGTACGTATACTTCGGATATCAAAGAATCGAAATTCATTGACACCCGGAAAGTTATTTTCAAGGTTAAATTGCCGATATTCCGCTATATGCTGATCTTCCCTTACTGAAGTGGGTTTGAGATTAGTAATCGTTGTATACCACTGGTAGTTTTGGCGGATTACTACCTTAAGATCCGTCCATGGGTTACCTACATTGAGAGTGCCATAATCGATGGTAAATTCTACCTGTTGGTTGGTGGTACGTTCAGTAATGCCCGTAGAAAAGGTAATTCTGGGAGTAATCACTGCTTGGGTATTGTAAACCACAAATCGGCGGGTGACAACCAAGTCTTTGGGATTGTTTTCGTGATAAACAACCAGAAGGTAATTACCGGGTAGCTTTACTTGTGGTACTTCCAGCCGTTGATGCGTATATAGAACTCGTGCATTGTTTCCCGAGAGTTGAGGTTGCTCGAAAGTAAACTCATTAAAACGAGGTGTGATATCCATGTCACTTAAATTGGATATACTCCAGTCCACATTACAGAATATTACTTTTGCTCTGTAATAGTTGATCTTATCTCCAAGTTCGTCAAACTCCAGTATTAGTGGGGTGGCTTGTTGTAGTGAGACTACTGGTGGTTGTAAGACAGCAGCTACCGGGTCAGAGCCTGTTGGATAAAACAAGACAGTACGAATCTGAGGCTCATACACAAAGTCTGTTGTTTTGAGTGGTGTTTCAGTAGCAAAGCTAAGCATTGCTATAAGCCATGCACATCCTGCAAGAGTATATTTTACCATACAAATAGATGAATCAGAAAATCAAATAAAACAATAAAAACGAAGGAATACCCCAGACAGGTTATATTTTATGCAAATCATTCTGTCTTCGCTTCCTAAGCATTGAATTTTATACAGATTTTTATCCAGTTCAGTTTCTTTTTTTGTTAGTTTATAATAACCTATGATATTATGTGTTTAGTTTATCAGTGTATTTTTATTGTAGCTATATATGTTTGAAAAGGTTAAAAATCCTATCCAAACTCAAGGGGGTTTAATAACTGTTCAGGAAAAAAACAATGCCTTTACCAGTATCAGTGGAACAAAGGCTGTAGATGGTAAAACGGCTTTTATATCTTCATATTCTCTAAGTATATTAGATGCTTCCAGTGTAAAATCGGTAATTACTGTGTCTACGGAAATAAAAAGTAGCTACCAATTTTGGTTGGTAGCTACTTTTAGAAAAAAGCGCTGTAAGCTTAATTCAATGCATATCTGAATATAAGATAGAGTGAGTTTTCAGAGCCTGAATTATATAAACCCTGAAATACACCTTTAGTATGTTCATACCGTAGTTCACATCCCCAGCGGTTCCATTGAATTCCTCCTCCTCCCTGCAAGCCAAATATTGCTTTCTCAAATGAGTCTGCATCTTTCTCGTTATTGCTTATTATATTACCTTCAGCATTTGTTATAAACGAATAGGATATACCTGCATTAAAGAATGGTTTGATTGTACGGGTTGCCATAGTATAACGTACCATAGCAGATCCTTTTATATATCCTACCTTCAGATGCCGGTCAAAGGCATTAGAAGTAGAGTAATCTGCGGTGATGCTGTAAGATCGCCATAAAATTTCTGTATAAGCGGACCATGACTTATGATTACGGGGCAATACAAAGTTAAAAGATATACCTACAGTTGGATCATACGATTTGTTGTAGTGTAAATAAGTTGTTCCGTTTTTATAATACGATGGATAGCTTTGTATATACAACGTCTGTACGCCTCCCGCTATAATACCTATTTCCGTTTTTGTTTTTTCAGTCTTTTGGATAAATTGTGTATTACTGGTACTAAAACATGTATTATACTGGTTTACAATTTTCGTTAGTGAATTTTTGGTATACTCTGCAAGTTTTATAGCCTTTGTCGCCTTCTCACAATCTTTGAATGCAACATTTAACTGGCCTTTATACTTTTGTAGTACTTGTATCTGCTTGCCTCCATTGTCCTGATCCAGTAGAAATTTCTGATAGCCTAATTCTTCAGGTAATTTCTGGTCTTTTTGTAGGAAATAATGAATTTTTTCCTGCTTATCCTTATAGGAGTATAAAGAGGCTGTCCCTCGAATAATAACTGTAAGAAATGCAGTATCTACTATAGTAAAATCTTTTTGCAGGAAATGATTGATTTCTGTTACCTCAATCATTTTGTCGGCTTTAATAGGAGTAGCATCTATCTTGCCAATATAGCTGATGTAGTATTCATTTGAGGATTGAACGTAAAAACTATGAATAGAGACAGGGGTATATTGTACAGGTTCATTGTCCTGAAGAGTCTTCTTAAATAAAATCTCTTTGGGTGACTTTTCCCAATTTTTGTCGTTAATAAATCCTCTAATTGTGTCATTTTGTGTAGTGACTATATAGCCATTTACATAGTTTTTCTGGGCAAAGGCAATTTTCTGCCAAAAAAAGATAGTAATACATAAGAGAATTCTGAAGAATAGTACGTTGGTTTTCATGTAGGGTTACTGTATGTAGAATAGATATGCGGTCTCGATGGGACCAGCAAGCAACTCTATATACAGGGAAATTACAATAGTAACCTAACAAAATATTTGTTTATCAGTTTGCTGATAGTGCACACTTCAGAGAACATATTCTGGAAAAGAATGCTAATCTGATAAAGAGTCTAGCCAGAGTCAAAATGTATCAAAACCTCGATCAACTTTTCAAAATATCAAAATACTGATTACTTCTCACAACTATCAGAATACCGATCATTATTTTGGTTGTGCATAGTTTACGGCAAGAAGAAATATTTCTGTAAACTATGCACAAAGCTTCCTGGATAACTAGAGAAGTGATTTTTTGATAATTGGATAAATCAAATACTGAACACCTCTAAAAATCCCTTCTGGATACTCTGTAACTCCATTTTTTTTTAACTGTTTGATATTCGCTGATGGCTCATAATCAGGTAGTAAATGTATTATGTTTGCTTGAGACTCTGTCCTGAAGTAATGAAAGGTTCATTGCTGGTTCTGATTTTGGATTTGGGGTGATTTTTTAGCCTGATTAGAGGTGTTTTTACTATATAGTACTCTTAGTTAATTAGTACATGAGCAGATAATGGTGAACTAGAACAGGTTTTGATATTTTTGTAATTTGCTGTGTGGTAGCTATTTGGGTTGGTTCATTTAATATTTTAATTTATCATAATTGTATATGTTGTTGATTTTTAGCGTTTTCTTATCTGGTTATTGGTTGGTAATTGCTTTGGGATTATGGGATTTATTGGTGCATATGCGTACCCCTTTATAGGGGGGTACGCATATGCACCAATAAATCCTCTGTTAAGCAATCCTGTTTGGTCTAGATCAACACATGGTGAATATGTATCCAGCGAATAGAATGGGTATATACGCATTGAATGATTTTTCAGAGAGATAAGATTTTAAAAAAACGCATTTTAATGCCTATACATTGCACGATATTGAAGTGAGATATGCTAGGAGCTGGTACGATGGACATAAGCGTTCTGATGAGCTATTAAAGGCCTTAAAACGATTGATAATACTTTTGTTTAAGTGAGGAATTGTAAATAACACTGGTTTTTGCCCTGTTACAAGATAAATAGACCTTGATAGAGTAAGCTTTATTCTGGCTGAATAAAAGTAGTTGGTTTTAAATTGTATTTTTCCACTATTGAAAAGCTGTTTTAGTAAAGCTAACACGATTAATTATCTTCTTCTCCAGAAGAGATTAAGAACGTTTCCTTCCTGCAATGTAAGCGGCTCCTATCAACGCTACCATCAGAAGTATACCCGCTATTTCAAAAGGAAGCAGATAGTCCGTCATTAGACCAATACCAATAGGCGTAACAGAGGACTGGGGTGAGGGTTTAGGTAGTGGAAACGATAAATTAGCTTTCAAAAAGGCAATGAAAAATAATACAAGTAATCCGCCTGCTGCCAGAATACCTGTAAACTGATTGATTCTGCCAGATATAGGTGCATGACCAGTGCCAGGACGATTGGTAAGCATAATGCCAAAAATAAGTAACACCAGTACACCTCCTACATAGATCATAATCTGAACAATGGCCACATAGTCAGCACCTGCCAGGACATATAAACCTGCTATACCCAGCAATGTAAATAATAATGCAAAGGCAGAATACAGGAGTTGTCGGGTCCAGAGTACTATTAGTGCTGACAGCACCGTCAATGTGGCAAAACAATAGAATGCGATATTCAAACTACAACTATGGTTAATAAAATGAGAATGTAAAGAAACAGAAAAACCACAGACTTGATCACTCATCAGTCTTTTTTTTAATCATAGGTTTAATTATAGGTTTTTTCATGACAGGTTTGGAAGGAGCCTGCTCAGGCTGGTTTGCTTCCTCTGTTTTAGTATCCTGTGGTGAAACTTCCTGTGTTGCCTGAGAGGTTTCCGGAGTCACTTCTGTAACAGTTGGCGTTACCTCTGGAATAGAAGGTGTTGAATCTGTAACTATCGGGTTAGTCACAGGTTTTATGGCCGGCTTCTTCATCACAGGCTTGGCTGTTGTTGGTGTTGAAGCTGTTTGCTCTACCGTTTTTTCTTCTGTTGGTTGAATAGCGGGTACTGATACACTATTTTTTGCCTGCTGTTTAGCGGCTTGCACAGCCTCATAGTTCTGACGTTTCTCTACCGCTTGTTCCGGTGACAGATCTGAGAAATGATAGATCATATCACGAATATCAAACTCACTGAAGTCGTAGGTTTTGGTCATGGTGAGGCATTCAGTAGGGCAAACAGTTGTGCATAGTCCACAAAAGCAACACTTGGCCATATCAATATCAAATCGTGCAGCATAGAGGCGCACAGAGTGACCATCAGATGTTTTGCGGATTTCTTCAGTTGATTTGACTGCTTCAATGTCAATGCAGCTTACCGGACAGATCTCTGCACACTTATCGCATACAATACAATCTTCCATCTCATTGTGCAGACGATAGCGGCCATTATCAGGTACTGGTAGTGACTCATATGGATATGTAAGCGTCACAATTCCTGTCTCCTGTTTAAAATAATCAGGATCTGTAATACTGATAGGAGTACGACGCTGACGTGCTTCCCAGATATGTTTTAATGATAGTTTCAAACCCTGCCAGGAAGAAGCAATTCCTTCCCAAATATTGCCAAAGTATGAATTATTAGCTCCTTTTTGCATAATCTCAATCCTCAGTTACAGACTCAAAAACAGCCTGACAATAAAATGTGTTCAAAACAAAGCAGGTTTTCAATATGTAATTCCTTACAAAAGCTTCCATAAAGCTGAAATAAACAGCAGCAACAATGATAACGGAGTCAATACCTTCCAGCATAAATGCATCAACTGGTCAACCCGCAAACGAGGGTATGTCCAGCGAACCCACATTTGTATAAATACACCGATGAACGCCTTCAGAATTATCCAGAATGCTCCTGTTAGTGTTCCATAAATAGTGCCTGGTATGCCACTTGTCCAGTCGGCCAGTCGTACTGATCCTATATTTGGAAAAGGAGTATTCCAGCCTCCGAAGAACAATACAGCTCCCAGAAAGCTAACCAACAGCATCATACCATATTCTGCCAGAAAGAGCAATGCCCACCGGAACCCAGAATATTCTGTATGGAAACCACCTACAAGTTCTGATTCAGCTTCCGGAATATCGAATGGTGCCCTGTTTGCCTCTGCTAATGTGGCTATAAAAAATATAATATACACAATGAAGAATAAGGGCATACGAATCACATTCCAGGTCAAGAACCCTCCTACTTCTGTTATATCAATGCCCAGTCGTTTGATGCCCAGTAGATAATTAGTTGACTCGCTGTATACTGGTAGTGTACGCATATAAATCCCCTGCTGGTAACAGATTTCCTGAAGATCCAGTGTCTGGCATAGAATAACCACACACAATACTGATAAGCCTACAGGTATCTCATAAGAAACGATCTGTGCTACAGAACGCATAGCGCCCAACAATGAATATTTATTATTACTACTCCAGCCAGCGGCTAACAAACCCACAATATCAATAGAAATGATAGTCAGCAGATAAAACACCCCTACTACAGCGCCTGACCCCTGTAATGTAGGAGTAAGTGGCATAACAGCAAATCCTGCAAAGATTGCTGTGAAGATAACGGCTGGAGCAGCCAGAAATACCCATTTGTCTGCTTTGACAGGAACAATGTCTTCTTTCTGTAATAACTTAACCAGATCGGCAAGAGTTTGGAACATGCCATAAGGACCAATTTCTGTAGGTCCCAGCCGATCCTGGATAAAAGCAGAGAGTTTACGTTCGGCATACACTGCAAAAACCATGTATACCAGTAGAAAGACCAGAAAGAATAAAAATGCAATCATGAGGCAATCTCAATAGTAGAAAAGCAAAAGTAGGGCTAAAAAACGAAAAACCTGCATAACAGCTATGCAGGTTTCTGAATAAATAAAAGGGGAATTATTTAGATATTGTGGATTTACTGTATGAAGCGTTAATTACAAGTAAGATGCTATAGCCCAAACGCATAGCCTACACTAAGAGAAAAAGCTCCCTGAGAAATTTGGTTATCGTTGACAAATAAGAATCTGTACTTGGTATTGAGAATATTGGATGTTCCCAGATCAAATCGCATATCAACTGTCATACGGTTGCGTCTGGAAGCTTTAAAGTCAAAGCCCAGTCCAAGAATCACATTGCCATCATAGCTCTGAAAGTAGTCTGTTTGATCAAGACTTTCACTCGCGTTACTTCTTTTAGAAGAAGCTGAAAGCAGGAAGGCTGGTGCATAACCCAGGTTTATATAAGGTTTGAACCGATCTTTACCCAGAATAAAAATATTGACAAACACAGGGACTTCCACATAATTGAGCTGGAAGTCGGTTTTTATATTAGAAGATTGGGTCGTAACAGTAGCTCCTTTTGCTACATATAACAGGTCCATACCTAAACCCATGTGGCTATAACGCTTTCCATAGTAGCGCATGTAGATACCGGCAACACCTCCTAGCTTTCCACCCAGTTCATAGCTGCTTGCAACATCTCCAACCCAAACAGAAGAAGCAACTCCTACCTTAACACCTATATTAAAGGGTCTTTGTTCAGTAGTATAGGCTGGTTTGATTTCTCCTTTCTCATACGAAAGATCTGGTTGCTTTTCGTCTGCATACGGATTCGTGTTAATTACAACTACGTCGTTTTCGGTTGAGGTAATCGGTTTGAACGGATCATAAAATGTAATACCAATGATACGAGTCTGCCAGCTATAACCGATTTTATCTGCCCGGATAACGGCCATACGTTGTTTGGTGGTATAGACAACAGATGATTTTTTGAATTTACTGTCAAACTTGCTGTCAAAGACAACTTTCACATACAGATAATCTTTCTTTTTGACATTGGAAACCTGCACATTGGTAAGGTGAATAGAGGGTTCAGATGTTTTTTCGTAATATACATCCAATGTGTTCAGATACTTATCGGCTTCCAGGTCTTTTGTATTGTCTTTATTAAAACCAGGAGTAAGATCATCTTCAATCACTACCTTCCTATTAAAAAAGAGATGATTATTGGATGATGCTGTATAAGATCTTTCAATCACGCTCTGAATCTCAGTAGTACTGGCTGCATTGAAGGTGACAAAGTTCATTAAATTCTCCAGTTCGGTTATATTGCCTTTGGCTTTGGATTGAATCTCCTGAACGTCTTTGTCTGTAAGTTTGGTTTGTGCATGTATCCAGGTAAGTGAAATAAGAATAAATGCAAAAGAAAGGTACGCAGAGCGATAGAAAATATTCATAATATATAGTCATTTGATAGATTACAATGCTTAATCTGGATGACTTCAGCCTTTCCTTGTTATCTGTGCATAGTGTTTCTGAGATGAACTAAAGTTCCTTTGTCAGAAAGACATCTTCCACCTTCTTCTGAAGTATCCTGTTTTCAGAACCAATGGTTACTGTGATCTTTTCTCCATACTGTATTTGCTGCTTTCGGGATATCCATTGCATAGGGTCATTGCCTGCAAATGGATCATACACATAGCGATTACTCTGGATAGCAACTTTCTGAAGTACTACAGTTTTTTCGGAGGCAGAAACCTTGACATCAATAATTTCATAGTGACCACCTGATAATTTTTTATTCAGTTTATCCTGTAATGTTTCTGCTGGAAAGAAGAACAGGTTTTGTATACGTTTGTCCCTAAAATCGAAAGTTGTAAACATAATTCCTTTCCAATTATGCTCCATATCTTCTGCAATGTTTGCCAAAAATACTGTTCCATCTGACTCTGGAATCAGCACAAACCGATTGCGTCTTGTTACATCTGCTCCTACTTCAAGTAAATCTGATGACTGAGTTTGAGGTTGGTAGCGCATTACATAAATGGCATCATCCGATTCTGTATAGACTGCATAGACATCCCCTTTGTTGTCAATCCAATACCCATGACTACTAGTTCCATTATCAACAGGCAGCGAAAAGCTCTGCTGAACCGAAAAACTGGCATTCAGTATTTTGAACGATGTTTGTAATTGTGGCTGGCTATAGTCATAGCGATACACCAGATAAAGCTTCTTGTCAGGTGAAGATACAACATTGTATTGATATTCAAAGGGATATAAACGAGGCTGACCAGATAGAATGGCATTCTGAAAGCTTTGACGTACCGTTGCTTTGCCTGGACTGGATTGCATAGGGGATATCTGTACCGAATCAATCGTTTTACGATTTACTTTCAGTGTTGTATAATGTTTTTGCACACTGAAATCTTCCCAGCGAAATGGTTTTTGAGGTAGAGGCGCCTGTAATTCCTGCCCTTGAACAGATAGGATTGTGTATATAAATAATAAACTTGTATATAGCTGTTTCTGAATCATTCGTTTTCCACCATTTTGTTTAACAAATTTTCAATCTCCTGATAAAGTACCTGTAGTTCTTCATCTGTAATGATATAAGGTGTCATAAGGTAAATAACATTTCCCATTGGACGGAGTAAGATGTCGTGTTCCAGAAAATAGTCATATAGGCTGTTGCGTACTTCGTTAAAATAAGATGTTTTCGCATTTGTTCTGATTTCAAGTGCTAACACAATACCTGTTTGCCGGATGTCCAGTATGGCTGGATGTGATGCTATATGCTTGGCAAAAGAAGTATGACTTTGTTCAATGCGGATAATTGCTTCCTGACAACTAACAGACAGTAGTAAATCCAGACTGGCATTTGCTGCTACACAGGATAATGGGTTTGCTGTGAAGGAATGCCCGTGGAAGAATGTTTTCAGCAAATCTTTGGTATGATAGGGGCGTTGTACTTCATCAGTACAGGCCGTTACACCCAATGGCAGTGTTCCTCCTGTTAAACCTTTAGACAGACAGATGATATCAGGTTTAATTTCGCAATGGTCAGAGGCGAACAGCTTGCCAGTACGCCCAAATCCTGTCATCACTTCATCTGCAATACAGAGTATCTGATATTGTTTGGCAATACCTAATAACTGGTTCAGTATTTCTGGAGAGCACATACGCATACCTGCAGAACCCTGTATCAGGGGTTCATAGATAAACGCTGCAACTTCTCCACTTTCAGCCAATGCCTCAAATTGATGAACGATTTCTTCCTGCACATGTGTATGTTCAATGAGATCTGTTGTGTAGGTTTTGGGATTTTCTGGAAAAGGAATAAACTCAACCTCAAACAGAAATGGATGAAACGGAGTAGTGAATGTATTCCGTTCTCCAACAGACATGGCTCCAAAGGTATCACCATGATACGCTCCTTCAAACGCAATGATGCGTCGTTTTTGTATGCCCTGATTGTGCCAGTACTGAAAGGCCATTTTCATGCCTACTTCTGTAGCTGTACTCCCATTATCTGAGTAAAATATCTTTGAGATAGTGTCTGGTAAAATATCCAGCAGCCGTTCTGCCAGTGTAACAGCTGGTTCATGAGTAAAGCCTGCAAAGATCACATGTTCCAGTGTACGTGCCTGCTGTGCTATTTTCTCCGCAATGTATTCATTAGAATGCCCATGTAAATTTACCCACCAGGAACCAATAGCATCCAGAATTTTACGTCCGTCAGCGCGATGTAAGTAACAGCCTTTGGCACCTGTCAGAGGTACTATTTTATGGCTATCGGTAAGAGGGGTAAAAGGGTGCCAGATAGCTTTCTGATCCCTTGTTTTCCAGTCGTTCTGATCTATTTCTGGCAGATTATCAATGCTCGTACTCATACAAATAATTATAACGTAATTCTTTTCGCCTCGATCAAAGAGGAAAGTAAGAAAATAAAAAAGGGTTACAGTTCCGAGAAGAAAATTTAAAAGTATAGTAGACAACTTTTTACATAATAAAGGCTTTTCTCAATTGTTGTGCATAGCTGTGTACTACTTCTGGAGTGATCTGTTCTTCCGGATAGACATGTAACAATAACGGATATTGACTGTAGTTCAATATAAATTGTTCGGAGTCTTCGTTGGCAGGGCCATTAAAAATAATTCCTTTTACAGGGATATTACGGTGTTTTAGTTCATTAATGGTAAGCAGTGTATGGTTAATGCTACCCAGATATATGTTAGCTACAAGAATAACTTCTGCCTCAAATTTCCGGGCTATGTCTATCACAAAATGCTGATTGCTGACAGGTACCAACACTCCTCCTGCTCCTTCAATAATTAGTGTATTATGAGTATTGGGTAGTACCAATGCCTGAATATCTATTTCGACTCCTTCTCTGTGCGCTGCTGCATGAGGCGACATTGGATGTTGTAAGAGATATGCCTCATTATGAAACTGCGAAACGGGATTGCTTACTAGGGTTTGAACTTTTTCTGTATCACGGGGAAAGCCTGCCTGAATGGGTTTCCAGTAATCGGCCTGTAAAGCCTCTGTGACTATGGCACTGATCAGCGTTTTGCCAGAATCTGTACCAATAGCTGTAATGAAGTATAGGTTAGATGGATTCATAGTGGTTTGCTTGTATTCTTAATTCTCAACAGATATAGGAGTATTCTGGAGGACAATTGATAATTCTTCTAGTAAAGCTTCCATTTCCTGTTCTGTGTTATAAAGGTGCAGGCAGATACGTAACCGTTCTTCGCCTTCTTTAACTGTGGGTGAAAGAATAGGACGTACATCAAATCCACTTTGTTGTAGTTGGATTGCCACCATTCGGGTACGTTGATTTCCTCCAATCTTTACAGCCTGAATAGGGCTCTGTGACTCAATAAAATGAGGTTCCAGAGAAGGATAAGTTGAGAGTGCTTTTCGGAAAAACTGAATACTTGCATGCAAAGAATCCTGCAGAATCATATGATCTTGTTGAAAGCGGAATGACTCTTCAATAGACACCAGACTATGCAGGGGTAATGCAGTTGTATAGATCAATGGCCGGGCAAAGTTGATCAGGTATTGAATCAAGACTTCTGATCCGGCAATACAGCCACCATGTACACCTGGTCCTTTGCCAAAGGTATATACCCGTGCAAATATTCTTTCATGAAGATTCTCCATACAAGCAATACCATTCCCTTCCCTACCCCAAACACCTGTACTGTGAGCTTCGTCCCAGATCAGATTTGCCCCATATTTTTCACACAGTGTTACCAATTCCAGTAGAGGAGCAAAGTCTCCGTCCATAGAGTAAACCGATTCTGCTACCACAAATACATCTCCTGTTGCCTTTTGCATTTTTCGTTCCAGATCATGAAGATCGTTGTGATGAAATGCAAACCGATTCGCAAAGCTCAGACGGGCACCTTCTTTTAGGCTGGCATGGATGTATTCGTCGTAAATGATTGTATCTCCTTTTTGAGGAATAGCTGAAAGAATAGCTGTGTTGGCAGCATAGCCAGAATTGAATAGCAATGCACTTTCAGATTGAAACAGACTGGCAAGCTTTTTTTCCAGAGAGATATGATACTCAGAGTTTCCGGAAATCAATCGGGAACCTGTGGCACCATTGTGAATATCTGAAACGTTTGTATAGGCTTCTTGAATACGTTGATGTAAGGATTTATTACGGGCAAGACCCAGATAGTCGTTTGAGCAAAAATCTATTTTGTTTTTATCTGCAACAGATAGCTTTCTCAAACTGCCACTGGCTTCCCGTTGGTTTAGCTTATCCTTTAGCTTTTGTTGTATACTCATAAGTTGCAGCATTCTAATGGCCAATAAATATATCTGAAAGAGAGAGCGTTAAGCTTAATTGTTCTCTCTGAAAATAATTAATGACTACAAAAGTAAGGAAAGACGAAAACAAAAAAGCCTTTCAAACGTAGATATCTCATTCTATTTTTGCACGTTTTATTATCAACTTACACCTATTTTATGCAAACAAAGCAGCGTTTTTTATTCTTCTGTACTTGTTTTATTCTATTACTTTCTTTTTCAGGAGTGAAAGCTCAACAGCGTTGGAGTGTGGGGCCTCGGTTAGGTGCCACGATCTCAAAGATTACAGGTGATGCTCCAAACAATGGCTTTCTGCCTGGTTTCACAGGTGGTTTGTATGTAATGTATAGCGACATAAGCCATTTTGGGATTTCAGGAGATGTTCTGTTTGCACAAAAGGGAGCTAAATATGACTATAATGGTACTAAGTTTATCCAGCGGATCAACTACATTGATGTGCCGATTATGGCCCGCTACTTTATGAATCTGAAAGGAAAAGTTCGTCCGAATATCTTTATAGGTGGAAACATTGCTTTTTTGCTCAATGCCAAGGCAAAAGATCGTACTGATAATGGAGTAGCCCGACCTGATGTAGAGAATACAAGTTCATTTGCCAGTACTGATCTGGGATTTTTGGCGGGTGTAGGGTTTAACTTCAAAGTTTCCAAAGCCCGTTGGGTACAAACAGATTTCCGCTTTCAGCAAAGTCTGACTCCGATTCAAATTTCTTCAGCTCCGGATCGTCGCAATACAAGTATCAATATATTGCTGAGTTATGCCTTTGGAGTAGGCAAGAAATACAGAAACTAGGGTTAAAGATGTAACATGAGTCATCCCAGATTTTGAGGAAAATAATATCACATTCCTTAAGAAAAAGAGAAACAAAGGAGTTACAAAGAGAGCCAAGATCACTTCAATCGTGGAAGGTTACGTAGGTGCGTGAGAATAAAAATTCCGCGGGCCTAGCGTTGGCCCTGTGGGGCGAAGCTTTGGAATTTTTTGCTCACGCACCGATCTGGCTCACCAAACTCTCGTTTGGTGCCCTGTTTTTTGGCAAGCAAAAAATGAAGGAGCCTAGAGAAGAGGGATGAAAGTGACTATAAACAAACTCAACTAAAGAGATTGCTTAAAAATTAACCAGCGTCTATACTCTTTTCAAAAGCATAGACGCTGGTTTTGTAAAACAAACTCTCATCCAAAATTCGGGATGACTCATGTTACACTTTTCCAGAAAGGTTTCTGGATGATAATGTATAGACTACATCTTTGTCTCTCTCAACTGGCAACACAATCTGATGGCTGGACAACTCCATGAGCAGTCGGGTGGCTCTACGCTCTGAAATATTGATCAGCTTTGCATACCGCTTGACTGTAATGTATTCATTAGACAAAAGGTATTTCAATAGGTTTTTCACATTTCCAGATTGCAGTAATGTCTTATCTGCATCGTTAGTATAACTTCCCAGATTACGGGCTGTCAGCTTTCCTGTAGGAACACTCTTATCGTGCATACGTACATATACCGTTTCCTCCCCATTTCTTTCTTTCAGCAAATGAGGTTTATCTTCACTTTCAGGTATGGTTACGGCCAGTATTTCCTTCCCATCTATGGGAATAAGCTCATAGCGAATAAGAATAGGCGGATGACAATACATATCTGAAGCTTCTTCCAGCAAGCTGATTATTTCTACTTCAGATTTTATCCCACATATTCTTTTATCATCTGTAACACCTATTAGTACTATTCCTCCTCCAGTATTGGCAAATGCAACTAATGTTTTGGCGATTTTGGCAGGACTTTCAATGGTGCTCTTAAATTCCAGTGTGCTACTTTCGCCTTGCCCAATAAGTTCTATAATATTCAAGTATCAAAATGTTTTATAATTAAAAACGTTTCCCTTATCTTTGCAGCGCCTTTCAGAAAGGCGGCTGCTCTAACATCGGTGTCAGGCACCAGATTCCTCTTATTCAAACTCCAAATCAGGAGTTGTGAGTCTTTTCAGACTTGCACAAATTTTCTTTTATACAAGTTTACTAAGATTTTGATTTTTGATGAAGCGAATTTCTTCATTTGAATCTGTTATTGGCAATGCCTACGGTATTCCGGTGCATCTATTTGCCAATGAACAGGTAAAAGTTGAAAACTCAGCCATTGAAGAATTGCTGGGCTTTCTTGAATTACAGCAGACCCTTGAACAGATACAACAAGCTGATCCCGATTTTTTTGGGACGACAGATATTGGCATTGGCCGGGTGGCTATTACACCTGATTTCCATAAAGGATCTGGCATACCTATCGGAACAACAATTACTACAAAAGGGTTTATTCTGCCTCAGGCTATCGGCAAGGATATTAATTGTGGCATGCGGTTATATATAACGGATCTGTCAGAAGAGCAGGTTCGTTCTAAGCTGAAAGAGATGACAAAGCGAATCCGTCATGTATACTTTCAGGGAGGTCGCGAGTTGCCGATTACACCCCGCCAGAAGAAAGCCTTGCTTCAATATGGTTTACAGGGCTTATGGGAAACCAGTCATGAAACTGTAGGCAAGGGATTGTGGCGTCAGTACAACGCACTACAACAAGAGGCTGATCTGCAACGGATAATCGATCGGGGTTCTTTACAGGCTGGTGGTATTTTCAATGGCCTGGAGAATTATACAAGTATTGATTATACATCCTATGATGCACAATTAGGATCTATTGGGGGCGGCAATCACTTTGTAGAAGTACAACGTGTGGCTGATATTACAGATGGTGCCATTGCCTATGAATGGGGGCTGAAGAAGGATGCTGTTGTGGTAATGATCCATACCGGTTCTGTTAGCATTGGGTATCCTACAGCGATGGCTTTTAAAGATTATCTTACAGATCTGTATCCAACAGGATTGCGAAAACCTGATAACGGAATTTTGCCCTTACCTATATCTGAGAAGTATGCAGGTTTTGTGGAGAACTTCTTTATGGGTTTATACAACGCAGCCAACTTTGCTTTTGCCAATCGGTTGTTTCTGGGACTGATGATGCAGAAAGTGTTTTCAGAGTTTTTTGGTGATACAGATTTTCGTTTGCTGTATGATTCAGGCCATAACATGGTATGGCAACAGAAAACAGTTGGCGAAGAATGGTTCCTGCATCGCAAAGGCGCTTGTCCGGCACGAGGTGCAGAACAGCTACAAAATACACCCTTTGCGTGGACAGGAGAACCTGCACTGATTCCGGGATCTATGGGAACCTCGTCATTTATTCTGGCGGGATGTGGCAATGCGCAAAGTAATTTCAGTGCCAGTCATGGTGCAGGGCGTAGTCTGTCACGTGGTGAGTCCATGAAATACGATGAGGCTGCCTTTTCAAAGTTTCTGGAAGAATTCCATATCATCACGCCTATTGATCCGGAGAGTACAGAAATCAGATCCAGGCGGGATATAATCCAGAAATGGCACGATGAACTGAAAAAAGAAGCCCCTTTTGCATTTAAGCCTGTGCGTCCGGTTATTGACACACAACTGGAAGCTGGTATAGTTCGCCAAGTTGCTGAAACAAAGCCAATTTTTACTGTGAAAGGATAATTTCTGCTCAACTCGTTGTAGGAGGCAATCGTCAGTCATCTCTACAACGGTATAAATTGATCAGAAGTCTGATATTTCTGAGGTGTGATCAATATTCAGATAATTTGGAAAAATGACTGGAGTTCCATTCAAACAGAAATTTGAACTAAACTCCAGTCAAATAAAAAAATGAACACTATTCGAATATTTCCTGGATGTAACCTGTATTCAGTTCAAAACAGGAAGTGATCGGAATTCTAGTCAAAAGCGATCTTGATCAGTTGGGAGTTGGATAATGACAGACCTGATCTATTTTTATAAATTGTGGCACATCGTGGAAGGTTATAAAGAGAAAAGCCTTTTTGTTTCCAAACAAAAAGGCTTCTCATACTTAGCTATAAACGTATTTATTAACAAGCTGCTACTGATTCTTCTTTGAATGACTTACGAGGTTTCAGATTTAATGTCTGGAACAACATTTTATCCGCATCTACTTCCGGATTTGGAGTTGTCAGCAGTTTATCTCCGGCAAAGATAGAGTTGGCCCCTGCCAGGAAACAAAGTGCCTGCTCTTCTGTATTCATACGTACACGGCCTGCTGATAAACGAACCATTGCCCGTGGCATTATAATACGTGCAGTAGCAATCATCCGTACCATTTCCCAAACAGAAACGCGCTCCTGGTCTTCCAGTGGAGTACCTTCTACAGGAACCAATGCATTTACAGGAACAGACTCAGGATGTTCGGGAAGGGTTGACAATACATGTAACATACCTATACGGTCGTTTTCTGTCTCTCCTAATCCAATAATACCACCAGCACATACAGAAATACCTGATTTACGCACATGTTCAATAGTTTCCAGACGATCATCGTAATTACGGGTAGTGATGATTTCGTTATAAAACTCCTCACTCGTATCCAGGTTATGGTTATAGGCATATAAACCTGCATCTTTCAGTTTTATTGCCTGTTCATGTGTCAGCATACCTAATGTACAGCATACTTCCATACCCATCTGGTTGACACCTTTGACCATATCCAGTACTTTGTCAAAGTCTTTGTTGTCACGTACTTCCCGCCAAGCAGCTCCCATACAAAAACGAGTACTACCATTGTCTTTGGCTCGCTGGGCTGTTTCCAGCACTTCCTCTACCTCTAGCAATCTATGCACTTTTACATTGGTCTGATAGCGTGCTGCTTGTGGACAATAGGCACAGTCTTCCGGACAACCACCTGTTTTCACTGAAAGCAAAGTACAAACTTGCACTTCTTGTGGGTCGTGGTGCTGACGATGTACAGTGCCTGCACGATAAATCAAATCTAATATAGGGGAGTTGAAAATTTCAGCGATTTCTTCGCGGGTCCAGTCGTTACGAATCATAATTAATTAAGTTCTGGGTTCTTGGTTTGAAGTTTAACGTTGGCAAGTCATCCCTTATTCAGAAAGAACGCAAGACGTATATTCTCTTAACGAGGCAAAATTACGATAAAAGTACAACAAAAAATCTACCCTTGACAAGGTTTCTGTGTTTTGGATGGAAACGACAGAATCGCAAATAGAGTTTCCTACAAGTTATTGATGATTAAATATACTTTCTGATAGGTCTATACCTTAGGATGGGAAGCCAACAGACTAAGAGGTTGTCTAAACTTATTTTTAAAGGCTGAAAAGTCATCTTTTAGGCTGCACCTTTGCCTGTTTTTCGGCCCATAGTCTCTGACTATGCCCCTCAAAATAGTCTTGGTTCGCTCTAAAATCTGCTCTTTTCGCCTCTTTAAAAATAAGTTAGACAACCTCTATATAAACAATTAAAGTCAATATCTCATACTTATACAATTCTTGTCTACTTTCTAAGAAAAGCTGTGAGAGTCTGATTTATACATTTTCTAAAAATAAATAACCTTACATATTTCGAGTAGCAGATAGCTATAGTTTAATTAAAATAAATGCAATTTCTGTTCTATTCTGTTGAAAACTATCTGTGCTTGTTAATGAGATGATTTTGGTCTGTAATTGTTTTAGTCCACTTTTTAATCATGGAAAAAGTATATTTATTTTTTATGTTCTCACGGGCGATAACTGGAAGATAGTTCATTCTTTTTGTTAACCAAGAAGAATAATTTGCCTCAGGAAGAAAAAATATGCATTTTGCCTGAATAAAAAGCGCATATCTGCATCAAATCTTACGTGAGGTATATATCTTATTATTTTCATATCTGCTTTTTTTTAATTACCTCGCTGTAAATCAGTTGAATAAAATAAAATTATTACATGCGCGTAACATACACATCATATTGCACGTATTGAGTACGAGTAAGCGAATTTATGAGAATTAATAGTTTAGATAAAGAAGACCTGACCATTTTGGTAGTAGATGGAGAGTTAGACGCGAGTTCTTCCATTTTGCTGGATGAATCAATTGAATCGGTGGTTGCGCAGGGAAAGAAGAAAATACTAATTGACGGACGATCCTTGAATTATATTTCTTCTGCGGGGTTAGGTGTTTTTATGTCACATGTACAGGAATTTGAAGAAAAAGGAATACAAATGATTCTTTTCGGCCTGAACGAGAAAGTTCTACGGGTATTTCAGATACTAGGCCTGGACCAGCTCCTTTCCATTACAGCTTCAGAGAACGAAGCCATACAATTGTTAAATGCAAGTTTGTAATATTGAATGACAAAATATTTACTAGTTACAAAGTCTGCATAGGATATAAAATCAATATGTAAGTGAGATGAATTACCACTATCAGTTTTCGTGTGACCGGAGGAATCTGAAATCAGTGCGGGATTTTGTAGCATCTGTACTGCGTGATGAGAATTTTTCTGAAAATGAGATTCCTGCAGTTGTATTGGCTGTAGATGAAATCTGTGCTAATCTGATTGTTCATTCCCATCAATCAGATCCTAATGATGTGATCGAAATTTGGTTAAAAGTTACTCTTGAAACCGTAATTTGTGAGATTATTGATCAGGACAGTATGTTCTATGATTTTTCAGCCCATAAAAATCCCGATATTCACCAGATTGTACGGGAAGGAAAAAATGGAGGAGTTGGATTAATGCTTGTTAAGTGTCTGGTTGATAAAGTAGAAGTAGAACGTCATGGTACACAAAGTATATGGCGTTTGACTAAAGAGTCTCCACGCCCTGTATTTAATTCATAATCAGGATATACTATTTGTTTTTTGCTGATCCAGAGTTATTGCTCTGGATTTTTATTTTCTGGTTTGTATGTGTGATTACCAGATATATGTTTGGTAAATAAAAAACACAGAAAACTTACAACTATCTCTTTATTTTCTGAGGGACAGACTATTTACTTTAAAAAATCGTTAAAATTGCGTTCTGTTTTTACGAAACTTTACGTATGCGAATTTTTCACCGAATAATGCTTGTGGTGGCCCTGCTTTTGTACTGGGGATGTAAGACCAACAAATCGGCCACTCAAAACACTACTACTAATCCAAACGACCCTGTTATCGCCTACCTTGGCCAGTCGCCAGTGTATCGCTCAGAGTTTTTATATGTATATGATAAAAATGGTGGTATTGCAGATACTACCAATCAGGTAAAAAGCATTGCAGAATACCTGGATCTGTATCTTAACTTCAGGCTAAAGGTACAGGAGGCTGAGAGCATGGGACTGGATACACTGGGTTCGTTTAAACAAGAGCTTTCCGGATACCGTGAACAACTGGGAGAGCCTTATCTGGTTGACAGCAGTGTAACCCGTACGCTAATACGGGAAGCTTATGAGCACATGAAAGAGGAGATCAGAGCTTCACATATTCTTCTTTCTGTTTCTCCTGAAGCGCCTCCTGAAGACACGGCAAAAATATATAACCAGATTCTGGACATCAGGCAAAAGGCACTCAATGGTCAGGATTTTAATGAACTGGCACGGCAAAACTCCCAAGATCCTTCTGTGCAAACCAATGGAGGTGACCTGGGATACTTTACTGCTTTGCAGATGGTATATCCTTTTGAGAAAGCTGCCTATCAGACGCCAGTAGGTTCTATTTCACAACCTGTACGTACTAAATTCGGTTATCACCTGCTAAAAATAGCAGATCGTCGGCCAAGTCGCGGAAAAGTAACCGTGGCACATATTATGGTTCGCATCAATCCGGATGCGCCAGAGGCTGACGCCAAAGCTGCAAAGCAAAAAATAGACGAGATCTACAGCCGTATCCAAAAAGGCGAAAGCTGGGATAAGCTTTGTGCTGATTTTTCGGAAGATGGCAACTCACGTAACAAAGGTGGTGTATTAGCACCATTTAGTACAGGTAGTACACTTCCCGAATTTGAAAATGTTGCCTTTGCACTAAACAACAAAGGTGATATTAGTCAGCCTATACAAACACCTTATGGCTGGCATATTCTGAAGTTAATTGAGAAAAAGAACTTAGAAACTTTTACTCAACTGGAACCTACCCTACGCCAGAAGGTAACGAAAGATTCCCGTTCAGAACTCAATCGTAAACTGCTTTTGGACAGATTGCGTAAAGAAAATAAACTAGTTGAGAATGCAGATGCCCGGAAAATTGCTTTTGCTCAGGCTACAGACTCGCTAAAGAGGGCTGTATGGAAATACAACGAGACTGATAAAAACTTGGGTCTGACATTATTTACAATCAAAAGTCAGAAATACACAGTTAAAGAATTTTTTAACTATGTAAAAGCCAATCAACAACCCCGTGAGAAGCTGACACCAGTTTATCAGATGCAATTGCTTTATACAGAGTTTGTCAATGAGTCTCTTATCAAATATGAAAAGCAGCATCTGGAAGAGAAGTATCCTGACTTTAAGTATCTTTTAAAAGAATACCATGATGGAATCTTGTTGTTCCAACGGATGGAATCAGAAGTATGGTCCAAATCCTTGTCTGATACAACCGGACAAAAGCGATATTATGAAGTCAACAAGGCTAATTATCAATGGAAACAACGGGTAATAGGTACTATTTATAATGCAGCAGATAACAGTGTACTTACAGAACTAAAGTCCAAACTGGCAAGCCGGCCTTTCGCTGTTGCTAATCCAAAGTATCCGGCATTATCTTTTGCAAAAAATGTAACTACATTGACCCCTCAGCAAAAAGAACAACTTGATCAGATTATTCAAACTTTGAATTTGGATAAAGCTCTCATAGTGGAAATTTCCGGACATGCAGATAAGAGTGAGAAAGCGGAGACATCAGCAGCCCGTAATCAGGCAGTAAGCACCTATCTGACAGAACACGGCGCAGATATTACACAATTGATTATTCGCGACTTTGGCTCTTCTACTCCTGCTTCCCGTACTGATGCCAAACGCAATTCGCGTGTAGCATTTGCAATTGTGAGCAATGATAAGAGTGTCCTGGAAAGACAGCTGAATGCGAAAAAGCCATTAAGTATAGAAATCACAGAGGGTATTTTCCAAAAAGGAGATAATGTATTTCTGGATCAAGTTGCCTGGAAACCGGGTACATATACCATAAATAATAATGGTCGTGTTGTATATATAGAGATTGTAAGTGTAGAAGAACCTCGTGCCAAAACATTTGAAGAAGCTCGTGGACAGCTGATTTCAGATTACCAGAGCTTTCTTGAAAAAGAATGGCTGAACACCCTTCACCAGAAATTCCCTATAAAACTGGTAGATACAGAAATTGAAGCCTTGAAAAACAGAAAATAGATATACAGCGGATTGAATAATAAAATGCCTGGATATCAATATACTAAATAAGCTCTCTTTTGTTATATCCAACTTTAGAGAAATAGTAGCCTTGTTTAGAATGTTGGTCTTCAGGTGTTTTTGTTCTTAGTCCTTGAAATTAGGTTTAAATATTTTTTTATTTATTTTAGTATATATTTATGTTGTTTTCTGAATCCAGAATGCGAGGGCTTTTGATCTTTGTATTGCTGCTGGGAGTAGGTTTGAGATGTTATTGGTATATTTATGATCGTTCTTTGTGGGGAGATGAGATAGCAATTGCAAGTAATTTTCTTAAGTATGATTTGAAATATTTGCTAACTTCAACCTTAGATAATTTACAAGCTGCACCTCCATTATATATAACACTTGAAAAGTTAGTAATCAGTATATTTGGAAATAAAGAACTTTCTCTGCGATTAGTTTCCTTCATTTCCAGTATTGCTAGTGTATTTATATTTTTCTTTATTTCTGCAAAAATTTTTAATAGAAGAACTACAATAGTATTTGCAAACCTATTATTCAGTATTTCCACCCCACTGATTTATTACTCTGCAGAAGTTAAGCAATACCAGACAGAGATGCTGGCCTCGCTTATTATTTTATGGATAGGCATCAAATATCGTTATTTTTTGTCATGGAAAGGCGCCTGCATAATAGGTGTATTAGGAGGAATACTTCTTTGGCTATCTAACCCTGCCATTTTTGTACTTGCAGGGATAGGATTCTGTATGTTTTTTTGGTTGCTTAAAAAGAAAGATTACTCATCTTTAGTTGCTTTACTTTGTGTGGGTACTTTTTGGTTGTTTTGCTTTGGCTTATACTACCTTCTTATTATCTCTAAAAATCAAAATGTATCTGTTCTTGTCTCAATGTGGCAAGATAAGTTTGCTCCACTGCCAATTTATGGTTCTTGGTATCTCAGAAGCCTTATCTATACATTCAATGATCCTTTGGGTTTGTCTATTGATTATTCTCTTATTCCTAGCCTTTCTATTCAATGGCGCTACCTGCTGTTATTTGGATATAGTGCTTTTATCTTGTTGATTCTTGGAGGTGTAGTTCTGTTTAGGACAAACAAGTATATATTAGGGTTACTCGTTTCACCTATATTACTAACTCTCGTTGCATCTTTTCTTAAACAGTATCCGTTTCATGAAAGATTTCTTGTTTTTTTGGCACCTTTCTTTTATCTGATAATAGCAAAGCCGCTAGATACAAATGAAGGATTTATAAAGAAAAGTTTATCACGCTTTATATCCGTTAAGTTTGTTAAAGCTATGATGATAATTAGTATACTATATTTACTGGTAAATATTATTGTCAAGTTGATGAATCCTGAGCTATTTGGTAATAGCTATAAGTTTTCCAACAAAAGAGAAGCTATAGAGCATATCCGAATAAAAAGCAGTCCAACCAGTACTATATATATATCTATTAAGGATAATCAGACATTTACCTATTATTCACAATTGGCTAAATATGATAAAAAGGCAGTTACATTTTTTCCACCGGATTTGTTTCGGAATAAACTTGAATTTGAGAGATATTTTTTTGATTTGATAAGTCAAAGTTCAAATAAACAGGTTTGTTCTTATATTATGTGTGTGAAGAATAAATATACATATAAAGAAAGTATTCAAGAGCAAACTGTTAATGAGAGCATTGCTCGAGAATTAATGAAATATGGGAAAGTAAGAGAAGTATATAATGGTTTTGATGTTGTAGTTTATGAGTTTACATACTCTAATAAGTAAATTAAATAGGAGTAATTGTTAATGATTTATGGCTGGATTTAATAGGTCCAGTTTATTATCAGTTTGTGGTAGATTGGATCATTATTTGAGTTATAAATGAAGTTTATACTGGATACTATTCTCTTTCTGGGTTGTTTGTATGTGATTGTGTGCATCATCTTATTTTTTCTACAGGAGAAAATTTTATTTTATCCTGAGAAATTGCCTTCTAATCATACATACCATTTCTCGACTTCATTTGAAGAGATTGACTTTCATCCTGACTCTGGTACTACAATTAATGCTCTACTATTCAAACATCCCAGGCCCAAGGGTGTAATTCTATATTTTCATGGCAATGCTGGTTCTCTGCAAAGTTGGGGTGCAGAGGGCGAATACCTAAGCCGGTTTAAATATGATGTACTGATGGTCGATTATAGGGAATATGGGAAGAGTCGAGGTGCAGTAAGCGAAGAAAATCTTTATAAGGATGCACAATATGTGTATGACTATCTGAAAAAAAACTATGCAGAAGAAGATATAATTGTTTTCGGGAGATCGCTGGGTACAGGTATTGCAACATTTGTTGCGTCTCGCAACTCTCCAGGAAAACTGATTCTGGAAACTCCTTATTATAGCATGCGAGCAGTTGCGCAGGATCGGTTTCCCTGGCTCCCCATTCGACTATTGTTAAGATATCCCCTTCTGACCTATGCCTTTATTGAAAAGGTACGCTGCCCTATCTGTATTTTTCATGGAACTCAGGATGAGGTAATTCCTTATCAATTTGGCTGGCAGTTGAAAAAACTACTAAAAAAAGAGGATCAGTTTATTACAGTGAAAGGAGGACATCATAATGATCTAGGACAGTTTTATGAATATGAAAAAGCGCTGACTTTGTTTTTATTATGAAAATAAAATAGGTATAAATTAAAATAGGTAAGTGTAACGGAACGGGTTTATAAATCTATCGGTTTTTATCTTTTTTCATATAATTTCTTTTGACTGCTTGCAAAATCAACTAAAAAATCTTTTTTTCGATGACGTTTTGCAGTGTATACCTAATCACCAAACCACATTGATTTATGTTCCTAAAAAATTACGTACGTGAGACCTCTCTTTTTTTACTTGCTTTAAGTGGTGTATTTCTTTTGAATTCCTGCGGAGGTGAGAAAAAAGCAGATGAGACTACAGCAGTAGATACTGCAGCAACCATGACAGAAGATACTACAGCTGTTGAACCTGCTGCTACATCTCCTATTTTGAGTGCACTTCCTAAAACCAGTGATATTCCTGCTACAATCCAATTGACTGGTGCTGATTTCAATCAGTCTTTGATTAACCCATCCAGTAAAGTTGCAAGTTACACTACTACTAATGACAAAGCTGCATTGAATCTGGGTGCTTATGCGACTGATATCGGCTATTTGAGCGTATACAAAAAAACACAGGATGTTTTGACTTATCTGAAAGGTGCACAGAAACTTTCTGATCATCTTGGATTAAGCAATGCATTTGGTGAAGCTATGCAGAAACGTTTTCAGAACAACCTTGCTACAGAAGATTCTCTGGTTAAGATTGTAGATGAGTCTATGCTATATGTTCGCAAATATCTTGCAGACAATCAGCGCGATGCTACAGGTGCTCTGGTTGTTACTGGTAGTTTTGTAGAAGGCTTGTACATTTCAACAGGCTTGATTAAGAAATATCCAAAAGATGTTCCTGCAGATGTACGTAATGGTGTATTGACTCAATTAATTCTTGATATTATTAAACAGAAACAATCACTGGCAGACTTGATTACAATTCTTAAGAGCGTAAAGCAAGATGAAGCAGTTGTGGCTTATACTCAGAAGCTAAATGATCTGTATGGACAGTTTGAGGCACTAAAATTCGAAGAGAGCCTGAAAAGTAATGCAGGAAACTTTGCTGTAACAGATAAAACATTAACAGAGATTACCAAAAAGGTAGAAGCTATCCGTGCTGATATTGTGAAGTAAGCAAAATATATATCTATATAATAAAGAGCGTGTTTTAGTAATAAGACACGCTCTTGTGTTTTTATACTAATTTTTAATCAGGATTAAACGTTTGCTTTTATTTTCTATCTAACCGCTTAGCAACTCACTACAAATAGTAAGAGATCTTACCGATTACTTTTGTTTTTAACTTCTCTACACTTTGGAAGACAAACAGATTTTAGAGCAGTTCCGGATTGCGGAAACGCGAACTGCTGCATTTAATGCGTTAGTAAAAAAGTATCAGCAAAAAATCTATTGGCACATACGAAAGATGGTCATTGATCATGATGATGCAGATGATTTAACACAGGAGGTCTTTATTAAAGTATGGCACAACCTTAGTGAATTTCGGGCAGAGTCTCAGTTATATACCTGGTTATATCGTATTGCCAGCAATGAGTGTCTCAATTTTCTAAGCAAGAAAAAACGAGCTTCTCTGACATCTATTGATGATGTTGTTGCCAATGAACTGAG
The DNA here is from genome assembly GCF_030068605.1 of Xanthocytophaga agilis. Taxonomy (NCBI): domain Bacteria; kingdom Pseudomonadati; phylum Bacteroidota; class Cytophagia; order Cytophagales; family Rhodocytophagaceae; genus Xanthocytophaga; species Xanthocytophaga agilis. The sequence continues at coordinate 358,989 of NZ_JASJOU010000006.1, forward strand.
CCAGAAACTGGATGAAGGTGTATTGATATCAGGAGATGAGATACAAATTAAACTACAGAAAGCGTTGCTGCGTTTACCCGATAAACAAAGACTTGTATTTAATATGAAGTACTATGATGAACTTACCTATCAGGAAATCTCTGAGATTACTGGAACATCGGAAGGTGCGTTAAAAGCTTCTTATCATCTGGCTGTGAAAAAAATAGAAGAATATCTGATGTCGAATTAAACTTTTATAAAAAAAACAAGTCAAAGTTGTAAAAATCCTGCTGCTTATACCATAAAAATAGATGTAACCGCTTGTGAGTGATGGAATCAAAAATTAATCTGCAAAACCTAACCAGGGAAAATGTTTTTCAAATACCGGAACAATACTTTGCATCATTGCCTTCTGCAATTCAGAAACGTCTGGCAGAGGCAAGCGATGATACATTGAACGATGATAAACCATTGCTGGAATATAGCGCTATAGAGGAAATAACCATAGATCACATTTTTATTACACCTCCCGATTATTTTGAAAATCTTTACCAAAAAATCCAGAGTAAAATATCAGATCAAACCGAGTCCTTGGTTAAACTGAATTTATCTGCATTGGATGGTTTTGAATCAGAACTGGAAAATACACATGGATATACAGTACCTGAAAGTTATTTTGAGACACTGTCAAATCGTATCATGACGCGAATAGCGTCCTCTGAAACAACTAACCCGTTGGACTTTGAGGAGTTGGACAATGCTGAATCAGGTATATTGGCAAGCATACCCAAACAAAATATCTTTCAGGTGCCTGATGCTTATTTTGAGAAACTGAATATCCAACTGGACGAAGATACTGCTATTGAAGAATCAACTACTGAGAAAACAAAATCTATCCGACTAATTCCTTCATGGGCAAGATATACAACTGTAGCAGCTGCCTCTGTGCTTTTATTGATGACAGGGTACTGGTTTTATTCGTCTACCACTCCTTCTTCTTCTCAGGAATGCACAGAATTGCTTTGTAATCTGACGGATGAAGAGATACTACATTATCTTGAAAAACAGGATACACGATTGACAAATACTAAAATGCCCGCTATCTCAGCCAAACACTCGGATAGTGAGATAGTAGACCCGATAGATATAAGTGATGAAGATATATTGAATGCTGCTGAAGGTATAGAATAACAATTATTTTTAACGAACATGATATTTAGAAAGCAGAAGATGAGAACATGGATGCATGTGCTGTTGTTAACGATAAGTAGTATAACTGTGGTTTTAGCTCAGGATGAAGATACAGGAGAAGATAGGGTGCAATCTGCTAAGGTAGCATTGATTACCCGACGGTTGAATCTGACAACAGAACAGTCTTCTCCTTTTTGGGCAGTGTATGACGAATTTGATAAGGAAAGAAAGGAGAATATCCGTTCGCTGAATAAACTGAAAGATCGGTTTCAGGTTGCTTCTGACGAAGAGTTGAAGGCTGGATTAAAACAGATGGTAGAGGTAAGACAGAAAGATGTATCTATTGAAAGAGACTATTTGAATAAGTTTACAAAGGTAATTACCTCACGTCAGACAGCTGATTTGTATAAAGTTGAATTTGAGTTTCAGAAGGCCATATGGGATAGAGTAGTAAAAGGGTATGGAAAAAATGGAGAATCTCTTGAAAGTGAAAGAGTTGCCTTTCTGACAAATAAGATGAAGCTGACCGCCGAACAGGCAAAACAATTCTGGCCTGTTTACAATGAGTTTGAGAAGGAAAAAGAAAAAGCTCAACAAGCAGCATCACAGGTACGGAATAGTATTAGTTCCGGTTCCAGTGAAGAAGAAATAAAAAGTGTATTGAAACAACTGATTGAGCTTCGGCAGAAAGAGGTTGACAGTATGAGACGCCAGGTAGATAAGTTCCTGAAAATAGTCAATAGCCGCCAGGTTGCTATGTTTTATAAAGGAGAGATTGACTTCCGAAGAAAGATTATCCGGGAATGGCGGGAACAGCGTAGGGAACGTATTCAGGATAATATGGGAGGGCGTCGTCAGCAGTTTCAGGAACGCAGAGAGCAAAGACAGGAACGTTTGAATCATTAAAAAAATACCCCGAGAGTTTATCTGCCGGGGTATTTTTATGTAGATGAATTAGATCTTGCCTACCATATCTTCAGGTTTTACCCATTCATCAAATTCTGCTTCGGTGAGATAGCCAAGTTTTAATGCTGTCTCTTTCAGAGTTTTACCTTCTTTATGAGCAGTTTGGGCAATCTCAGCAGCTTTGTAATAACCAATTTTTGTATTGAGGGCAGTTACAAGCATTAGTGAGCTTTCTACGTGTTTGCGAATATTGGCTTCCAATGGCTCAATTCCTTCTGCACACTTGTCATTAAAGGATACACATACATCTCCAATCAAACGGGCTGAATGCAGGAAGTTGTAGATCATAACAGGTTTGAACACATTCAGTTCAAAATGGCCATTAGATCCACCAATATTGATCGCAACATCATTACCTAATACCTGAGCTGCAACCATTGTCATCGCTTCACACTGGGTTGGGTTTACTTTGCCAGGCATGATAGAAGAACCTGGTTCGTTATCAGGAATAAAGATCTCCCCTATCCCTGCACGTGGACCTGATGACAACATACGAATGTCATTACCTATCTTCATCAGACTTACAGCCACTGTTTTCAATGCGCCATGAGCTTCTACAATTGCATCATGGGCTGCTAGTGCTTCAAATTTATTTTCAGCAGTAATAAATGGAAGACCAGTAAGGTTTGCAATATGTTTGGCTACATTCTCTGAATAATTTGGAGGAGTATTGATACCTGTACCAACAGCAGTACCGCCCAATGCCAATTCTGATAAGTGCGCCAATGTATTCTTAATAGCTTTCAGGCCATGATCCAGCTGAGATACATAACCTGAAAACTCCTGTCCCAGTGTTAACGGTGTTGCATCCATGAAGTGAGTACGTCCGATCTTTACTACTTTCATGAATTTTTGCGCTTTGGCAGCTAGCGTATTGCGAAGTTTCTCAATACCAGGAATCGTTACTTCAATCAACATTTTGTATGCTGCAATGTGCATTGCAGTTGGAAATGTATCATTAGAGGACTGGGATTTATTGACATCATCATTGGGATGCAATGCTTTCTTCTCATCTGTAAGGCTTCCTCCATTAATAACATGAGCCCGATAGGCTACCACCTCATTTACGTTCATGTTAGATTGTGTACCAGAGCCTGTCTGCCATACCACCAGTGGAAACTGGTCATCCAGCTTACCTGCCAGCACTTCATCACATGCTTTACCGATCAGATCACATTTTTCTTTTGATAGTACACCTGCATCAAGGTTTGTTAATGCGGCTGCCTTTTTCAGATATGCAAACGCCTGGATAATCTCACGAGGCATCTTATTAATATCCTGAGCTATTTTGAAATTTTCAATGGAACGTTGGGTTTGTGCACCCCAATATACGTGGGAAGGTACTTTTACTTCGCCCATCGTATCTTTTTCAATTCTATAATCCATGCTTCGTAAGTAAGAATTAAAATGAAGAATAAGATAACCAGATGTTTTGTGAATGAGTCTATAGTAAGCGGAGAGCGCTTATACAAAGCTCAGACAGTGGCGCAAATGTACAAAGCAAATTAACTTTTAATGCCTTTAAACCAGATTTTATAAAAGGTTAACCGAAAAAAGTTTCCCAAAAACAAAGCCCCGCAACAGATCTGGTATTGCGGGGCTTTGTTTATTATTTGATCAGATTTTTTTGTCGGAGTATTCGTTCAAAAAATTTAAGATCGTTGTCGGAGTTAAAAATGTTGAAAGGAAGGTGGATAAATTGTCCACGGGATAATACCAGTGTATAGGCATCTTTCTCTTTATACACATCTTTTACCATATCCCAGCCAATCTGCATTCCTTCTTTGGCATTAATCATCGCATTGATCTGCTTGGTATTGATGTCATAAGAGAATTTATCAAACATCACTTTGTATTGCTCAAGCTGAGAGATACCAGTAAACTGAATGGCCCAGAACAAAACATAACCCAATGCTACCAGAAAAGCAATAAGATAGATCCACCAGTTGGTATATACTTTTGTTATATTCAGAATAATGTTTAAAACAATAATTCCAACAGGCACAAATACCCAGTACCACTGAGTTTTAAGCAGATGTGTCATTCCAAGGCGTACATATACTTTTTTATCCATCTGATACTTTTTCGTCTTTGCGCCAGGTACAGGTACCGCCTGCTGTTGCATCATTGGATTACGGAAAAACTGATTTGGATTGCGTGCCATATATTGTGAAAATTAATAAATATGCAATATAGTGTATTTTTTAATTGGTTGATTACTAGATGTGTATATGGTGGTTTTGCTGTTTTGCCTAAAATTGTATAATGAAAAGAATGATAAAAAAATGTATACTTTTTATGTCTTCACTATGAAATAGTATGAGTTTAAAATAGTTTATACACTTTTCCCCAATCAGGGATACAAAGGTAGATAAGTAATTATAGAAATGAAACCGTTAATAGAGAAGAATTTTAAATATTTTTTTGTTATTTAACTCATTGATTTACAGGTGTTTATTAGATTAGTAGGATGTGAGGTTACAGGAAAAACAGTAGAATAAGGAAACCTTCTAAAAGTAATGTCGTAGAATATAATATACTGATAGTCAAATGCTTGCAATCAGCTATTTTATATTGTTTAATTTTTAGACTACAAAACCTTGCAACTCATGAAAAAGAATTGGATTTTAGCCGTAATTATTGCTGTAGGTGTAACTTTTAGTGGATTTGCCCAAACCACACCTTCTCAAACTACGCCTTCTCAAACAACTCCTTCCGGAAATAAAAAAGATAAAAAGATGGAGAAAAAAGAGAGACGAGATAGCACTAACACACGTAAAGCCCCTGTTCAAAAAACAGATACAACTGGACGTAAGTAAAAGACTAATTACATATAGAATATATATCTGGAGCCGATGCATTGCATCGGCTTTTTATTTTAGAACGCCTTTAGACTAATATCCAGACTTTTAACAGAGTGTGTCAGCGCACCTACAGAGATATAATCTACTCCACTTTCTGCTACAGCCCCTATTGTTTCTTCTGTAATACCACCAGATGCTTCTGTTGGAAAGCGACCATTAATTAATGCAATGGCTTCTCGCATACGATCTGGAGGCATGTTGTCCAACATGATCCGGGTTATATTACCAATTTGTAATACTTCTTCTACTTCTTTCAGATTACGGGTCTCAACAACGATATTTAAGTTTTTGTCTTTCTCCTTCAAATACTGATGAGTGGCCTGAATAGCCTGAGTTACTCCTCCCGCATAATCGATATGGTTATCTTTTAAAATAATCATATCAAATAGGCCGAACCTGTGGTTTAAGCCACCTCCAATAGCTACAGCCCATTTTTCCATAAGTCGGAAGTTAGGAGTTGTTTTTCGGGTATCCAGGAGTTTGGCTTTGGTATGTGAAATCAGTTGCACTAATTGATGTGTATAGGTCGCAATACCACTCATACGTTGCATACAGTTTAATACCAGTCTCTCTGCTTGCAGAATGGATTGGGCTTTACCTGTAACTGTAAGGCCTATATCCCCATATTTTACCATAGACCCATCTTCAATCAGAGTTGTTACCTGTAGTGCAGGATCAACCGCATGAAAGATATATGACGCCAGTTCCATTCCTGCCATCATGCCAGTATCTTTAATGATAAGCCTAGCCTGACGCTGGGCAGTTGCTGGAACAGCTGCTAATGTAGAGTGATCTCCATCTCCGATATCTTCGTGAAGAGCAGTCTGAATGAATGTATCAATAGATCGAGTATTGAGATAGGTAGGACGAAAGTTTAGAGCCATAGATAAATACTGGTTGTTGCATCTGTCCAGAGCAGGAGAGGCGCATTTTTTAGGAATGGTCTGAATGATGCCGAAAACTACATTTTTCAGCGGATAAAATGTAGTTACAGTCTACCATATTTCTATTGTGGTCAAAAATACTGCCTTTTAGGAAGAAAACGTGATAGCTTGTATGAAATTTTAAGCATTTCATTTGTTTACTTGTAACGAAACCTATAATTTTGCCCCCTCAATTTTCAAAGCTTCTGCTACCTACGCCTTCCTTTTATTATGGCATCGTCTTATTCAGTCAAGTTATTTTCGGGTACCGCTTCGCGATATCTGGCAGAGAAGATTGCGTATTATTACGGGAAGCCTTTGGGAACCGTTACTTTACAGCAATTCAGCGATGGCGAAATGTCGCCTTATTTCGAAGAGTCAGTAAGAGGATGTGATGTGTTTCTGATTCAGTCAACATTTCCACCTGCAGACAATCTGATGGAGTTACTTCTGATGATTGACGCAGCTAAACGCGCTTCAGCAAAATATGTAACAGTAGTAGTTCCTTATTTTGGTTATGCTCGTCAGGATAGAAAAGATAAACCTAGAGTGGCCATTGCTGCCAAGTTGGTCGCAAATCTTTTGTCTGCTGCTGGAGCAAGCCGTCTTATGGCATGTGATCTTCATGCGGGTCAGATTCAGGGATTCTTTGATTTTCCTGTAGACCATCTGGATGGATCAGCTGTTTTTGTTCCCTATTTCAGAAGTTTGAAACTTGATAACCTAATCATTGCTTCACCAGATGTTGGGGGGGTAAGCCGGGCAAGAGCGTTCGCCAAGTATTTTGGTGCTGATATTGTGGTTTGTGATAAGCATCGTAAACGTGCCAATGAGATTGCTTCGATGCAGGTTATTGGTGACGTAGAAGGTGCCAATGTTGTTTTGATTGATGATCTGGTAGATACGGCAGGTACTATCACCAAAGCAGCCAAGATCATCATGGAAAAAGGTGCAAAGTCGGTGCGTGCTATTACCACACACCCTATTTTGTCTGGAAGCGCCTATGAAACGATCAATAATTCTGTACTGGAAGAATTGGTAGTAACAGATACTATTCCACTGAAGCAGGAATCTCCAAAGATCAAAGTCCTTACTGTAGCTGAGCTTTTCGCGAAAGCTATTCGTAACGTACATGATCATGAGTCAATTAGTACTTTATTTTTACAAGTATAGTTTATATTTTATTTATTTCACTTAATCTATTTATTTTATGAAGACAATCGAGATTATAGGGTATAACAGAGCAAATCTCGGAAAGAAAACAGCGAAAGAGCTGCGTACATTGAGCCAGGTACCTTGTGTACTATATGGTGGAAAGCAGCAAGTTCACTTTTCCGTTCCAATGATTCTTTTCCGTGACCTGTTGTATACACCAGAAGTTCATCAGGTAGATCTGAACATCGAAGGAACACATTACAAAGCGATTGTACAGGATGCGCAGTTTCACCCGGTAAATGAAATGATTCTGCACGTTGATTTTCTGGAACTGGATGAAAATAAACCTGTAAAAATGAACATTCCGGTTCGTTTACAAGGAACAGCCGTAGGTGTGACTAAAGGGGGGAAATTGATTTCAAAACTGCGCAAGCTTACTGTTAGTGCATTACCTAAAGATATGCCTGACTATGTAACTGTAGATGTATCAGGACTGGATCTAGGTAAGTCTATCAAAGTTGGCGAAGTAAACGCTGAAAACTTTGTTATTCTGAATTCTCCTTCTAACCCAGTTGCTTCTATTGAGATCCCAAGAGGTCTTCGTGGAAAAAGCGCTGAATAAGAACATATATTCGCTCAAACAAAAAAGCTTTCTCTTACAGGAAGCTTTTTTGTTTTATAGAGCAGGTCTCATTAAAATTACACTATAGCATACTCTCTTTAGGATATTTCTTCTTCAGATATGCAAAATATCTCTTAAAGTCAGAGTTGAATTTTGTACGAAATTCTTCTTCAAATTGATTCTGTTTTGCCCGATACCTGATGTATTCCATAAAGAAAGTATTATTAGGCAGAGGTCCCTCCCACCCTAATGGATTGGGTTTCCCATTCACTGTTATTGTATCTTCCGACTGAATAATCTGACGAATAAGTCTGAATTTTAATGTATCCTTTTGCTGAGTTGTTAGTTTATTGGTAAAAGTCTTATAAAGGCTATCCAGTTGCTGAGATCCCCGCAGAATATGGGAATAGTGCTTTTCACGATATATTTTTCTGGATGTGTATTTGGTATACTCAGGAGATTCTTTTCCATATTTATGAATTAGAAAAAGCTTGGCTCCCTCGTCTCCTACAAAGTCAGCAAGGTTTTCATTATATTCTATGTTATCTTTAATAAAGAGAGTACCATGCGTTAGTTCATGAATAATCAGATTGGATAGGCTACCTGGCTGACGATAAAGCATGCTACTCAGAATAGGATCCTTGAACCATCCCAATGTGCTCCAGCCTGCTGCTGTGCCAATGTCTGTGTCCAGACCTTTTCCTTTCCAGATCTTTTCCTCTTTTACTGCCTTCAATGAGTCAAAGAACCCTTTGTAAGGCATACTTCCCAGAAACGAGTACTCCCATTGGTGAGGCTTTAATTCATATGGATCGCATGCCGTTACAACCCACATCAGCGTCTTACCTTTCTGATCAAATAAGGTAGTATAGTTATCGGACTCATTAATACCCAATGAATCTATAGCAAAGCTTCGTATCTCCTGTATAAGTGCTAGTTTTGTTTTTAATGAATCCGGAAAACTCTTATCCTGCATTACCTCAGTTATGGGGCGTGCATTCCAAACAATAGTTAATTGTCCTTTAAGTTGTCCTAGTCCGTAAATGATTAATTGTAGATTCCATACAATCATGATTAAAAGTATACCTACTAAAATAAGACCTGCTCTTTTTAATTTTCGTTTCACAGTTGTTAAAATTTATATAAACTCAGAAGCCTTTAGTCTAAAAAGATGTTATTTTTGAGTTAAAGATAAAAGATACTTTTGAATGCCTGAATGATAAAGTCGTTCTTATTTGAGAGACAGAAAAATATAGTCACCAACTGAACGTTTTTATAGATAGAACACCTTCTTTTTTTATTTGTGACAATTGTCTGATTATCAAAAATGTATATTTTATGTCAAATTTTAATAACCATTTATAATTAAAAAATTATTTTACTCGATATTGGTATTATTAAAAATAATACATACCTTGCATTCGCAATAAGAAACTTTCACGATTAAAAGACCTATACAAATGGCAGAAAAAGATAAGTCAGCAGATGACAAACTAGCAAAACTTAAAGCTCTGCAAACCACCATTGAGAAGTTGGACAAGGCATATGGCAAGGGTACGGTGATGAAGTTGAGTGAGAATAAAATTATGGATATTGCTACAATTTCTACAGGCTCTATCGGTTTGGATATTGCTTTGGGAATTAGTGGCGTACCTCGCGGACGTATTGTTGAGATTTTTGGACCGGAATCTTCAGGGAAAACAACTTTGACGATGCATTGTATTGCAGAGGCACAGAAAGCTGGCGGACTTGCTGCATTCATCGATGCAGAGCATGCTTTTGATCGTGTGTATGCTGAGAAACTAGGTATTGATGTTAGTAACCTATATATAGCTCAGCCAGATAATGGTGAGCAAGCCTTAGAAATTGCAGAGAACCTGATTAGCTCAGGAGCCATAGATATCATCGTGATTGACTCTGTTGCTGCATTGGTGCCCAGAGGTGAACTGGAAGGTGAAATGGGAGATAGCAAAATGGGCTTACAAGCACGTTTGATGTCTCAGGCATTGAGAAAACTGACTGGTACAATTAATAAAACAAATTGTTGTTGCATCTTTATTAACCAGTTGCGTGATAAGATTGGGGTTATGTTTGGTAGTCCGGAAACAACTACTGGTGGTAACGCATTGAAATTCTACGCCTCAGTTCGTATGGATATCCGTAGAATTGGGCAGATCAAAGAAGGTGCTGACAATGTGATTGGTAACCGTACCAAAGTGAAGGTTGTGAAGAATAAACTGGCACCTCCTTTCAAAGTGGTAGAGTTTGATATTATGTATGGTGAGGGTATCTCAAAAATTGGTGAAATTATAGATTTAGGTGTAGAGCTTAGCATCATCAATAAATCTGGTTCTTGGTTCTCTTATGAAGGAAGCAAGATCGGACAAGGCCGTGATGCTGTGAAAAAGATGTTGGAAGACAATCCTGAACTAGCAGTTGAGATTGAAGGTAAAATTCGGAAGAAATTCAAAGAAGGCGCTGATGTGGCTGAGGAACCTTTGACTCCGGAAGAGGCTAAAGAAGCGAAAGAGATTGTAGAAGACGAAGCATAATTATAAAAAGAAGCCTCATTCTTCAATGAGGCTTCTTTTTTATGTGTGAAATCTTAAACAGTAGCTTTATGCAATACTTCAGAAACTTTTGTGAGCATTTCGTCATCAAAATCAAGATGTGTTACAAAACGTATTTGTTCCTTTCCAAATGCTGAAGCCAGAATTTCATTGGCTTTCATATAATGAAGTAACTTTTGGGTGATTTCTGACGAAGGCAATGTGAAGATAACAATGTTAGTCTGAACAGGTAGTATGGACGTAACATAAGGTAAATCATTTAGGGTTCTTTCAAGATCCCTTGCTCTTTGATGATCTTCTTTCAGACGTGTTACATGATTATCTAAAGCATAAATACCAGCAGCTGCCAGATAACCAGCTTGTCTCCATGCTCCTCCAAATACCTTACGGATACGTCTGGCTTTTGCTATATGTGCTTTTGTTCCTACTAATACAGATCCGACAGGTGTACCCAAACCTTTAGAAAGGCAAATGGAAATTGTATCAAAATAGCTTCCAATTTCTTTAGTTGTCTGATTGGTTTCAACCAGGGCATTAAACAGCCTTGCTCCATCCATATGAAGTGGAAGATTGTACTGCTTACAAACCTTATTTATCTCTGCTATTTGGTCTGTTGTATAATAACACCCTCCTCCTTTGTTTACTGTATTTTCTATTTCTACCAATGCTGTCTGGGGGAAATGAATATCATCTCCGTTAATATTAGCTATTACCTGCTCTGCTGTAAATATTCCTCTCTGACCATCGAGCAAACGGATAGAAGCTCCAGAGTTAAAGGCGATACCTCCTCCTTCATAATTGTAAATATGCGAAAGTTTATCACAGATTACTTCATCTCCAGGCTGTGTATGTACCTTGATGGCAATTTGATTAGTCATTGTTCCGGAAGGGCAGAATAAACCAGCTTCCATACCAAACAATTGTGCCGCCTTTTCCTCCAAGGCATTTACAGTTGGATCTTCACCATACACATCATCGCCAACGATGGCTGAAAACATAACCTCACGCATTTCTTTTGTTGGGCGTGTTACCGTATCACTTCGGAGGTCAATAAATTTTGTCATAGTTTGCTATGGTTTTAGTTTTGCAGATGTATATATTTCAGCTATTTTAATTTCCATCGGAACTGCATAATAATTTTTTTACTTTTGCTGCTTCAATTTTAGTAAAAAATCGTATATGAAAATTTCCCTTAACTGGCTTAAGCAATACATTGACCTTCCTGAGTCTCCTGAAGAAATTGAAAAGCTCCTGACTCGGTCAGGATTGGAGGTGGAGCATATTGATGAGATACAGCCTATTCCAGGTGGATTACGTGGATTTGTTGTAGGAGAAGTACTAACCTGTGAGCGATTTGAAGTAAAGGACAAAAAACTTAGTCTGACAACAGTAGATATTGGTACAGACACTCCTTCAACTATTGTTTGTGGTGCTGCTAATGTGGATGCAGGACAAAAGGTGATAGTCGCAACCATTGGTACTACCTTATATGACAAAGAAGGTAAACCTCTTTTTACCATCGACAAGAGAAAGGTATATGGACAACCTTCTGAGGGGATGATCTGTGCAGAAGATGAAATAGGCATAGGAACATCACATGATGGGATACTGGTGTTACAGACCGATTTGCCTAATGGTACACCTGCTGCAAAGTATTTCAATATTGAACCGGATTATGTATTTGAGATTGGGCTAACACCTAATCGGGCCGATGCAGCTTCGCATATAGGAGTAGCTCGTGATTTGAAAGCATTACTGGATAGAGATATGACTCTACCAGAAGTATCTGGATTTGCAGCTATAAAGGATACTACATTAGTTGAGATACTAGTAGAGAATAAGGAGGCTTGTCCTCGTTTTTGTGGAGTTTCTATTGAAGGAGTTAAGATAGGTCCATCACCAGACTGGCTACGCAAGCGACTGGAGGCGATAGGATTGAACCCGATCAATAATGTGGTTGATGTAACTAACTTTATTTGTCATGAGTTAGGACAACCCATGCATGCCTATGATGCAAATGCATTAGCAGGGAATAAGATTATTGTAAAAACATTGCCAGAAGGAACTCCTTTCACAACATTGGATAAGGTAGAACGTAAGTTATCCGCAACAGATCTGATGATTTGTGATGCAGAAAAGCCTGTTGGCATTGCTGGAATAATGGGAGGGTTGGATTCTGGAATCAAAGATACAACTACTAACGTTTTTCTGGAAGTTGCGTATTTTTCTGCTGATTGGATTCGGAAGACCGGGCAACGCCATGGTTTAAAAACGGATGCCTCATTCCGCTTTGAACGTGGTACAGACCCTAATCTGAAGCTATATACATTACAACGTGCAGCTTTGCTGATTCTGGAAGTAGCTGGAGGCAAAATTGCGTCTTCCGTTACAGATTTTTACCCTGAACCGATTGGTAACTTTGAGTTTGCTGTTACTTACAAAAACATCAATCGGTTGATTGGTAAAGAACTTGGAAATGCCTACATCCGGAAGACACTTGAATCTCTGGATATTCAGATTCTGGATAAAACCGAGGAAGGTTTCCGTGTGTCTGTGCCTCCTTATCGTGTAGATGTACAACGGGAAGCAGATATAGTAGAGGAGATCCTGCGGATTTATGGTATTGACAATATTGAACTGTCAGACAATCTGAATACAGACTTCCTGGCACAGTTTCCGGAACCAGATCCAAATACCTTACAAGCAAAGATTACTTCTCTGTTGGCATCCAAAGGGTTTCATGAGATTCTAACCAATTCACTAACCAAGCCATTCTATGTACAGCAGTTTCCTGCTATAGCCAATGGGGAGAATGTAGAGATTCTGAATTATCTGAGTGAAGATTTGATGGTGATGCGTCAATCGTTGTTATTCTCAGGGCTGGAAGTGCTGGCTTATAATATTAACCGTCGTCAGAAGGATTTGAAAACCTTCGAGTTTGGTAAAATCTACTATAAGAAAGACGATAAGTATATAGAGAAGAAAAGGCTTTCAATATTTATAACAGGTGATCAGCATACGGAGAGTTGGATTAGCAAAAGTCAGCCTGTAGCATTTCATGATCTGGCAGCTGTAGTACTACAACTGCTACACCGGATGCAGGTAAAGAATATTGATAGTGTAGAAACAGAGAATTCTATCTATTCCTATGGATTGAGTTATCAGGTCAATAAACGGGAGATCGTATCATTAGGCTTATTGAAGCCGGGTGTCACAAAAGCAGCGGATATTAAAGTCCCTGTCTTTTATGCTGATATTGATTGGGAGTATTTACTGAAGCAATACAATCCAAAAGTAGTATTCGCTGAGATTCCGAAGTTTCCAGAGGTGCGTCGTGACTTGTCATTGGTAATTGATAAATCACTCTCATTTAAAGAAATTAAGGCGTTGGCTGAGCGTACAGAGAAGAAACTTCTTAAAGCAGTAAATGTTTTTGACATATACGAAGGTCAAAACCTGGGAGAAGGTAAAAAATCCTATTCTGTGAGCTTTACACTTCAGGATGAGAGCCAGACATTGACAGATACAGTAATTGAAAAGACTATGCAGAAGTTGATTCAATTGTATGAAAAAGAACTGGGAGCCGAAATCAGAGGTAAATAGTTACCAAAATTCCGGGAGAAGTCAATTTTAGAAAGATTCTCCCGGAAAATTTTATTATATTACTAAAACAACACTCTTTCCACTGTAAGTAACCTATGGAACTCAAAGACCTGATTGCACAGTTTGATCTTTTGGAAAAACGGTTGCAGGAGGTACTGGCAGAAAAGAATGATCTGCGTCGTCAGTTAGAACGTGCAGACGAGGAGCGTGAACAACTGCGAGGACACGTACGTCAGCAAGCAGATCTAATAAAAAAATTACAAAAAAAGCAAGAAACCCTACAAAACAATTTTCAAAAACAATTTAATATTACTAAAATTGTAAATTCAATAGGTGCAGATGTTAAAGATACTGCAGAGTTGAAGGGAAAAATAGAAGCTTATATACAAGATATTGATAAATGTATTGCGTACCTGAGTCAATCGTAACGCAGCATGGATGAGGTTATTTCGATTAAGATAAAGATTTTAGATAAAGAATATCCACTGCGGATTCCTGCTGCTGAAGAAGAATTATATCGTGCAGTAGGGAAAGAGCTAAATGAACGTTGCCGCGAGTTTCGGGAAAACTATGGGGCACGGGCTGACAAGCAAGACATCCTGTCTATGGTAAGTTTTGTGGCCATGTTGGAAAAATTTAAACTCGAAGCCGAGAAAGACACATTACAGAATACAGTTACTCAAAAGATTGTATCATTACAAAATTTACTCCATCCATCTTAACAGATAGAGTTCTTCTATTATATCTCTCCTGCCTGTTTGTCTGCATTTGCATTTAAAGACAGCATAAGGGTACATAGAGTGTACCTGTCTGTGCTTTACATGTGGTCTACGTTTCACTTAAAGACAAAAGGAAAATGTCTAATACAAATTTTTTGATTCTCTCATTGGTAGTTGAGGTAGTCATCGGTGTAATAGTTTGGTTAGTCCTGTTTCGGATCTTTGCTAAGAAATCTCTGAAAAGACGTGAAGAAGAGATTGACGAAAAAGCACGCCTGATCATAAAGGAGGCGGAAATCCATGCAGAGACTATCAAGAAGGATAAGATACTGGAAGCAAAAGAAAACTTTTTGAAGCTCAGAACGGAGTTTGAAGAGGAATCAAATAAGAAAAAGCAAATTATTATTACGAACGAAGGTAAGCTAAAACAGCGAGAGCAAAATCTGGTGCAAAAGGAACAAGCTGTTTCTAAAGCACTGGAGCAGACTAAACGCAAGGAAGACGAACTGGATAAGCTAAAAACAGATTTAGTCGAACAGCTTGAAGTTGCCACAAAAAAGCGTGATGAGGCTGAAAAAATGCGTTCATCACAAATTGAGCAATTGGAGAAAATCGCCAATCTGAAAGCGGAAGATGCCAGAAATCAGTTGATTGAAACACTGAAAAGTGAAGCTGAGTCAAAAGCATCAACTTATGTTAAAAATATTGTAGAAGAAGCTAAGCTAACTGCTACAAAAGAAGCCAAGAAGATAGTTATAGAAACTATTCAACGTACTGCTGCTGAACAAGCTATAGAGAATGCCGTATCTATATTCAACATTGAGTCGGATGATGTAAAAGGAAAGATTATTGGTCGGGAAGGTCGCAATATCCGGGCATTGGAAGCTGCTACCGGAGTAGAGATTATTGTAGACGATACACCTGAAGCAATCATTATATCTGGTTTTGATCCGGTGCGTCGTGAAATTGCCCGTTTGTCATTGCACCGTTTGGTGCAGGATGGTCGTATTCACCCTGCCCGCATTGAGGAAATTGTAACAAAGACAACCAAGAGTATTGAAGAAGAGATTGTTGAAATCGGAGAGCGTACTGTAATAGATTTAGGTATTCATGGTATACACCCTGAATTGATTAAACTGATTGGCCGGATGCGTTTCCGTTCTTCTTATGGACAGAATCTGCTTCAGCACTCACGTGAGGTTGCTAAGCTGTGTGCCACAATGGCTGCTGAACTGGGATTAAATGCGAAGATGGCTAAACGTGCCGGACTCCTACATGATATTGGAAAAGTATGGCCGGAAGAACCTGAGTTGCCACACGCTATCTTAGGTATGGAACTGGCTCAGAAATATAAGGAACATCCGGATGTATGTAATGCTATCGGCGCTCACCACGATGAAATTGAGATGACTGCAATGATATCGCCGGTTATCCAAGCATGTGATGCTATTTCCGGTTCTCGTCCCGGGGCTCGTCGTGAAGTGATGGAATCGTATATCAAACGTCTGAAAGAACTGGAAGAGTTGGCTGTGAGTTTTGATGGCGTTCAAAAATGTTTTGCGATTCAGGCAGGACGTGAATTACGTGTTATGGTAGATGCTGAAAATGTAACAGATGATAAGGCGAATAACCTCTCTTTTGAGATAGCCCAGAAGATTGAAAAGGATATGCAATATCCGGGTCAGATTAAAGTTACGGTGATTCGGGAGATGCGTTCTGTAAATTACGCGAAGTAATTATCTGAAAAGAATACAAAAACAATCCCTTATTAGATAGTCTCTAATGAGGGATTTTGTTTTATAGTTATGGGTTCGTATATATTTCGTTTAAGTACAAAGATTGTCTAATGCTATAGCTATTATTTTTCGATTCATTTCTACTTTCAATGTTCCTCACATTAAAGAAGATTATACCCTGCTAATTCTGACAGAGGCCTAGCTGCTGATAGTGGAAGTGCCTGATTTAAAAAGTTTTAAATCATATTGCAGATATTCTTTTTTTTTCTGAAACTTAACTTTGAGGAAACATCTCTTCTATTCATCCTCAGTACTTTTACATATATTTTCAACAAACCTTTACTTACAATTTATGCAACATTTTTTACCCCTTACTAAGCGGGTGGCTATGCTGTTGTGTTTCTGGCTATGTAGTTTTACTGCCTGGGCACAAGTATCCATTACAACGCTTAACTCTGCTTATACGCAAGACTTTAATAGCCTGGCCATTAGTGGAACTGGCACCGCCGTTCCTACAGGGTGGACATTTGCAGAAAGTGGTACCAATGCCAATGCAATCTATACTGCCGGGACAGGCTCCGGAACAGCCGGAGATACGTATAGTTTTGGTTCTGCAAGCGCAACAGACAGAGCCTTCGGTGGATTGCTTTCAGGTTCTCTTACCCCAACCATTGGGGCTGGATTTACTAACAATACAGGAAGCACAATCACCTCTCTGACGATTGTGTATACAGGTGAGCAATGGCGTATTGGTGCAACCTCAGCCAACCGGACAGTGCGTGATACACTAAACTTCCAGTTTAGTACCAATGCCACCTCACTAACTACTGGTACCTGGCAGAATGCAGATGTGCTGGATTTTGTTTCACCTGTAGCTCCAGGAACCACTGTTGGTGCTCTGGATGGAAATGTTACTGCCAACCGTCAAACCTTGTCAACAACGCTTACGGGTCTTTCTATCCCTGTAGGTGCTACTATCTGGATACGGTGGGCAGATGCCAATGTGGCTAGTTCAGATGATGGATTGGCTGTTGATGACTTTTCTCTAACTGCGAATGGAGAGGTAGCCAATCCAATCCCAACCTTGACAGTCTCTTCCAGTACAATAGGGTTCGGGGAAATAGCTGCCAATACTACTAGTGTAAAGTCCTTTACGATAACAGGAAGTAATCTTACAGATAATGTAAAAGCAGTTGTTACAGGTTTGGGTTACACCATCTCAAAAGATAGCATCACCTTTGACACATTGGTATCTTTCACATCTGCAGAGGTAAGTACTCCCAAAAAAATATTTGTTCGTTTTACGCCTGCAGCATTTGGTTCCTTCACAGGTACAATAGCCATAAGCACTACAGATGCTATAACACAAACTGTAAATCTGAGTGGTTCTTCTGCTAATCCTTTTGAGCAGAACTTCAATGTCTGCTCCGCCACACTTCCTGGTGGATGGAGCCAGTATAGTGTAACAGGTGCACAAACCTGGGCTTGTACTACTTTTGGACGTACAGGTAATGCTGTGCAAATCAACGGATATTCAGGTGGGGCTGTCGAGAATGAAGATTGGTTGATCTCTCCTGCTCTTGATCTGACCGGACTTACCTATCCGTTACTTTCATTCTGGTCTCGTACTGCTTTTACAGGTCCAACATTGAAACTACTGGTTTCTACCAATTATAGTGGAACAGGAAATCCTTCTGCAGCTACATGGACAGAGTTGAATGGACAGTTCCCATTAATCAATTCAGATGTATGGACGCAGTCAAGTGGTATCAATCTGGTGAACTTTAAACAATCAGGTGTATACGTTGCTTTTGTCTATACTTCTTCACCTGCATTAGAAGCTGCCCGATGGACAATTGATGACTTTTCTATTATCAATTCAACAATGCCGCCTTCTCCTCTTTTAAGTACATCGATTACACCTCTGACAGAGTTGTATTTTGAAAGCAGTGTCAATGTGCCTTCTGCTGCCAGATCGTTTCAGGTATCTGTAGCTAATGCTACATCTGATCTGACTGTGTCTGTTCCTGCACCTTTTCAGCTTTCAAAGGATGGAAATAATTTCTCAGGATCTGTAGTGTATTCGATATCAGAACTTGACTTTACGAATACAGTATATATTCGTGCACTGCCTGCTATTGAAGGAGCGTTTGCCGGACGTATACAGCTTACAAGTGGTTCTATTCAAAGTGCACAGGGGTACGCTACAGCTTCATCTATTAGTAAGAATAAGACTTTTGACGTGGCTACTATGAATGTGGAGTGGTTTGGGCATCCTAGTAATGGTCCTTCTAACAATGCGCTTCAGGCTGCTAACCTTCGTACATTGATTAACCGTCTGGATGTAGATATATTTACACTGCAGGAGATTTCGGATACAGTATTGTTTGTTGATAGTGTAGCCAATCTTCTTCCTGGATATAAATATGTGGTATCCCCTTATGTCTCTAACCCTGAGACAAATGATCCCTACGCACAAAAGGTGATAACTTTGTACAAGACCACTACTGTTTCTAAGCTGAGTTCAAAAACACTACTGACAGGAGTTAATGTAAATACATTGACTAATTATCCGGGAGGTGATCCAACACGTTTCTGGGCTAGTGGCCGTTTGCCTCTTTTACTGGATGCACAGGTAACTATCAATGGAGTAAGTAAGCGTGTTGCCGTAGTAAATATTCACGCACGCGCAAACTCTGGAGATGATATTAGTCGCTATCAGATGAGAGCGTATGATGTAAAGGTGCTGAAAGATACACTGGACGCTTACTATGGTAACGTTGCTTTATTACTTCAGGGTGATTACAACGATGATGTAGACTCTACAGTCGCTCCTATTCCATCGCCACTGATCTCTTCCTATCAGCCTTATGTACTGGATAGCACTCATTACAAAACAGCTACCCGTGTATTGAGTGATGCAGGACTTCGTTCTTATATCACTCAGGCTAATGTGATTGATCATATCACGATGACAGATGAATTGTTCTCAGAACATCTGGCTGGCTCTACCCGTATCGATTATGCCTTGAATTATATTACTAATTATGAGAATACACTGTCTGACCACTTGCCTTCTCTTACTCGTTTCAAATTTAAGTCAGCACCAACTGTAGCTGTAACTGCACCGGCTGCCGGATCTGTCATTCTGAAGGGAACAGACGTGGTAGTAACTGCAACTGCTTCAGATGTGGATGGAAATATTGCAAAAGTTGAGTTTTATAATGGAATAACGTTGTTAGGTACAGACTATACTAGTCCATATTCTTATACCATCTCTCAGGCTGCTACTGGCACATATACACTGACAGCTATTGCGTATGATGATGATAACCTTAAAACACAGTCAGCTTCTGTCCAGGTTAAAGTGGTTGAAACGGGTATTCAGGGTAGTGATTGTGCCACTCCAGGGCAAAGCTATACTTATGAATTATTTGTTGATCCTGCCTCTGTATCCAGTATTAGTTGGTGGGTTAATGGAAGCGCTACCATTGTGAAAGACCCTGCCAATGCACAAAAGGTGACTATTACCTTTACTCAATACAACAGTGCTTCTATACAGGTATATGCAGGTGTATCGTATAAGAAATCGCCTTGGTATACACAATTCAGTAAAGTAGTGAAAGTAGGGGGATGTACTCCTGCAGATACTACAACCTATCCAACAGGGATATCAGGTACTTCATGTGCTACACCTTCTCAAGTATACGAATTTGAGTTGAAGACAAAGCCTACGCTTTCAGTGAGTTCTATCAGCTGGTGGGTAAATGGAAGTGCAACTATTACTGTTGATCCTGTCAACAAGAAGAAAGTAAAAGTTGTATTCACAAAGTATAATAGCTCGAATGTACAACTTATGGCTGGCGTGACTTATTCTTCTAGTCCATGGTATGAGTCATTTACTAAAACCATTCAGATTGGTGGTTGTTCAAACTCTGTCCGTATATCTGATGAACTGTCTTCTGCATCTGCCACTCAAGCTTATCCAAATCCTACAAATGATAGGTTAACTATATCATTAGGTACCTATGCTGCTGGTGAGGTAAAATTGCGGATTCTGGATTTGTTAGGTAAGGAATATGTTCTGGAGAAGAATATTGTTTCAGAAAACGAAGTAGAGCTTAATACAAAATCTCTACCATCGGGTGTGTATATATTGCAAGTAGTATCTTCTCAGAAAACAGAGACACTTCGTGTAATAAAGCAATAACCAATTATATCTAACTACTTATACAAAAAAGTCCTGTCTTCAAAAGACAGGACTTTTTTGTATGACACGAGTCATCCAGATTACAGAGTCACTTGCGTTTAATATGCGGTACTTGGGCACTATGTGCATAGTTCTATGCAAGTAGACGTTTTGCGTTGAATTCCGATCAGATTTTGATTTTGCGGTGAACGATGCGCAAGACAAAAAAGTGATCGGAATTCCGATCAAAAAAAAGTTTGCCGTGAGTTATGCGCAGCAAAGAAAATGATCGGAACTCTGATCAAAACAGAAAGTGATTGGAGTTATAGGCAATTCCTCTGCCAATCAGTTGCTCTGTCTTGCCTTTGCTGAGAAAGCTTTTGCCTTGAACTATGCGCAAACAGAAAATTTCTCTTATACATGCCTATTGCCTTCTATTTAAAATAGATAACCAAGCCAAAATAGCCTTATTGCCATCCACCACCCAGGCTACGATAAAGGTCTATAAGTGAGAAGAACTGATCCCGTTTTACTGTTGCCAGTTCGAGCTCAGCTTCCAGTACACTACGCTGGGCTGTGATAACTTCCAGGTAAGAGGCATAGCCTGTCACATACAAGTCATTGGAAGTAGATACTGCATTTTGCAACACATCTACTTCCTGTTTACGGTAATCATATACTTTCTGAAGGTTCTCTATTCCTTTCATACTTGTAACAACTTCCTGATAGCCGTTTAAGATCGTTTTATAATAATTATAAAACGCTTCCTGATTAACGGCCTGAGATTGTTTGTAATTGGACTTTAAAAGGTTTCTACTAAATAGAGGACCTGTAAGGCCTCCTAAAATACCATAGGCTATAGAGGCTGGGTTAAATAGGACAGAGGCGTTAAAAGAGTTAAATCCTGCATAAGGAGAGATGGTAAGCGAAGGCAGGAAGGCGGCGCGCATGGCTGTCACATCGGCCTTGGTTGCTTCCAGTTCCAGTTCTGCCTGTCGGATATCTGGACGATGCCGAAGCATATGTGCCGGAATACCTGACTTCACTACTGTAGTTAGTGTTTGCTGAAGAATCGGATTGCTTCTTTCAATAGGTTGAGGAAAACCTCCCAGCAAAAGGTTTAACTGATTTTCAATAATTACAATTTCCTGTTGAACACGTCCTTCCAAACTACGGGTATGTAGCAATTGTGCTGTTGACTGTTGTACTGCCAGTTCAGTAGCACGGCCTCCCATTTTCTGAGCTGTAATAGTTTCAACAGCCTTTTCCTGTAATCCGATGTTTTTCCGGATGATTTCCAGTTCATTGTCCAGCCTAAGTAAATCATAGTAAAACTGAGATACTTGTGCTACAAGAGCTGTTACAATGGCTTGTCTTCCTTTTTGTGAAGCCAGAAATCGATTATAGGCAGCTTTTTTCTGATTGCGCAATTTTCCCCAGAGATCTATTTCCCAACTGCTACGCAATCCAAGGAAATAATCAGGAGTAGGATTAGGTATCTTTTTCTTCCCATCTATATTTCCGGATAAATTGGTATCATAATTACCTACCCCGTTCATGGTGTAGTCACCATATTTGTCAACACCTGCTGACGCAATTACATTTAGTGATGGTAGTAAAGCGCCACGACCCAGTTGAAAACTTGCTCTGGCAAACTCTATGCGCTGACGGGCAATGTTTAGATCCGGGTTGTTGTGTAATGCGGTATCTATGAGTTTTATTAATAGTGGATCAGTAAAGAAATCCTTCCAGGCGATGTCACCAATGCTGGTAGTATCAGAGTTGCCAGTAAAAGTTTCCGGCAGTTTAACAGAGCTATGTTGAGTGGTGACTGTTGCGACTTTACAACTCCCTAGCAACAGCACTAAAAGGATGCAACTATATTTTAATGAATGGCTAAGCATTGTTCAAAGTAAGAGTTTATGTATCTTTTAAGAACAGAGGAAATCATTGATTCCTCAGTTCTTAAAAGAATAGGGATGGTTAATAGATTTATGAAGTACAGACAGCACATTACCTGCCTGTCAGAATTATTGTTCAGACTCAGTAGCCGACGCTGTAGAAAGCTGCGCTGGTTTATCCTGAAACTTCTCTGCAAGTGAAGCAAAAAGAACATACAGGCCTGGTATGAGGAATACTCCAAAAATGGTCCCGATCAACATACCACCCGCTGCCGCTGTGCCAATGGAACGGTTTCCCAAAGCTCCGGCACCAGATGCTATACAGAGTGGCATCAGACCCGCAATAAAGGCAAAAGAAGTCATTAGGATAGGGCGTAAACGACTAACTCCTCCTTCCATGGCAGCCTGTAACACAGAGTATCCTTCACTTCTGCGCTGTATGGCAAACTCAACAATAAGAATAGCATTTTTACCCAGAAGACCGATAAGCATTACCAAGGCTACCTGAGCATAGATATTATTCTGTAAGCCTAAAAGCTGTAATGAAAGAAAGGCTCCAAAGATCCCAGTAGGTAAAGACAAGATAACTGGTAGAGGAAGAAGAAAACTTTCGTATTGAGCTGCCAGCAGCAAATACACAAATAACAGACAGACCAGGAATATATAGATAGCCTGATTACCTGAAAGGATTTCTTCACGAGTCATACCAGACCAGTCGTAACTGTAACCTCTGGGTAAAGATTCTTTGGCTACACGTTCTACAGCTTTGATCGCATCTCCACTACTAAATCCAGGCGCTGCATCTCCATTAATCATAGCCGAAGTATACATATTGTAGCGGGTCAACTGCTCAGGTCCATATACTCTCTCCAGTTTGATAAATGTAGAGAAAGGAACCATCTCTCCATGATTGTTCTTAACATATAGTTGGAGCAGATCTTCCGGCTTAGCCCGATAAGTGGGCAATGCCTGAACCATCACTTTATACATCTGCCCAAAACGGATGAAGTTAGAGGCATAATAGCTTCCCAGATAGGTTTGTAGTGTACTCATGGCCTTATCAATTGTCACACCTTTCTTGGCTGCCATTTCCTGATCTACATGAATCATATATTGAGGGAAGCTAGCATCAAAGCTGGAAAAGGCACTGCTGATTTCTGGGGCATTTTTTAATGCTGCAATAAATTTATTAGATACCTCTGCTGTTTCCTGAAGAGATTCTCCTGTAGTACGATTTAACAGACGAAGTTCAAAACCACTGGAGTTACCAAACCCTGGCACTGTAGGTGGAGGAAAGAACTGAATATCTGCATCCTGTATTTTTCGGGTTTTTTCTTCCAGTGCAGCAATTATATCCTGGACAGATTCTTCCCGTTCATCCCATGACTTTAGGTTAATCATTGCCATACCATACGACGCACCGGCTGCCTCTGTTAACAAACTATAGCCTGCAAGAAATGAAACAGACTCAACCGCTTTCATATCTTTTGCCACTAATTGTACTTCATCTAATACCTTCTCAGTACGTTCTACTGTAGCTCCTGCAGGAGTAGTAACATTGACATAGATCATGCCCTGATCTTCTGTTGGAATAAATCCGGTAGGTAAAAGAGAATTTACCCCCCAGGTAGCGATGAAAAAGAAGATAAGCAAAGCAATTGTGATAACTCGTCTACCTGCGATAAAAGAAGTAGCTTTTTTGTATTTGCCCTCTACAGACTCATATGCTCTGTTAAATCCTCTAAAGAAACGATTTAATAATCCTTTCTTTTTGGGCGCACCATGTGTATTTTTAAGCATAATAGCACATAAAGCCGGAGTAAGTGTAACCGCATTGATCCCTGAAATAACGATGGATATGGCCAGCGTAAGTGAGAACTGGCGGTAGAAGATACCCACAGGCCCACTCATGAATGCAACAGGTATAAACACTGCTGACATGACCAGCGTAATAGCGACAATAGCTCCACTGATTTCACGCATAGCAGCAAATGTGGCCTCCTTGGCCGACATATGTTTTTCTGCCATCTTAGTATGTACTGCTTCGACTACTACAATGGCGTTATCAACCACAATTCCAATCGCAAGAACCAAAGCGAATAAAGTGAGGAGATTGATAGAGAATCCAAGCAGATCCATAAAGAACAGTGTACCAACCAATGATACCGGAACTGCCAGAGCTGGTATGAGGGTAGAACGAAAATCCTGAAGGAAGATGAACACAACAATAAATACCAGAATACAAGCTTCTACCAGTGTCCGTAGTACTTCATGAATAGACGCATCCAGGAAACGTGATACATCATACGTGATATTGTATGTCATTCCAGGAGGGAAAGATATTTCTTTTAGTTCCGCCATCCGTTGCTTTACATTCTCAATAACCTCCTTTGCATTGGAACCCGGACGTTGTTTGATCATGATAGAGGCTGAGAAGCGACCATCTGTTTTAGAGGCCATACTGTAATCCATTGCTCCAAATTCGACATCAGCAACATCTCGAATACGTAATACGGAACCATCCGAATTAGCGCGGATAACAATATTTTTGTACTGTTCTGGTTCAAAGAACTTACCAGTGTATCGAAGTACATATTGCAGCATCTGAGGATTTTTTCCTGAGCTTTCGCCTGCTTTTCCAGGAGCAGCTTCTACATTTTGATTGCGAATAGTTTCAATTATCTCATCTGTAGAAACTTCATAGGCTGCCATTCGGTCAGGCTTCAGCCATATCCGCATCGAATACTCTCTGGACCCCATAATCTCACAGAACCCAACCCCATTAATGCGTTTCAGTTCTTTAAGAACGTTGATGTCTGCAAAGTTGTAAATAAATTTTTCGCCAACAGTACTGTCTTCACTCATCACATTGAGATACATGAGCATACTGTTTACTTCCTTTTCTGTGGCCACACCAGCCTTGATTACTTCTTCAGGAAGTTCATCTATAACCGTCTGGACACGGTTCTGGACGTTAACCGCTGCCAGGTCTGGATCTGTACCAACTTCAAAGAAAACCTGGATCAGGGTAGTACCATTGTTACTGGTCACTGAGGTCATGTAAGTCATGCCTGGTACACCATTAATCGCCCGCTCCAGAGGAGTCGCTACGGCTTTGGTACACACTTCCGCATTGGCACCTGTATACTTGGCTGTTACAGTAACAGAAGGTGGAACAATTTCAGGGAATTGTGTCACAGGTAATGTAAAGAGTGACAGAACGCCTAAAAATACAATAAGTAAAGATATAACTAATGACAGGACAGGCCTGTGAATAAAGATGTCAAACATGATTACCTCCGTCTAATGAATAATTAAATAAGAGGAGGTCTGCCAGATGCTATTCAGGATAACTCTACAGATACATAAAAATGATTGTTCTATAAATAGAAATAGGCCGAACCTTGCTTAAAAGTCCGTTAGTACGAATAAACTTGAATGTTAATGAAATAAAAAATATAGTATTTGTTAAATGGAGTATCCCTTTGGTGGCAAGACCTCTTTTGAAGCAAGAATAGACTACTAATTACTTACCATGAGTAGTTGTAAGAAGGCTGTCCATTGCTATAAATTCGGGAACAATCTGAGATCCTTCACGAATGTTCTGAATACCCTCATAAACAACTTTATCTCCTGCCTGTAATCCGGAATCTACAATGTAAAAATGTGAGAAGCGTGTTTTAGGCTTAAATTCCTTCATTTTTACTTTGTTGTTACCATCGACTACATACACATAATTTTTATCCTGAATTTCAAAAACAGCCTTTTGTGGAACCATTAAGGCATTGTCAACATCGTTGGCTAAACGAACTTTACCAGTAGATCCATGTTTGAGGATTTTTTCTGGATTGGGGAAATGGGCGCGGAATGCGATGGAACCAGTACTCTCATCAAATTCCCCCTCCATTGTTTCAATTTTTCCTTTTTGCTCGTAGTTTGTACCATCTGCCAGAATTAGTTTGATATTTGCCGAATTAGGCTTGGCACCACTGAGCTTGGTCTTTATGTATTGTAGGTACTCATTTTCAGAGACATGAAAATAAGCATAGACAGCGTTTATGTCCGAAACTGTAGTAAGTAATGCCCCTTCGTCAATCAAGCTACCTGTCTTTAAAGGTATCCTGTCAATGATACCGTCAAAAGGAGCACGAATGAACGTATAAGACAATTTGAGTTCGGCATTTGCATAAGCAGAACGAGCCTCTTCAATGCGGGCATTTGCAACAGCAAGTTTAGCCTTGGCTACTTCAAGTTCTGTTTTGGAAATAACCTTTTTTTCAACCAATAATTTAACTCTATCTAGTTCCAGTTCATCTGTCTTCGCTTCTGCAATAGCACTGGTTAATGCAGCTTTTGCTTTCGCTAGTTCAGATTTGTATTCCGCATCGTTGATTTGAAATAAGGGTTGGCCTTTTTTTACTTCTTTTCCTTCATCTACCAGTATTTTATCCAGATAACCTGATACCCGTGCTCTAATCTCTACATTGCGTACTGCCTGAATATCGGTTACATATTCATGTAGTAATATAGTGTCTTTAGTAATCAGCTTTGTTACAGGAAGTATTTCTTTAGAAGAAGAGTTGTCAACCTGACCACTTGCGGTACAACCTGCTATACCTATAGCGGTCAAAGAAGTGCCAACGAGTGCACTTAGTAAGGAGTTTGTTTTCATAATTCCAAGATTTGTACGGTGAGCTAAGAACAACTTGTTTTACAATATAGGACGTTTCACCAGAAAGTAAAAGGAGTTAGCTATGAAATGTGGAAATTACTCAGAAAAGTTGTCTAAAAAGTGCAAATAGTTCAATTTTTAGCTATATGGCGGTACAAATAGCTGCTTTTTGGATTTTAGCAATAATATACAAAAAAGAGTATTGTTACTCGGCTATAATATAAGCATAACTATAATATATATAAATAAAAAACACTATCCGATATATGGATAGTGTGAGTATAAATACTTGATTTTTAGCTATTTAATCTCTTTTGCTAAGAATTTTTCCTTTAGTGGACAATACCACATTCTTTGCAATATTTCTTCTTTCCGGGCCGATGCTTTTTAGGCTTATGTTTATGTCCAAAATAGCTTGGGTCATTGTAACGGGGGTTGCTAGCCATTTCCTGGGCTATTTTATTGTTTCTTTTCGCATTTGCTTCCCGTAAGTCACGTGCACGTTGTATGCCTTCTTCAGCAGTTGGGTATTTCTTTTTAGAAAAACGCATCTCAGAAGAAAATACTCCAGACTCATTGGAAGAACTTTTGGATGAGACCTCTGTACTGGAAGCTTTATCCTTGTCATTCTTCTTCTTTTTCTTTTTTCCGAATTGAGCATGGCCTTCAGTTGCTATCAGCATGAATCCAAACGCAAATATTACAAACAGGAATCGCATCATAAAAGTAAAAGGTAACAGAAATTATGTTTGTACATACTAATAACTCCAAAACAGTATTTTAGATTGTATAAGAAGACTAATTTTTAATTGCATCTAACCTGTTTTGTGTTTTTACTTGAATGTTTTCCAATGCTGGTATATTGGTTTAGGAAGGCTACTATTATCTTGAATAACCTATCATTTATCCGGATTCAGAACTAAAAGAAACTTAATAAGTAATATTTTTGATGTTATTACAGACTATATAAACTTCTGTAATCTGATAAATAGGTAACTACACCAAGTTATATACTGTAACAGATATATTCAGTGCTGTCAGTTCATCATTAATAATATCCACAATAATTTCCCATTTTTCTCCTGCCAAACCTGCCCCTATACGTGGTATATGGCAGTAGATTATTGTGCTAAGTTTGCTACATTCTTTAAACCTTCCCGTACTGCTTCATATCTAATTGGAGAAATACCATTTAGTATTTGTATATCATGTTGAGCAATCATATTTGCAACAATAACATCCTGTTCAACAGATACAAACTGTGCTTCACCTAATGAAAATTTCTCTCCTCTTTTATACCACTGCCTGTATTGTTTTTCAGGTTTAGACTGTCTCTTTGAGAGTACTGCACAAATCCTCTTCTCCATCCTCCTATATCATTGCAAATATGGAAAATGATCTTATTGCCTTCCGTTTGAGGTTTAGCCGCATCTCCTTTAACATATTGAATATTCATATGTTCGGGATACCAAGTGGGTTGTTAAGAAGATAGGTTAGTAAACGTTAAATGATCTGAGAGGTTTCAGTAAATTATCAATAAGAGGATAATATTGTAGAAAAGGACATAGCTATTCTTAATGATGAATGAATAGCGTTTAAAATGCAATGGCTACATACGAGTTTTAAAAGGTATTTGGTATCTTGTACTAACCTCTGGTTAGCGGGGATGCTGAGTGGAGGAACTGATCATATAATGGTAAAAGAAAAGCTGAATTATCTAAATCCAGCTTTTCTTTAAACAGCATAAAATATAAATCTTTTAGATCGCGAATTCCTGAACAGGGACACTTTCGTAAAGTTCTTCAATAAAGCCTACACCCACTGTGTTATTTGTTCCTGGGTCCACACAAATAAATCCTCCATTGGATCTATTTGTCGCAAAGGTATCTGCAAAGATAGGATGTGCTAGTTTAAGTGAGAGCACTGCTATATCATTAAGTTTTAATTGAGTAGCACTTTGATGCTCCAATGTATTTGGTATGATTACATGCTGAATGGCATCTATCTTAGCCTTCACTAGTTGATTACCATGTTGTAACCAGTATACCTTACCAATAGATAGTGGTTCATGTGCCATCCAGCATACGTGTGCCACAATGTATTTAGCTGCAGTAGGCTCCTGACCTTTTTTTACCAGCATGTTGCCTCTGCTGATATCTATATCATCCGTTAAAAGCAGGGTTACAGATTCTTTGGAATGTGCTTCTTCCAGACTGCTTTCAAATTTTTGAATCTTTTTGATAACAGATGTTTGCTCAGATGGAAGCGCTGTAACGGTATCTCCTACCTTAAAAACTCCACTGCTTATTTTACCTGCATACCCTCTGTAATCATGGAATTCGTCGGTACGTGGACGAACTACATATTGTACAGGCATCCGGGCTGGTAACTCATCATTATTTTCTTTTAGATTTGTTGTTTCCAGTTCCTGTAATAGCGTCTTTCCTTCATACCACGGCATCCTGTCTGATCCTTTGGCTATATTGTCACCATGCAGGCTACAAACTGGAATAAAATCAATGATCTGTCCTTCAAACTTGATCTTCTCAGCAAAAGCGTAAAAATCAGAAACAATATTGGAGAATATATCCTGTGAGAAATTCACAAGATCCATCTTGTTTACACAAACCAATACTTTGGGAATACGCAACAAGGTAGAAATAAAGAAGTGACGGTATGTTTGCTCTACAACACCATGACGGGAATCTATCAGAATAATAGATACCTGTGCTGTAGACGCTCCTGTTACCATGTTTCGTGTATACTCTACGTGGCCTGGGCTATCCGCAATAATGTATTTGCGGGTAGGAGTAGAAAAATACACATGGGCAACATCAATAGTGATTCCTTGTTCACGTTCTGCAATAAGCCCATCTGTAAGTAGAGAAAGATCTACGAAGTCAAGGCCTTTACGTTGACTGGATGCTGCAATAGCCTCCAGTTTATCTTGTGGAATAGATTGGGTATCAAATAACAAACGTCCAATCAATGTACTTTTGCCATCATCTACACTTCCGGCAGTATTTAATCGTAAGATATCCATTTCGGTTCAATATGGGGTAAGCGAATGGTCTGGCTAACAGCTTCCGTATATCGGCTTGACCATTCAAACGTATTAAAAATATCCTTCTTGTTTGCGTTTTTCCATGGCTGCCTCACTACGCTTGTCATCGATACGTGCACCACGTTCAGAAATAACTGCGCTGAGAATTTCTTCTATGATGCCATCTATATTATTGGCATAGGATTCAACGGCTGCTGTACAAGTCATATCCCCTACTGTACGGAAACGAACTACCCGACGCTGAACGATTTCATCTGGTGTTGTATGAAGGAATTCTGAATATGGCCATATCATTCCATCTCTTTCAATGATTTCACGTTCGTGAGCATAATAAACAGATGGAATACCAATACCTTCTTCACGAATATAATTCCATACATCCAGTTCTGTCCAGTTACTGATTGGAAATACCCGAACATTTTCTCCAACATTTATTTTTCCATTCAGTATATCAAACAATTCTGGCCTTTGACGTTTCGCATCCCACTGACCAAATTCATCTCTTACAGAAAAAATACGTTCTTTTGCACGTGCTTTTTCCTCATCGCGGCGTGCTCCTCCAATACACGCATCCAGTTTCAGTTCTTCAATTGCATCTAATAGTGTTACCGTTTGAAGAGCATTTCGGCTGGCATATTTACCTGTTTCTTCTTTTACCTTACCCTGATTAATGCTATCCTGTACATAACGTACCTCCATATTTAAATGAAGTTCCTTGGCTAGCTGATCCCGAAACTCAATGGTTTCCGGGAAATTATGCCCTGTATCAATATGTAATAAAGGAAAAGGAATGCGTGCCGGATAAAATGCTTTCTGAGCCAGACGTACCAGTGTAATAGAATCCTTGCCACCTGAGAAAAGCAATGCTGGACGGTCAAATTGTGCGGCAACTTCACGAATAATGTAAATTGCTTCGTCTTCTAGCTGACGGGGAAATTTTCTCTTTGAGAGTACACTCATAATTCTAATGAGTAGATGTGGAATAAGTAATTAAACTATACAGTATGTTAGTATACATGCTGTATATAGATTCTTTATAGTTTCTGATTGTTGTTATTTTACAATACTGGATGAAGCTCCGTTTGGAATTTCGCTTGAGGAGGATTCATGTAAACCACATTCTTTGTGTGAGACTTCCCACCACCAGCGTCCTGCTCTCAGGTCTTCTCCTGGTTCAATTGCTCGGGTACAAGGTGCACAGCCGATGCTTTTAAAACCTTTATTGTACAGTTTGTTGTAGGGTACACGATTCTTGTCAATATATTGCTCCACTTCTTCCAGAGTCCAGGTAATCAATGGATTGTATTTGATTAATTGATTGCCTTCATCCCATTCCAGATTATGCATATGCTGGCGGTTTTCTGACTGACCTCCGCGCAAACCTGTAATCCAGATCTTCACACCCTGCAGAGCTCTTTTAAGAGGTTCTATTTTGCGAATAAAGCAACATTGCTTTCGATTTTCTACGGATTCATAGAAACTATAAGGGCCTTTCTCTGTTACAAGCTTTTCCACGGATGCCTTATCTGGAAAGTATACTTCTATATTTTGCTTGTATTTTCCCTGTGTTTCATAGAATGTTTGGTAGGTTTCTTCAAACATCCGGCCTGTGTCCAATGTAAACACACGTACAGGTAAGCGATTCTTGAAAATGATATCACTTATTACCTGATCTTCATGACCGAATGAGGTAGAAAAGGCTACCTGGCCTGGAAATAACTCTGTCAACTGTCGAATCGCCTCGGCAATAGGTTTTTCCTGTATCTGAACGGCTATGTTATCTATCTCCTGTTGCATACAAAAAAGGAAAAAATAAGGACAAATGTATTATATAATCTATGGATTTAATAGAGATTTTTGTTGTTTTTTTGTAAAAACCGTATAACAAACCAAAAAATATTGGATTTGTACTATTAGTTGTTATTGTCTACTAGTTAAATAGTAAAGACAAGGTAAAATTACGCAAGTTTTACAATGAGACAAATGAAGATGAAGTATTGAAACCGCTTGAAGGTTTATTGAATGTCAATATCCTGTAGATGAAAGCCCTTCTGTAATAGAATCCTGTACTTGTCCCTGATAACATTGCAACACTCTGGCTGGATGTGTTTGCAAAAATGCATGGTTATGAGTTGCCATCAATACAGCTGTTCCACTTTTGTTGATATCAAAAAACAGTTTCAAAATTTCTTCAGCCACTTCTGGGTCAAGATTTCCTGTAGGTTCGTCTGCAAGAAGTAATAGGGGTTCATTCAAAAGGGCTCTGGCGACCACAATACGTTGTTGTTCACCACCGGATAATTGATGTGGCATTTTATTGCCAACAGATCCCAAACCTACCTGCATAAGAACTTCTGCAATACGCTTTTTCATTTTTGCACTATCGTACCAACCCGTAGCACGTAATACAAAAATGAGGTTTTCTGTCACTGTACGATCAAAGAATAACTGAAAGTCCTGAAAAACAATGCCTAATTTCCTACGTAAGTAAGGAATATCCTTTTTTCGAATATTATGTAATTCAAAATCAGAAATAGCAATATGGCCCTGTTGCAAAGGCAAATCAGCATAAAGTGTTTTTAAGAGAGAGGTTTTGCCACTACCTGTTCTACCTATAAGATATATAAATTCTCCTTTCTGAATAGAAAAGTTTACATTATCCAGAATAGGCTTTCCTCCCTGAAATATCTGGGCGTCTTTTACACGAACTATGGGATCGTCGGAGAACATACTTTTCACTAATTGAATGAATGATTGGTTATAGGTATTGGGGTGCCTTCGACCAATCATTCATTATGCCTTTAAATGGCTAGAAGCTGTAATTTGCCAAACGGCAATTCCCGAATTACATTTTCCAATTCTGTTTCTTTGCCTGCAAGTCCATATTTCTCCAGATTTTTTAACGGACGATCTGCTCGAAAATAGGCAATGAGTACAAAGTTTTCATCACGTAGCTGAATGTAATCCGGGATTTTGGCTTTGCCTTTTACTTTAATGATATACATGAATTTAGTGTTTTACAATTTCAGATTCTGGCTATATGCAAAAATCCGTAAGAACATAGTTTATAGGAGTGTTTTGCACTATAAAGGAAACATAAAATTGTAAATCCTGATTATGCGTTTCCTTTACGATAGTCTGCCAGGAATTTTTCAAGGCCTACATCTGTCAATGGGTGTTTTAATAAAGCAAGGATTGCACTTAAAGGTCCTGTCATTACATCTGCTCCAAGTTCAGCACATTTAACAATATGCATTGGGTGGCGTACCGATGCTGCCAGAATTTCGGTTTCATAACCATAATTCTGATAGATAGTTACAATTTGCTCAATAAGATCTAAGCCATCTGTAGCTACATCGTCCAAACGTCCTATAAAAGGCGAAACATACGAAGCACCTGCTTTAGCGGCCAGTAATGCTTGTCCTGCAGAAAACACCAGTGTACAGTTTGTACGAATTCCTTTCTGAGAGAAATATTTGATAGCCTTAATTCCATCTTTGATCATAGGAACTTTCACTACGATTTTCTCATCAATCTCCGCAAGTTCCTCTCCTTCACGAATCATACCTGCAAAGTCTGTTGCAATTACTTCTGCACTAACATTATTATCGACAATGTTACAGATGTCCTTGTAATGTTTCAGAATATTGTCTTTTCCTGTGATGCCTTCTTTGGCCATCAGAGAAGGATTGGTAGTTACACCATCAAGAACTCCCAGATCATGAGCCTCACGGATCTCATTAAGGTTGGCTGTGTCAATAAAAAATTTCATCGGACAAGTAAGAATTATTTAGTTATCAAATAGTTTGACTTGACATTCAACATTTCACTGAAGCATTGCATGTATTTGAAATACAATCATACCTGTTGATAGGTTCCAGTGGAAGTAGGTATTGCAGGCAAAGGTAGAAATCCCTGTTTTTAAACAAAAGAAAAAACCCGCAACGTTTCTGAAAACCTTGCGGGTTGAAAACAAAAAGCAAGCCAAGTATCGCACCGCTACAACCACCTACCCTTGCTGCGGTCAAGCCCTGGGGGAATTCAGCAGGAGCTGGTCGTACCGGCTTGCGGGTGCAAAGATAGAAATACAATTAATAATTAAAAACAGGTTGCAAAAAAAAGTCTGTCAGAATTATCATTTTATTGTGTTTGTGGTTGTAAAATGCAGATTGTCAGGATGCTATTTTCTCTTGCGATGGGCTTTAAATTCTTTGCGACGTTGTCTTTCTCCTTTTTTTGTGCCGGGACAACCACAATCTTTATTCTTTTTGTGCTGATCGTTGCTCTTTAGAAACCCAAATGGATCGGGGGGTTTTCTGGACGCAGTGGCTGCAGCTCGGGCATCAGCCTCCATATAAGCCGCATTATCCTTACTTTTTTTCTTCCGCTGACTATGTGCCGAAAAAGGAATAGCTAGTAGTACTAATCCTAACAAGACAATCCGTGTATATTTTTTTATTTCCATAGCTATAAAATAATATCTTTTAGAAGACAAAATCTTGGTAATAGATAAAAAAGATGTATTTTACTAAATCGGCTGATATAGTGCATTCATACTCAGCTAATGTAATATTACTAAAATTGCTTTAAGAATGTGAAAAGTATAATTGAAAGTAAAACGAAAATCATGTAAGATATTTTATTGTAACAAAGAATATTTATTTTTAGCCAACTAAAAACCAAACCTTTCTTCTGTAGAAACATCTCATCCGTGAAAAATTTATTCCGAAAAAAAACTGTTGGTCAGATTCTGACTGATCTGAGTACACGTGAAAGCGAGCATGGTGGATTGAACCGAATGCTTAAAGTCAGAGACTTAACATCTTTTGGTATTGCAGCTATTATTGGCGCTGGTATTTTCAGTACCATTGGGCGTGCGAGTTTTAATGGCGGGCCTGCAGTTTCCTTATTGTTTGTCTTTGTAGCAATTGCCTGTGTATTTACCGCTTTATGTTATGCCCAGTTCGCATCTACTGTTCCAGTAAGTGGTAGTGCTTATACCTATGCCTATGTTTCCTTTGGCGAAATATTTGCCTGGATAATTGGATGGGCATTGATTTTGGAGTATGCAGTTTCTAATATGGTGGTAGCCATTTCCTGGTCAGAATATTTTTCTTCAATGCTTAGTGGGTTTGGTGTAGAACTGCCTCGATGGATTACTACAGACCCAATTTCTTCTGGTAGAGCATTTGCAGAGATGCAGGAGGCTATTCAGAATAATACCTTGAATGAGCTTCCTTCTAATACACGCATTCTGGCTGAGGCTTACCAGAATGCACCTTCTATTGGAGGTGTTAAAGTATTGCTTGACCTTCCCGCAGGGATAATTACTGCTTTGGTTACATGGCTCGTATATATGGGAATTAAAGAATCTCGCACAACCAGTAATATCCTGGTAGTATTAAAACTAGCTGTAATCTTATTGGTGATTTTTGCAGGGGCCTTTTTTGTAAAACCTGAAAATTGGTCTCCTTTTGCTCCAAATGGTGTAAATGGTGTCTTGAGTAGCGTTGCGGCAGTATTCTTTGCTTTTATTGGATTTGACTCTATCTCTACTACAGCTGAAGAATGTAGTAATCCTCAAAGAGATTTGCCCAGAGCAATGATTTACTCCTTGATTATTTGTACAACGTTATATGTTATCATTACCTTGGTGCTTACAGGTATGGTTAATTACAAAGATTTAAAAGTAGATGATCCATTGGCTTATGTATTTTCCAGAGTGAATATGGATTTTATTGCTGGGGTTATCTCTGTAAGTGCTGTAGTGGCTATAACGAGTGCATTGTTAGTGTATCAATTGGGGCAACCACGGATTTGGATGACAATGAGTCGGGATGGTCTTTTGTGGAAGAAATTCAGTGAAATTCACCCTACATACAAGACTCCAGGCTTCGCTACTATTATTACAGGTTTGCTAGTAGCAATTCCATCTTTGTTTCTTGATATGCAGTTCTTTGTTGACTTGACAAGTGTAGGTACTTTCTTTGCTTTTATTATGGTATGTGGAGGTGTATTGTATATGGATAAGAAAGGACTGAGCAAAGATTCTAAATTTAAAATGCCTCGCATCAGTGGAAAGTATATAGTAGGGTTGTTGTTTGGTATTGGGTTATATTTTGCGTTAAAGCAGGAAAACTATATGCAGACTTTAGAAGAGAAGCCATTATTGATTGTTTTCTGGATTACGTGGCTGGTGCTGTCTGTATTGAGCTTCCTCTATGACTTTCTGCTTATTCCTGTATTGGGAATATTAACCAACTTGTATCTCATGACAGAGTTGGGATTATCTAACTGGATTATGTTTGTTATCTGGTTAATCATTGGCTTAGTTATTTATTTTGCTTATGGTTATAAGAAAAGCAAACTAGCTGCTACTAAAATGCAGAGTATCTAATAAAATAAAAAAGGTAATAAGTTTAACAGATAAGGCAACTCATCTAATGGGTTGCCTTATCTGTTAAAAATAGATATCTGAATAAACTATTTTGTTAAATAATCTTGAAAAAAGAAAAGTGTAATATGAAATTATTATATTTGTTAGAGGCCCGAAAATTTTTCTGCAAGCGAAGTCTCTAAAGCAATAGTATTTCTTCTTTCTATTTTCTGATTCTATAAACAGCGTATTGGTTAGTGTTTATGAGTAAACGCAGAAGGAACTTTCTGGTTGTGGGTATAGGTGGTCTGGCTGTCCTTATTTTTTTATGGATAAGACCACACAAAAAGGTAGACTTCAATGCAGAGGTACGTCCTATTATAAATACCAAGTGTATTTCCTGTCATGGTGGGGTAAAAGAAAGTGGTGGATTTAGCCTGTTTTCCCGCGAAGATGCCTTAAAACCGACAAAGTCCGGTAAACCTGCAATTATACCTGGTGATCCAGATGACAGTGAGTTTATGAAGAGGCTGGTACATGCTGATCCGGAAGAGCGCATGCCCTATCATGCAGAACCACTAAAGCCAGAAGAAATCGAAATACTACGACAGTGGATTGCTGATGGGGCTAACTGGCAGGATCATTGGGCATACCTGAAGCCAGTAAAACCTGAAATTCCAACCATAGATACTACCTGGGGTAATAATGTTATCGATAATTTTATCTATCAGAAACTTAAAACAGTACATCTAAATCCAGCCCCACAGGCAGATAAGACTACACTTCTGCGTCGATTGAGCCTGGATTTAATTGGTTTACCTCCAACAGAAAAAGAACTGGCAGAGTTCTTGGCTGATTCAGCCGTTAATGCTTATCAGAAGCAGGTAGATAGATTGCTAGCTTCTCCACATTTTGGAGAGCGGTGGGCTGCTATGTGGCTGGACTTGGCCCGATATGCAGACAGCCGTGGTTATGAAAAAGACCAGCCACGCAATATCTGGCGATACCGTGATTATGTAATCAACTCCTTTAATGAAGATAAACCTTTTGATCAGTTTACAATAGAACAACTGGCAGGCGATTTACTACCAAACCCAACGGAAAGTCAACTTATCGCGACTGCCTATCATCGAAATACTACCAATAACGATGAAGGAGGTACTGACGATGAGGAGTTTCGTACAACTTCTGTGATTGATCGGGTCAACAATACCTGGGAAGTCTGGCAGGGAACTACTATGGGATGTGTCCAATGTCATAGTCACCCTTATGATCCTGTACGGCACGAAGAGTTTTATCAATCAATGGCCTTTTTCAATAACTCCAGGGATGAAGATGTGCCAGATGAAACTCCCGTGTTAGCACAATATAAGCTTGCGGATCAGGAGAAAATAAATTCTCTGAAAAAATGGATCAGCACTCACACCTCACCATCGGAAAAGTCTAACGGTCTTTCTGAGATTAATCAGCTATTTAGTATTGCAGAGCCAAAAATACATCCCCATACATTTGATACATTGACCAATGCTGCTCTTATGGATGGGAAGTTTATGGGTATTGGCCATACAGGTTTTGCACGAGTTAAAAATGTTGATCTTACAGACAAGCGTCATATATTATTAAATGCGGGCTTTGGTAGTAGTGATTGTCGTTTAGAAATACGAAAAGACAAATTGAATGGAGATGTTATTGCTGAAGCTACTTTTGAAAATGAAAAGAAACCTGGAGCCTGGAGTTTTCGAAAAATGCTTATCGATCTGAAGCCAGTAAATGGAAAGCATACTCTGTATTTTATTGCCTACAATCCTAGGACTAAAAATATACAGGATTATGCAGCCTCATTTCGATGGATTTATTTTATGAATAAAATACCAGGTTCGGATCATGCCGACTTTGTTCCAATAAAAGATACACTTCTTGCCATACTTAACCGATCAGACATAGACTACACACCGGTTATGCAGGAAAATCCAGCTAACTTTAAGCGTAAATCATTTGTATTTGAGCGTGGGAACTGGTTAACAAAAGGAAAAGAGGTGCAGCCTATTACACCTAAGTTTTTAAGTAGCTTTGCTAGTTATTCTTCAGATCGTTTGGGGTTAGCCAAATGGTTAGTTAGTAAAGACAATTCCTTAACTGCCAGAGTAACAGTAAATAGATTTTGGGAGCAATTATTTGGGACAGGTATTGTAGAAACATTGGAAGATTTTGGATCACAGGGTGCAAAACCTTCACATCCGGAGTTATTGGATTATCTGGCTATGTCGTTTCAAACAGACTTTCACTGGAGTGTAAAAAAGCTTCTCCAACAGATTGTTATGTCTGCAACTTATCAGCAGTCATCTGGGGCTAGTAAACTACTGATTAGCAAAGATCCTGCTAACCGATATCTGGCACGTGGACCAAGAGTTCGTCTCAGTGCTGAACAGGTTAGAGATCAGGCACTGGCAGTTAGTGGATTGCTCAGTAAAAAGATGTATGGCAAAAGCGTTATGCCCCCACAACCTGATGGCGTATGGCAAGTTGTGTATAGTGGAGAACAATGGAAGACAAGTGATGGTGAAGATGCATTCAGACGTGCACTGTATACCTTCTGGCGACGTTCAAGCCCTTATCCGTCTTTAATGACGTTTGATGCTGCCGGACGTGAAGTTTGTGTATCGCGTCGCATCCGGACTAATACGCCTTTACAGGCATTGGTGACGCTCAATGATACAGTTTTTATCTCGGCAGCCAGAGGCCTTGCCTCCCAAATGCAATGCAGTAGAGGAAGCATATCAGATCAATTGCTCTATGGTTACAAAAGAGCCTTACTTAAAAATGGCAATACTCGAATAGCAAAAGTATTACTGAAATTGTATCAGAATGCAGATCTATACTATAAAAAGAATCCGAATGAAATTGCAAAGATTTTAGGTAGAGTTCCAGAGAAGAAACGGATTATGCAAACAGTTGGAATGAATAGTTCTGTAGATTCTGATCAAAGGCATTTAGCCTGTCTGACCATTGTTGCCAATGCCATTATGAACTTAGATGAGTTTATTATGAAGGAATGATGGAATTGAGATCTAAAAAATACAAAGAGGGGGACATTTTATGAATCCATTATTTTTAGAAGCTATTCAGCGTCAAACTGAATATATGACCCGTCGGCATTTTCTTTCAAAATGTACTACGGGTATTGGAGCTATGGCCTTAGCATCTTTGACAGGGTGTTTTGCAGACAAAAAGTCGTCACAGGAACAAGTATCCGGTATTGTAAGAGATTTATCAAGACCGTTTGCCCCTCTCCCATCTCATTTCGCACCCAAAGCCAAACGCGTCATCTTTTTGCATATGGCTGGTGCACCCTCTCAGTTGGAGTTATTTGACTACAAACCTGAGCTTCAAAAACTAGATGGACAGTTATGTCCTCCTTCACTGTTGGAAGGAAAGCGATTTGCTTTTATCAAGGGTGTGCCTAAAATGTTGGGACCACAAGCCCTGTTTAAGCAGTATGGACAATCTGGTACATGGGTATCTCATCATTTACCAGAATTTGCCAGTATGGTAGATGATGTTTCATTTCTGAAAGCTATGCACACAGACCAGTTTAATCATGCTCCTGCTCAACTGCTGATACAAACTGGTAATGCCAGGTTAGGAAGACCGAGTATGGGAGCATGGGTTACGTATGGACTAGGATCTGAAAATGAAAACTTACCAGGGTTCATTGTATTGCTCTCAGGAGGAAAAGCACCTGATGCTGGCAAAGCAGGTTACGGGTCTGGATTTCTGCCAACAGTATATCAGGGAGTAGAATGCCGTAGCAAGGGTGAGCCAGTACTATATGTAGCTAATCCGGAAGGCATGGATAGGGATTTGCGAAAAGCCTCTTTACAAGCTATCAATGATATAAATCGCATCCAACATGAAGAAACTGGTGATCCGGAAACAATCTCCAGAATTTCTCAATACGAGATGGCATTTAAGATGCAGATATCAGTACCTGAGGTGATGGATATTAAGGACGAACCTCAATGGGTTCATGAAATGTATGGAACTGAACCCGGAAAATCTTCTTTTGCTAACAATTGTCTGTTAGCTCGTAGACTAACCGAACGGGGAGTACGTTTCGTACAACTCTTTGACTGGGGATGGGATTCACATGGCAATGATCCGTCAAATGCATTGGACAAAGGTTTTTCTACGCTGTGTCATAACATAGACAAACCCATTACTGCGTTGCTGAAAGATTTGAAAATGCGTGGGCTATTGGATGAAACGCTGGTTGTATGGGGAGCAGAATTTGGTCGCACTCCAATGCAGGAGAACCGGGAAGGAAAACAAATGGAGTTTAAAGGAAGAGATCATCATACTGAAGCATTCACAGTCTGGATGGCTGGAGGAGGTATAAAGTCAGGATACACACATGGAGAAACCGATGAAATCGGATATTATGGAATCAAAGACCGAACAGATATCTATGATCTCCAGGCTACTATTCTACATTGTTTGGGCTTTAACCATGAAAAGCTTACCTATCCATTCCAGGGACGAAATTTTCGTCTGACAGATGTACATGGAAAAGTAATTACAAAAATTTTAGCGTAACAATCCGATTTACATTCTACATGTTTACCATAACACCAATTTTAGGACAGATTGAAAATACACCTGAATGGGTCTTATTTCTGGGCCGGTTCCATCCTCTGATTGTCCATTTTCCTATTGGAATGGTGATTATGGCAGCTATTATTGAAGTGTTTGCCAGATCTCCCAAATTACAATCATTACGGGAAGCCAATAGCTTTATTCTGTTATGGGGAGCACTAGGTGCCACAGTAGCTTGTATAGCAGGTTTTATGTTATCAAAAAGTGGTGGCTATGACAAAGAATCTCTTAAAACACATGAGTGGCTGGGTTATGGCGTCGCTGCTTCGTGCTGGTTTGCGTATTTTCTAAAACGAAGCCAGACTACTATTCTACATAAGATCTATACTCCTATTTTTACAGGCTGTGTATTTCTTATTTTTGCGGCAGGGCACTATGGTGGCAACCTGACACATGGGTCTGACTATCTGACACAATACATGCCTCAACCTATTCGGTCACTAGCCGGGCTTCCTGTTCAGAAAAAAGAAAAACAAACTACCCGGAAAATTACAGACATTAATCAGGCACTGGTATTTGAAGATTTAGTACAACCTGCCTTGGAGCAAACCTGTATTAGTTGCCACAATCCAGAGAAACAAAAAGGAGATTTGCGTATGGATACACCTGAGATGCTTCTAAAAGGTGGCAAGAATGGTCCTATTCTGGTCGCTGGTAAAGCTGAAGATAGTGAAATGATTAAAAGAATACACCTACCACTGGAAGATGATGATCATATGCCTCCTAAAGGCAAAACGCAGCTAAGCGACAATCAGATGGCAATGCTTATATGGTGGATTAATCAGGGTGCGTCTTTTAATAAAAAGATTTCAGATTTGACAGTTAGTGAAGATATGAAGCCTGTACTCGCATCTTTTATAAGTGGGGGAAATACTGAGAACAAAGAAGATAAGCCTGCCATAATTAATGTTCCTAAGGCGGATGCGAGAGCAATAGATGCATTAAGAAAAATAAATGTATTTGTAATGCCTATTGCTCAGGAAAATAATTTACTTGAAATCAGTTTCGTTAATGTCAAGACTTTTACAGATGAAAAGGCCACTTTATTATCACCTGTTTCACAGCAGACCATCTGGCTTAAAATGAGCCACCTCGCCATTGGAGAAAAAACAATTGCAGAAATTGGTAAATTTAATAACCTGACTCGATTACATTTGGAGTATACCAACATTACAGATCTGGATTTGAAAAAAATCGGAAAACTAAGCTCACTGGAATACTTAAACCTGATAGGTACTTCAGTCTCAGATATAGGTCTGAAAGAACTTACTTCTTTAAAAAAACTCAAGAAGCTATACCTATGGCAGACCAAAGTGACTCCACAAGGAGCTGTCGAATTACAAAAAGTATTACCTGAGACAGAAATTAATCTGGGAGATGATACTATATCTGGCACAGCCAGATTAATTTCTGAGAAGAAATAAGCAACCAGCATCTTACAAGAGTAGGTGTATAAAACATTTTAATTTTTTATATCGTATTCTTACAAATAATTGAATGCTAACCATTTGATAGTTCCCAATTTGTATTACTATCTTTGCCCGCTAAACACAAACACTTATTTGGTGTTTTGGATAAAGATTGAATAAATTGGTATGATCAAACCATTAAGACCTCTATTACTGCTTATTTACATTGCCGTATTTCTTGCAATTGTACTTACTCTTCTGCCTCCTGAGATCCGTATCTATGATACATTGACATTTCGTTCGTTTTCATTAAGGAGTCTGATCGAGAAGCCAAAGGATACATATGCTGATATTTCAGCAATTACCTCTCAGCTCTCAACAACTGATTCTCTGGTTACTCAGGCATCTTCTACAGAGAAGATAGATACTCAAAAAACAGTGCTGGACACTGTAAAAGCACTGAATCTACCTGTAGAGAGTCAGTACAGGCTTCAATTCCCTGAAGAGGACACAACAGTGATGAATAATTTCTTCGCTGCATTAAGAGAGTCATCTGGCACACAATTGATTCGTGTGTTGCATTATGGAGATTCACAGATTGAAGGGGATCGTATTTCATCCTATCTCAGAAGCCGGCTTCAGCAGCGTTTTGGCGGGTGTGGTGTAGGTCTTGTCCCTTTGCTTGATGTAGTAGGGAGCCGGATGTCAATAGCTCAGTACTCAGATCCTGAATGGCAAAAATTATTTGTGTATAGCAATGGATATAAGAAAGCTGATGCAGATAGCTATGGTGTAATGGGTGCTGTTTTCAGGTATTCAAGTGCTAATCGATCTGCAAAGAATGAATATTTTGCTATGAAGATAGACACCATTCGGGATACTTCCCAACACGCAATTTATATACCTCGCAAAGATCCTGGAGTATTGGTTTCCTATGCTGAATTAAAGAGAGGATATCCAAAGGACAAACAGGCTCAGGTACTAAAAATCTTATACCGTAATCCACAAGCCCCTTTTCAGGTAACAATTCAGGAAGGTTTTGATAGCACGCAATATGCCAGGTTAGACACTTCCTCTCAGTTTCATATCTATTCTCACCGACTAAAGAAAGATTTTGATAAGTTAACGCTTACCTTTAGAGGTACTCCTAGTCCGGATTTGTATGCCGCCTGTCTGGATTGTGAACGAGGAGTCGCTGTAGACAATATTCCTTTTAGAGGAAGTTCTGGGGTGGACTTCACGCGTATGAATAAAAGCCTATTAGGGGCTCAGATTAAAGCCTTGAATGTACGGATGATTATTCTCCAGTTTGGTGTAAATATAGTTCCCTATGTACAAAAGGATTATTCGTGGTATGAACAATCTTTATCCCGACAGTTAAAGCTATTCAAGGAACTAGCACCCAATGCATCTATCCTGGTTATTGGTGTTTCGGATATGTCACATCGGGAAGGAGAATCCTATGTATCCTATCCAAATATTGAGAAGATTAGAGATGCACAGCGAAAAGCAGCATTTAAGGCCGGTTGTGCATTCTGGGATACATATGTGGCTATGGGTGGAAAGAACTCTATGCCTAGTTGGGTATTTGCCAAACCTGCCTTGGCTAAGCATGATTTCATACACTTTACTCCTAAAGGCGCAATGATTATCAGCGAGATGCTTTACAAGGCATTGATTCGCGAATACGAATTATATAGAACGTCTGTTAGCACTGTTGTTCAATAAAATACAAGTGTTCAGATGCTATATAAATAAGCATCTGAACACTTGTATTTTATTGTGCCCAATAATCCACTACACAGGCTTTTTCGAGGTAAGGCTTCACATATTTTTCTCCAAATTCCTTATGAGCCGGGTGTGGAAGATAGGCATCCCGATCTTTTTCCGAATCAAAAGTGAGCAGGAAACAGTGAGTGAAGCCTTGATTTAAGCCTTCCGGACTATTATTGAGGCCAAACTCAAGACCTTTGATCTCTTTTATTTTATTTGCCAGAGTAGTGAATGC
This sequence comes from Xanthocytophaga agilis, assembly GCF_030068605.1. NCBI lineage: Bacteria > Pseudomonadati > Bacteroidota > Cytophagia > Cytophagales > Rhodocytophagaceae > Xanthocytophaga > Xanthocytophaga agilis. The sequence goes on from NZ_JASJOU010000006.1 coordinate 403,589, forward strand.
TTTCTCTACCTCTTTGATTTGTTCAGGGGTAGTGCTGTCTTTAAACTTAAATAAAACTACATGTCTTAATACTTTGGGATTTTTCTTCATAGTCTGACTATATAGAGAAGTTGTGACACAAAAAGATAGGAAACTGAGAACAAGCAAAAAGAAATATTTCATACAGTAAAGGTGATAAAAGTGATTGGATAAACTATCTGTGAAAATAACATCTTTCTCCGGGTAAAACGCTATCGCTGGACTTTTATAAAAGAGCTACATCAGGTTTGTATTTACATACGAATAAATGCTGCTCGTTTTTTACTAACTTTCGGGCATGTTTATTGAACCACATCTAGGAAAATACCATCGAGATAAGAATCTGCGTACCACAGGGTGGATTGAGGTTATCTGTGGGTCAATGTTTTCGGGTAAGACAGAAGAGCTAATCCGCCGATTGAACCGAGCCAACATTGCACGACAGAAGGTAGAAATCTTTAAGCCTGCTATTGATACGCGTTACCATGATATAGATGTGGTCTCCCATAACTCCAATTCCATTCCAAGCACTCCTATTAGCACGCCACAAGAGATATTTTTATGGACCAGTAATTGTGAAGTAGTAGGCATTGACGAAGCTCAGTTTTTTGATGATAGTCTGGTAGAAGTTTGTGTTACTCTTGCCAATACTGGAAAACGTGTAATAATAGCCGGACTTGATATGGATTTTCAGGGTAGACCATTTGGCAGTATGCCTGCTCTCATGGCTGTTGCCGAATTTGTTACAAAAGTTCATGCTATTTGTGCCGTATGTGGTAGTGTTGCCTCCTATTCATTCAGGTTAAATGCCTCTCAGGAAAGAGTCTTATTAGGAGAAACAGACAGTTATGAAGCTCGTTGTCGCCGTTGTTATAATGAGGGAATGTTGGAGCAGGAGCGTAAACGCAAACTATAATACTAGAAAGCTTTTATACATTTTCAATGGCCAGGATAGAAAGTTATTGTATTTCTTGTATGAAGAATTTAATTAAAATACTTTGGCAGGGTTAATACATCTTTTCATCTTCTATCCGGATCACATGAAAAAATTATTGCTCCTTTTTTTTATTTCTCTACTCTCAAATTCCTTATTTGCTACTGTTAAAGTTGCCTCTTTGTTCTCAGACGGAATGGTATTACAACGAAATACCAGAAATGCTGTTTGGGGATGGGCTACACCAGGTGCACTGGTTACAATAACTTGGCAAAACAAGACATACACTGCTACTACAGATAATATGGGTAGCTGGATGCTATACCTGGATGCAACTCCTGCTGGTGGGCCTTACACATTGACAATTACAGAGAAAAATCAGATTCAAATCAATGATATACTAGTTGGAGAAGTCTGGATATGTTCAGGTCAGTCTAATATGGAATGGCGTATGAATATGCTTAATCACAAGTATGATGCAGATATTGCTTCTTCTGCCAACCCTAATATTCGTCATATTAAAATAAAAAATACAACTAGTATTGTTCCACTAAAAGAGGTTACTACCAGTGGCTGGAAATCGGCAAGTCCGGATAATACCCCCGAATTTTCTGCTGTCGCCTATTTTTTTGCCAGAGAGTTGTATACAAAATTGAAAGTTCCGATTGGTCTGATCTCCTCAAATTGGGGAGGCACAGTTGCTCAGGCATGGACTAGCATAGAAGGTTTAGAAGGATTTGCTAATTACCAGACTGAGTATACCAACTGGAAAACCCAGATAAGTGGCAATGCGATGGAGATGGAAAAGCAATATGCTGCTTATCAGGCGGAGCTAGCCTCAAAAGATAAAGGCTCAAAGAAATGGATGCTTCCTTCATTGACTACTACAGATTGGAAAACTATGTCAATGCCAAACAACTGGGAACATACAGAATTGGATACGATAGATGGCATTGTGTGGTTACGTAAAGAAATTATACTAAGCAAAGCGGATATAAGTAAGGGTGCAATTCTACATCTGGGGGCTATTGATGATGAAGATATTACGTATGTGAATGGTATACAAGTTGGTGCAACAGAAGGATACAATAATGAGAGAAACTACCTCATAAAAGACAAACTACTGAAACCGGGAAAGAATGTAATCGCAATTCGTGTATTGGATACCTATGGTGGTGGAGGTTTATGGGGGGAAGCGAAAAAGCTTGTATTGGAAACAGGAGGAAAGCAAATTTCATTGGCAGGTGATTGGCAATATAAGGTTTCAGAAGAATATAAAAACCTGCCACATAATCCTAGGGTAGATATGAATTCTCCTAATCATCCTGCTTTGTTATTCAATGGGATGATTGCTCCACTGATACCTTATGGAATCAAAGGTGTGATTTGGTATCAGGGAGAATCTAATGCAGATAAGGCATATGAATACCGTAAATTATTTCCTTTCATGATTACAGACTGGCGTAATCGGTGGAAGTTGGGCGAATTCCCTTTCTTATTTGTTCAACTGGCTAACTTTATGAAGGTATCTTCAGAGCCATCAGAAAGTGATTGGGCAGAGCTAAGAGAGGCTCAGGTAAAGACACTTTCATTACCTGTAACTGGTATGGCTTGTATAATAGATATTGGGGAAGCAGAAGATATACATCCTAAAAATAAGCTGGATGTAGGAAAGCGTTTGGCTTTTAATGCACGCAAGATAGCTTATGGAGAAGACATGGTACATTCCGGGCCACTCTATTTTTCTCAGAATATAGAAGGTGATAAAATTCGTATAACTTTTACAAACATAGGTACAGGATTAATAGCAAAGGGAAATGAGTTGAAGGGATTTGCTATTGCAGGAGAGGATCGGAAATTTGTTTGGGCACAGGCGCGTATTGATGGAAATCAAATTATTGTGTGGAGTGATAAAGTGGCAAAGCCTGTTGCAGTTCGTTATGCATGGGCAAATAATCCGGAAGGATGTAATTTATATAATGTTGAAGAGTTTCCTGCCTCTCCTTTCCGAACAGATGAATGGAAAGGTATTACTGCAGACAGGTAGTATTGTTAAGTTTCTTATTTTCAGATGTATATGTAAATATGTGACTATTTATATGGTATAATGGTATCTATATGAACTATAGAGATATTGAATATACTTTTTAGAAGAATAGAAACTTTAGATCAGCACGGTACAAAATCGTGCTGATTTTTTGTAAATCTGAAGGAGATATATCAATTTGCAAATTGGTTCTGAGCAAATGCAGAGGTGTAACCAAAGTATCACTGAGTGACTTTGGGGTTTGCCATAAACTGCCTGTTAAATTATGCTTTCACGCGAAAATATTATACGGATTGTTGTTTCTGTCAACATTGTAAGTTGGTTGTTGTTGTTGGGGCTTAATTTAATTACCTTATTACAGGGATATGATAAAACAACTTTTGGGGTCCCGATAGCCATAAGGGGACTCCTGCTTAATCTCTTTCTTATCTTAGTTTTTTTCTACTTCAAAGCCAGATCTGAAGAAGAAAGAGGTAGCTCTTTTGTCGATCAACTAGTACGATTACTCGATGTTGGCTGGGTTTTGGCTCTAATCTCCATTGTATTACGATTTGCGGATTTCTTTTTTGATCAGTTTCTACATGATCGGTCTGCACAGATGATTCTGCTATTTTATCATATTCATATTGGTTTGGTTACATTATTTCTTACCCAGACTTTTTTTGTATGGAAGAAGTTTATTTTATACCAGCGTTCCAGGAGATTACAACTTACATGGCAAATATTTGAATATGCTTTGCTGGCTAGTCTTTTCTTTAATTTCTTTCAGTTAGACTCGTCTGATGCACTTTTTTATATCATACTCATTCCATTGTCTCTACTGGGTATAATTACTGCTTTTAATCTTAAGTGGGTCGCCTATCTGGATGTAAGAGATAAGTGGAAGGCGATATTACTTACTTTTTTAATTGGATTGTTTTGTGCCTATTTTTTCTGGAATCTGAGCACGTATGCACGAGATACAGAGATTGTAACCAATCTTATTCAGAGTGTATATATTCTGGCCTTGTTTGTGTTTGTAGGTGGTTATAGTGTACTTGGATGCGCAGTTTTGTTATTTAATCTGCCGACTTCTGTTGTCTTTGAACAGAAGATAGAAGAACTTCTTGATTTCCAGCGCTTGACACAAACATTTCAGGCGAAGGAAAATGAGACACAGGTATATGAGACTTTATTACAAAGTACGAGTAAGGCTTCAGATGCAGATGCTGCATGGTTGATAGTGGCAAATGAGAACAGACAAATTACTAATGTGCTAACTAAAAATATACAGAAGCAGCAAGCACTAGCTACTGAGAAAAAAATTGTAAAAGAATTAAAATATACTGCACAAAGTCCGATCTCTGAAAATATACGAAAAGGATTACTGGATGGAATAATAGATGATATGAACTATCAGTCCGTACTATTAGTCCCATTGATTTTTCAGGATAAGCTGCATGGAACTTTAGGATTGCTGAAAACTCAGAAAGATGGCTTTACAACAGATAATGTGGAGTTGATCAGCACATTTGCCCGTATGACTGGGGTAGCGATTGAAAACTTTCGTCTGGTATCAAAAGTGATTGAAAATGAGAGATACCAGGAGTCGCTGAATATTGCCAGAAAAGTACAGCAAAAACTCTTGCCTGATCACTTTGATGATAACAACTACTTTGAGATCAGTGCTTTTTCTCAATCCGGAGACGAAGTCGGAGGAGATTATTATGATATTTTCCAGATATCGGATTCTCGTGTGATATTAATTATTGGTGATGTATCTGGAAAAGGTACTTCAGCAGCTTTTCATATGGCACAAATGAAAGGAATCTTTCATAGCCTTGTAGAGCTACATCCACCACCACATCGTTTTCTAGCGCTGGCAAACAATGCACTAAGCCGTTGTCTGGACAAGGATCAGTTTATCACCGCAAGTGTTTTCATGATTGATAGTGAAAAAGGTGTGATACACCATGCAAGAGGGGGACATTGTCTGGCTATTTATTACAGCAATGAAACACAAAGTTCCTCATTGTTACAAAATAAAGGAATGGGATTGGGATTACTGAGACGGCCAGATTATATCAAACATGTGACTACAAAAACACATAGCTATCAGTCTGGAGACTGGTTGATATTGTATACTGATGGGATTCTGGAAGCGCGTAATGCAGATGGAGATGAATTTGGCGAACAACGTCTGCTCACATTTACTGATACTCATACAGGATTATCTACAACCCACTTCATTGACGCATTCTGGGACTATTTCCGTCATTTTTGTGGCGAATCAGAACAACAAGATGATTATACGATTGTAGCCGTACGTTTTCTATAAAAAAGCCTCCATTGTATACAATGGAGGCTTTTTTATTATTATCTGATTTCTAATTCAAATGGGAGGCGGGTTTGTGTTCCCTGCCAGCTTTTCAGCTTTTGAATATCCTTGATATAAGGTGCAAGAACTCCTGTATGTTTTTGGATTATTTTTGTTTCCATTGTTTCATTTGAATCCCCAAAGAGTTCTTCGATCAATGGTTTTTGTTCAGGCAAATAGCGTAATCGATAATCTCCTTCTTTCAACTTCGCTAATTTGGCGGCTTCGGCAACAGCATCTTCAAGACCACCAAGCGCATCTACCAGACCATTTTGTTTTGCTTGTTCTCCAGTCCATACTCGTCCGGAAGCGATTTTTCTAAGATCTTCTACATTCATCTTACGGCCTTTAGCAGCTTTGGTTGTAAAGTCCTCATATACACTTTCTGTACGTTTCTGAAACCACTGTCTTTCAAAGTCTGACATGTTGCGAGTAGGCAATCCGATATCTGCATAACTATTGGTTTTTACACCATCTACTGTTACCCCTAACTTGTCATTTAGAAGATCTTTCACATTGAACCACAAGCCAAATACTCCAATAGATCCCGTTAAAGTAGTTGGGTGAGCAATAATTTTATCACATCCCATAGCCATGTAATAACCACCTGATGCAGCATAATCCGACATAGATGCCACTACTGGTTTCTTTTCTTTAGTTAACTGAATTTCTCTCCACATTACATCTGATGCGAGACTACTACCTCCTGGTGAGTTGATACGTAATACTACTGCCTTTATTTTTTCATCTTCACGTGCTTTACGTAATGCTTCTGCTATACGATCAGAGCCAATAGATTCGTCTCCCCCATCTCCTGAATTAATCTCACCTGAAGCTACAATGACAGCGATACGATTGTCATAACTGCCTGATTCTGACTTTTCTTTGTTGTCAGCCTTGTTGTATTTGGCAAATGAAATAAATTCAATCTTTTTCTTTTCATCCTGTTTCAATGCTTTCTTAATAGCTGTTTCTACTTCATCTGCATAGCCTACATCTGTCACAAGTTTATATTGTTGAGCATCTTTAGGTTCGCGAATCGTCAGTGAGTCTGCCAAAGCTTGTAGCTCATTTGTTGAAATTCCTCTGGCATCACTAATAGTTTTTAATAAATGCGAATTGATAGAAGTCAGGAATGAACGGGTTTGTTCACGACTAGGTTCACTCATATCTTGGCGCAAAAAAGGCTCTACAGCACTTTTATAGTCACCTACTTTAAAAATCTCTGGTTTAACTCCTAGTTTATCCAGTGTGCCTTTTAAGAAAGTAATACTGGCATTCAGACCATTCCATTCTACTATTCCTTCAGGATTAAGGTAGATCTTATCAGCTACAGACGCCAAATAAATGCTTTTCTCTGTATAGTATTCTCCATAGGCAATGATAAATTTGCCTGATTTCTTGAAGTCTACTAAAGAAGTACGTATTTCTTCTAAAGTAGGATATCCGGCTGTAGAGCCATACATGTCTGGTTCAAGGTAAATGCCTTTGATATTGTTATCGTTCTTAGCAGCTGCAATTGTCTGACGGATTTGGATAAGACCAACAGAATTGGGATTACCGCTAAGAGAATTGGCAAGTTCGGCAAACGAATCATTTTCTCGGCCTCTTTCAACAATGGGTTTATCAAACTTAAGCTTTAAAACAGAGTTTTCTTTTACAGTTACTTTGTCACCTGATGATGCAGCAGTGATAAAGCCTAAGAAAATAAAAAATGCCAGCAGCGAAAAGATTACCAGCCCAATAACAGTTGCCAGCACATATTTCAGAAATTGCAACATAAATTATGTATATAAGTTAAGTAATAAGAAAAGTGAACAAATTCAATCGCATAAAAATACTAAAATACAGAGCCTAACCTAATCAGGCCTAAGTATGCGATCTATTTACTAACATCAAAAATACAGAAACTGTTTTGTCATTGTGTCACTTTTACATCAATGGTTATTAATACGTATCTACTGCTGGGAACCAATTTGGGTGACCGAAAACTTAATATTGAGAGTGCGATTTTCCAGATTGAAAATCAGATAGGAGCTATTGTGTCAAGGTCGTCCGTCTATGAAACAGAACCTTGGGGAGTTACAAACCAACCCAATTACTGGAATCAGGTAGTTCAACTAAATACACAATTGACTCCTCAAGATGTGCTTAATACAATCCACAAAATAGAACGTGAACTTGGAAGAGAAAGACGGATTCGGTGGGAAGCGCGTTTGATAGATATTGATATTTTATATATCAATGATTGGGTATTGGAGGAAGAGAATCTGGTTGTTCCTCATCCTCGTATTGCAGATAGACGTTTTGTTCTTGCACCTTTAACTGAGATTGCACCAGATTTTGTACATCCTGTTTGGAACAAAACAAATCAGGAGTTACTAACTGCTTGCAATGATTCTTTAACAGTTCTCAAGATAACCTAAGATTATCTCAGAGACTTGTAGCGTTATCGTTGAAACGTTTGCAAAAGGATAAACGAAGTGAGTTTTCTGCTCCCAGGTTACTTTTAAAACGCATCAATCCATAATTGGGTACACTTTGATCTGTAGCAATTCCCAGATCTACCATCTTATATCCTTCCTGTTGTGCTATTTTGTATACTTCTGACGTGATGAAAACAGAGGGGCTATAGTTTAAAAAGTATTCATTGTCAGCTGGATAGAAGTTGTAGAGAATGTCTTTATTGATACGAACAGTTACTGTAAGTGCAGCAAGTTCATCTCTATAGATTGCAACAAAAACCCGATAGACGTTAGGCATTTGCATGAATAGATTTCGAAATGTTTCCAGTGGCAGAGTCATCGGAAACCCTTTACGGATACGAGCTTGATGGATGAATGTATGAATTTTAGATAGGTCAGGCGATTTTTCTTCTTTAAAAATCATTCCAGATTGGACACACTTACGCAGACGCCTTTTTTCTGAATAGTGCATACGTTTTTCCAGTGGCTCATTAGTTACAGGAATATGATAGTTTACCTCTGAATTATCAATGGTATATCCGTTTCTAAGAAGTGCAGCTGTAATTTTTTGTGCAGCGCTTAGATTATAAGCAAAAGGATAATTGGTTAGCTTAACCTGGTGAATATTTTGAGAACATAGAAATTGGTCAACATGCTGAATGAATAAATCAAGTAATGAGTCTGGTAGCCCCTGATGAATTTCTATACCTCCAAAAGTTGCTTTCACTGGACTTACTGCTAGTGTATCCTTTATAGAGACATGCAACAAACACTCAGAATGTTTGAGCCTCATATTTTGTAAGCTGAAAGAGAATATAGTATTTTGTAATTGATTTTGGAGATACTGATTGGTATTAAACAGATATATCCCCTCTGGTATGTAATTTGCTTGATTGAGTTGATATACCTGAAATAAGTATTCTTTTTCAATGAGTTGGCTAAAAATCATCTGGTAAAAATTTCCACAAATCTGAGTAAATATTTCAACAACTAAGCACATCTTGGCTTAAGGAAACGAAAATTTTTCACTACAAAAAATTTAAAAACCCGCAAAAAGTCACATATACGTAAGGCTTTTTGCGGGTTTTTAAATACTTTTGTTTTAAAGTATTTAAAGTACTTATATTATTTAAGATATTGTTTATCAGTTAGTAGTGATGTTTTAGGGAAGTAAATATATTGTATTGAGATGGTTGAAATATTACATAACCGAAGAGTTATATCAGTATAATCGTCGTAACTCCATTTATATAAATACGTATCCCTTTAAAAGATTGAGCCAGGTTTCGACGAATCAATAATTTTGGCATACCAGCAGAACTATTATTCGACCAAATACTATCCACACTTTATCATAATCTGGCATACAAAGAAATAAATAAATTGATAGACCTAGAGTATAATCAAGCCATAGAAGCTATGCCGAAATTTACAGGGAGAGCTATTTATAAAATTTTTGCTGTTCTTAACTTTGCTATAATTACCACATTTTCCGTGCCCGTACTTGGAACGGATTACTATGTAAGTACATCCGGTAGCGACAGTAACGATGGGTCTCAATCCAGACCTTGGAGAACCATCGCTAAAGCTGCCCAGACTGTACCTTCCGGTTCACACATGATCTATGTAGCGGCCGGTACCTATGATGAACAACCCATGCCGCTCAAACCTGGTGTTTCTCTACAAGGAGCCGGCATCGACCAGACTATCATCAAAAA